>CANQII010000083.1 GCA_947623875.1 uncultured Oscillospiraceae bacterium
TTGCAAGGGCTAATCTGTGAAAAACATACTTCCGGGGGGCGCCCCCGCCCCCCGGAAGTAAAGTTTTCAATTCTCGACACCAAACCCCGTAAACTTCCAGCGCGGATCATCGTTGCATCGCAAGACAATTTGTGGTAAAATAGGCCAAACGGGGGCTGTTCCATCTTCCCATAGAAGTTCCCGTCCGCGAAATGGGACACTTCCGTCCCGGACAGCACGAAACCCCGCATCTGCGGGAGCAAGAACAGGGGGCTGAATTGCAATGAAAATCATAACCGTAAGCCGCGAGTTTGGCAGCGGCGGCCGTGAGCTGGGCAAGCGCCTGGCGGACATCCTCTCCTGGGACTATTACGACAGCGAGATCATCACGGCCATCGCCAGCAAGAGCGGCCTGGACAAACAGTACATCGAGAACACCTTGAACAACGGCAGCTGGCACAGCTACCCCATCACCTTCCATGCCACCCTCACCCCCTCCCACCAGCAGATCAGCCGGATCTCCCTCCTGGTGGACCAGGAGAAGGTGATCCGGGAGATCGCCGCAGCGGGGAAAGACTGCATCATCGTGGGCCGGGATGCGGACGTGATCCTGGAGGAGTACCACCCCTTCAACATCTTTGTCTGCGCAGACACCGAGGCCAAGGTGAAGCGCTGCCAGGAGCGGGCCCCGGCAGGGGAGCAGATCTCAGAGAGGGACATCCTCCGGGAGATGAAGCAGATCGATCGGGGCAGAGCTCAGACCCGGTCCTTCCTCTCCAGCACTCCCTGGGGAGATCGGGCCAACTATCACCTGGTGGTGAACACCACCGGCTGGAACATGAAAGTCCTGGCTCCGGCAGTGGCATCCTTTGCCCAGGCCTGGTTCCAGGAGAATCCATGAGCGATCTCTCCCTCTCCGGCCACTTTACCCCGGGCAGGCTGCTTCGGTTCTCCCTGCCCTCCATCGGGATGATGATCTTCTCATCCGTCTATGGCGTGGTGGACGGCTTCTTCGTCTCCAATTTCGCCGGCAAGGCGCCCTTTGCGGCGGTGAACTTCATCTACCCGTTTCTTATGATCCTCGCCACATCCGGCTTTCTCTTCGGCACCGGCGGCACAGCCCTGGTGGCGAAGACCATGGGAGAGGGAGAACCAGCCCGGGCCAACCGGTTGTTCTCCCTCTTCACCTATACCGCACTCCTCGTGGGCATTGTGGTGGCAGTGCCGAGCTTTGTCCTGCTGCGCCCCCTCTGCGTCCTTCTGGGGGCGGAAGGGGAACTTCTGGACAACAGCGTCCTCTATGGGCGGATCATGCTCATCGCCATGCCCTTCTTTGTGCTGCAGCTGCTGTTCCAGTCCTTCTTCGCCGCAGCAGAGCGGCCCCGGATGGGCCTTGCCGTGACGGTGGCGGCGGGAGTCACCAACATCGTGCTGGACGCCGTACTGGTTACCACCCTTCCCCTGCAATATCGCCTCGCCGGAGCGGCTGTGGCCTCCGGCATGAGCATGGTGGTGGGCGGCGCGGTGCCGTTGGTGCTGTTCTTCCGGCCCAACACCGGCACGCTGCGCCTCGGCAAGACCAAAATGGATGGGAAAGCCCTCCTGCAGGCCTGCACCAACGGCTTCAGCGAGTTTCTGAACAACATCGCCATGAGCCTTGTGGGTATGCTGTACAACATCCAGCTGCTCCGGTACGCCGGGGAAGACGGCATCGCGGCATACGGTGTCATGATGTACGTCAGCATGATTTTCTCCGCGGCCTTTATCGGGTACTCTGTGGGCACGGCGCCTATCGTGAGCTTCCACTTTGGCGCCGGCAACAAGAATGAGTTAAAGAGCCTGCTCCGGTTCAGTCTGGTGATCCTCAGTGCCTTTGCCCTCGCCATGGTCCTCTCCGCAGAGCTCTGTGCGGTCCCATTGGGCCATCTCTTCGTGGGTTACGACACAGGTCTCATGGCCCTCACCGTCTCCGGCTTTCGGATCTTCTCCCTCTCCTTCCTGCTGATGGGCTTCAACATCTACGGCTCCGGCTTCTTCACCGCCCTCAACGACGGCCTTACCTCCGCATTGATCTCCTTTCTCCGCACATTGGTGTTTCAGGTGGCAGCGGTGCTGCTGCTCCCCATCCGCTGGGGCGCCAACGGAATCTGGGCCTCGGTGGCGGTGGCAGAGGGCCTCGCCATGGGGCTCACCTTCCTCTTTCTGAAGGGGAAGCAGAGGCACTTCGGGTACTGAGGCATGCAGACATGCAAAACAGGCCATACAGCCAAAACAACCAAGCATACAAACGAGCCTGCGGACTTCCCCATGGGAAGGCCCGCAGGCTCGTTATTTACCACACAGCAGATGCGCAGGTGCAGGTGCAGTCTCAGTTGCCGCTGCCCATCCCGCTCTGCAGCTTCTCTTTTCCCTCTTGAATCTTCCGGTCCAGGTTCTCCTTGGCCTGTTTCGCGGCGGCCAGGATGTCCTCAAGGCGGATCTGATACCGGAGCTGGTACTTCCGGCTCACCCGCAGCTTGGAATACCCGTTGCGGAAGCGGCGGCTGTACTTCTCCATGAGCATGGCCTGGCGGTTGTATTTGGCCCGGAGTGCGGCGGTCTTCTCCTCCACCCGGTCCTGCAGCTCCGCCTTGCCGAGGGCCAGCTGGACATGGAGCTCGTCGTGGATGGTGGCCAGCTCTGCCAGCACTTTGGACAGCTGGACCAGGCTCCGGATGGTGAAGACGGTATCCACCAGGAAGGCTGCAGCAAAGCAGCTGGACAGGATGGTCTGTGCCAGAGGGGCAAAGCTCTGCACCAGCCGCTCCACCGGCGGCTGAATCCAGAAGATCACGAGATAGGAGAGCACACCCCAGGTGAGGCTGATCCAGAGGCACACCCGGCCGTTCAGGTTGAACTTCTGGTCTGAGTAGTCCCAGTACTTCATGTGGGTGGTAACCTCCAGCGCCCAGGAGACGAAGTACTCCCAGGAGGACATCACCACCACGGCGGAAAGGTAGAACAGCAGGATGTTGCCCTTCAGCGGGGTGAAGAAGGTGATCATCAGCACCACGCCGGCGCCGTAGATAGGACACACCGGGCCATAGAGGAAGCCCCTGGGCACCAGTTTGTGCTTCCGGATGGAGCAGAATGCGGTCTCCATGCACCATCCCAAAAACGAGTACAGGGTGAAGTACAGAAAGAGTTCCCGCATGGGAACAATGTGAATGAGCTCTGGCACGTCGGTTCTCCTCCCCAGTGGTTCTCCCAGCAGCAGGCAACAGGTCCAGAACCCATCCGGACGGCGTCCTGCCAAACAGTTGGGTCATTATATCGGACGCAATCCGGTTTTGCAATGGACAGATTTCCAAGAATGTCTAGCCGGTATGGTAGAGTCTGGGAATCTCCCTCTACTCCCTGCAAGACATCTGCAATTCGGGCACATTTCCCCAGGTTGCCCAGCGGGCTTCCATCATTTCCGGAAATCATGTGCAAAATTCCACTTGACACCCTTCTCTCAACGTGATATTGTACCGCCGACAAACCGAAGAGAAAGTGTAAGTAGGCAGGCATGTACCACACAGAGAGCCGCAGGCGGTGGGAATGCGGCAGGGATGGCTGTGCTGAATGGGCTTTCGAGGGCGAACCGAACGCGATCAGCCATTAGGGGAGCCGGAGGGGACTCCGTTACCAAATCCAGCGTATGATAGTGCGCAGAAAGTGGACGCGAACGCGTCAAGCCGGGTGGCACCGCAGAAGGCATCAGCCTCTGTCCCAGCAGAAGATTGCTGGACAGGGGTTTTTCTTTTTGTCCCGGCATCCCATTCTGAAAGGAGAAAACCAAGCCATGAACACCAACGAAATCCCCTACAAGATCTATCTCTCGGAAGATGAGATGCCCACCGCATGGTACAACGTCCGTGAGGCCATGAAGAACAAGCCCGCGCCCCTGGTGAACCCCGGCACTGGCGCTCCCATGGCAGCAGAAGAACTGGAAGGCGTGTTCTGCAAGGAACTGGTACAGCAGGAGCTGGACAACGACACCCCCTTCATCCCCATCCCGGACGAGATCCGCGACTTCTACAAGATGTACCGCCCGTCTCCCCTGGTCCGTGCGTACTGCCTGGAAAAGAAGCTGGGCACCCCGGCGCACATCTACTACAAGTTCGAAGGCAATAACACAAGCGGTTCCCATAAGTTAAACTCCGCCATCGCCCAGGCGTACTACGCCAAGAAGCAGGGCCTGAAGGGCGTCACCACCGAGACTGGGGCCGGTCAGTGGGGCACCGCTCTCTCCATGGCCTGCAGCTACCTGGATCTGGACTGCAAGGTGTACATGGTGAAGTGCTCCTATGAGCAGAAGCCCTTCCGCCGCGAGGTAATGCGCACCTACGGCGCCTCTGTGGTCCCCTCCCCCTCTGAGACCACCAACGTGGGCCGCAAGATCCTGGCCGAGTTCCCCGGCACCACCGGCTCCCTGGGCTGTGCCATCAGCGAGGCCGTTGAAGTGGCCACCTCCACCCCCGGATACCGCTATGTGCTGGGCAGCGTGCTGAACCAGGTGCTGCTGCATCAGTCCGTGATCGGCCTCGAGACCAAGACCGCCCTGGACAAGTACGGCATCCAGGCAGATATGATCATCGGCTGCGCCGGCGGCGGCTCCAATCTGGGCGGCCTGATCTCCCCCTTCATGGGCCAGAAGCTCCGGGGCGAGGCAGACTACGACATCGTGGCCGTTGAGCCCGCATCCTGCCCCAGCTTCACCCGCGGCAAGTTCGCCTACGACTTCTGCGACACCGGCTCCATCTGCCCCCTGGCCAAGATGTACACCCTGGGCAGCCAGTTCATCCCCTCCCCGGACCACGCCGGCGGCCTCCGCTTCCACGGCATGAGCTCCATCCTGTCTCAGCTCTACCACGACGGCTATATGCGGGCCGTGTCCGTAAAGCAGACCGACGTCTTCAAGGCAGCCGAGTACTTCGCCCGGGTTGAGGGCATCCTCCCCGCCCCGGAGTCCAGCCACGCCATCCTGGTGGCCATGCAGGAGGCCATGAAGTGCAAGGAGACCGGCGAAGCCAAGAACATCGTCTTCGGTCTCACCGGCACCGGCTATTTCGACCTCGTGGCCTACGAGAAGTTCCACAACGGCGAGATGACGGACAACATCCCCACCGACGAAGACATCGCCGCCTCTCTGGCCAAGCTCCCCAAGGTGTAATCCGGGAGTATCCGCCAGCACACAACCAAGAGAGTACAATGCGGCCCGGCCTCCATGGGGAGGCCGGGCCGCTCTATGTTTTCATGTGTTTATCCGAGGGGGACGCTCACGCCAGATCCTGGGTGAGGAAGGGACTCAGGGCCTCATAGTCCTGGGGCTCCGTGCACTCGATCAGCCAGTCCCAGATGTCCGTATCCAAGCCCATAGAGAGGAATACGTACTGAGACAGGGTGGATTTCAGGTTCAGGATGTCCCCCTGGTCGCTTTTCAGAAACACCTCGCCCTGGCAGTCTTTCACCACGGCGATCATCTGTCCGAAGTTGGTTCCCTTCTTGATGTGCATGCGCATGCGGTCTTCTCCTTTCGGGCTCAGTAGGCCAGCTTTTCCTCGTTCCAGTCCTGGAGGACGGTGCAGTAGTACGCGCACTGGGTCTTGGCCAGTGCGGTGTCCAGGTTGCGGTAGTTGCCGCACTCCTCGGCACTCTTGCCGGGCATGGGGCCCTCCCAGGCAGCGCCTTGTGCAAAGGTCTCCTGCACCAGCTTTACCGCCTCCCCGTCCGAGACTTTCGCCCCGTCCAGCACCAGGTAGAAGCCGGTCTGGCAGCCCATGGGGCCGAAGTAGATAATGGCGTCCTTGCACCGGCCGTTCCGAAGGAGGGTTGCGATGATGTGCTCCACAGAGTGCATCTCGGCGTTGGTGAGCAGATCCCCGGTGTTGGGCCGCTTGAAGCGGAGATCAAAGGTGGTGATGGAGCCGTCCCGGCGGGAGAGGTACATGCCAGGGAGCAGTTTGGTGTGATCCACCTGGAAGCTTGCGATCCGATCCATTATGCCTTCTCCTCCTGATCCCGCAGGGCCTGGGCAAAGGGCAGAACCACCCGGTTCAGCCGCACCATGGCCTCGGCAAAGTTAAAGTACTCTGCGGCGTTGTTCTCCTTGCAGAGCCGGTCTGAGACACTCTTCAGGGCGGTGAACTTCACCCCATTGCGAAGGCAGGTCTGGGCCACGGCCCCGCCCTCCATCTCGCAGAGGAAGGGGTTGAAGGTCTTGGCCACCCAGTCTGCCCGGGGACCTCTTGTCATAAAGGCATCTCCGGTGGCCACCTTGCCGGTTACAAACTCCACCCCCATATCCATGAGGATGCGCTTGGCCAGGGGGATGTCGTCTGTGGGGAACTCGATGCGGTTCACCGTGGACACGAAGCCGATGGGATCCCCCATGGGAGAGGTGTCCATGTCGTGCTGGACGAAGCAGTCTGCCAGCACCACGGTGCCGATGGGGACATCGTGGTAGCAGCCGGCCACCCCGGCGTTCACCACCCAGTCCGGCTGATAGCGGTCTATGAAGAGCTGGGCCCCGATGGCGGCGTTTACCTTGCCCACGCCGCTGGTGAATGCCAGGATCCCCGGCTCAATCTCATAGATGGAGACCCCAGAGACGGTCTCCAGGCACTTGGCGTCTTTCTGGCGCAGCAGGCTCTCAATCTCGCCCTCCATAGCGTATGCCAGTCCGATTTTTTTCATGCGAACATCCTCCTTCGCTTTTCCGGGCAAGAGTGTAGCACGGGGCACAGGGGTTCGTCAAGGAAAAAGGGAGAAATCGGTCTTGGAGATCTTCCAAATCGTGCATCCAACTCCCAAAAGATGGTGCTTTCAGGCTTTCCGGGGTATCAGAAGCTGTCTTGAGAGGCGTCCAGTCTCGAATGAGTTCGGTTTCCTGCGACAGCCATGCAGAGGATCCCGCAGTTGGATCTCATAGCCTACATCTACAGTTTTAGCAGCTTACCGATGATGTATCGGACTTTTCTGCTTGTGAAAGCAGCGCTCAAACTGACGATGAAATCTTGATCTGAGCAAATGATATATTGATTGGAAAGTTTGCCTCTTTTTACGGACTGCTCAGAAAGCTTTTCTTCAGAATCCTCAAGAACGCCTTCATCGAAGAACATGGATACCGGATACAGCGGGGAGAGATTCATTTCAAAGATGCGGAATCTGTAGCAATCATTGCAAATATCGAATCCATAGCACTGCATTTTATACAAGTCGTTTGCATCAAACACACCTTTTGCATCATCTCCCTCTGCCTGAGAATACGATGCGATTGAAAAGGTCTTGGATGGGCCAATGAGGTCCGCTGGAATGTCATCAATCTCGCAAAAGTCCGCCCGGACTTTCCCGTTCGTTCCGGACTCCAGATACCCGGACTGTTCTTCCAAGATTGGCTTGATGTTGTCTGTTGTGTTCAAAGGTTTGCAGACCGTAGGGATGTCCCACAGGCTTACCATTAATATGCCCTTCTTTCAAATAAAATGATGAAATACATGTCTTGCCAAGTTCTTCGATCTATTTCGGAAATATAGTACATCAGAAACAACAAATCAAGCTGTGCAAACTGAAATATGGAGATCAATATTTTAGTTAATTCACTTCCAAAGATCTCACAACTTTGAACAGACGCCCCAAACCAGCAGCACGCTTCATCTCCCAGCCCTCCAGCAGATTCCGCACGCTGGGTATGGCTGCCGATCAGGACATGGATCCCGCCGAAGGATGTGTCGCAGGAGCAGTAACGTCCCAATACCGCGATCCCGTGCGGCGCCTCTGATGGCAGCGGAACAGGGCATTCTCCTCCCGTCTAAGTGCCCCATACGCTTCGAAAAGGCAGAAGCTGTAGAATTTTGCATATAAGTTGGGGAAAAATCCAAACATTCTTCACAGATTTGTAATAACTTGTAATTGATTTTGACCGCTGTAGCCAGTATAATAGATGCTGGAATTTCTTTTTCCCCCTGTTCTTTTCGATATTGCGCCGCGGTCGGGTGCTCCCCGCCGCACACCGCGAAGGGAGAATACTATGCGTAAGAAACTATGCGCCGTGCTGTTGGCACTGGCTCTGCTGGCAGGCCATTGCGCCGCGTCTGCCACCCGTATCATCTTCGATGACGTCCCAGCCACCCACTGGGCCTTCGACTACATCCAAGATGCCTACCTGTCCCACATGGTGGTGGGCGTGGGCACCGATGCCAACGGACATCTGCTCTTTGCCCCGGACCGCCCCATTGATGCCATGTCCTTCACCACCATGGCGGCCAACGCCTTCTATGCCGCTGAGGTGGCTGAGACCGCCGGCATCACCTGGTATGACGCCCAATACACGGTACTTCTGAATCACGAGTCCTTCAACGGCCTGGTGGTCATCAGCCTGAAAGACAGCATGCCCCGGTATCAGCTGGTCCAGGTGGCATACAACATCCTGCTGGATTTGGGCATCCACGCCCCGGACCATGAGGCCACCGAGGCCGCCAAGAAGACCATCGGAGACTGGGACGAGATTCCCGCCGAGGGCCAGGAGGCAGCAGCCGCCATGTACGCCTTGGGCGTGATCTCCGGCACCGGCACCAAGTTTGAGCCTATGAGCAACACAAACCGGGCGCAGGCCGTGGTGGTGTGCATCAAGATGCGGGACCTTCTGAACGAAAAGGTGAGCGGATGGAATACCCCGGTGCCCTCCGAGTCCCCTGTTCCGTCCGAATCTCCGGAGCCCTCCGGCAGCACCGCACCGGAGTCCAGCACGAGTCCTGAACCCAGCACCTCCCCTGCGCCCAGTGGATCCCCGGCACCCAGCGGTTCTCCAGCACCCAGTGAGTCCCCTGCTCCCAGCGGTTCTCCGGATCCCAACACATCCACAGAGCCCAGCGGATCTCCGGAACCCAACACGTCCACAGAGCCCAGCGGTTCTCCAGCACCCAGCTCTTCCGAAGAGCCCAGCGAGTCCCCGAAGCCCAGTTCCTCGGCAGAACCCAGCGAATCCGCTGCGCCAGACGCCTCTGCTGATCCCAGCGAATCCTCGGAACCTGCGGAATCGGAGACACCGGAGTCCAGTGCATCCCCAGAGCCGGAGTCCAGCGACAATCCTTCCGCCACTGAGCCGGAGCCGGACTCCACAGAAGATGCGGCCACCGCAGACAGTCTGCCGGATGTGCCGCCCCCCAAGTCCTCCTCTCCCGTAGAACTGGTCCCCCTCTTTTAAAACCGATCGGCGCCGGACAGAGTGCTCCTCTGTCCGGCGCCTTGCTGTCTTCTGTGCAGAGAAATGGGTCAGTCCTTCTCGGGATAGCCCCACGCCTCCAGGATCTGCTGGGTCTCTTCCTCGGAGAGAGTGGTAAGCCGCTCCCAGCAGCCCTGCCCGAGATAGATCGCCCGGCAATAGGACTCATGTTTCTCGGGTAAAAGCGGTTCCCAGCGGAGATTGCTCCGGTACAGGATCTGCTTCTGGCCATGCTCTGGGATCCGGATCAGAGCGTCCCGATAGGAATCAAACTCGTAGCATGCCTTCCCGCTCATCTGTATCAGCCTCCCGATTGCAATATCGTCTTCAGAATATACCAGTCAGGCTCCTCTGTCCACTGCCAAATCCCACATCACAGTGCTCAGATCAGGCCGGCAATCTGCAGTCTCCGCCGCACCACTTCTCCCACCGCCACGGCAGCGGTGATCTTCATGGCATCTCCCGGGAGAAACGGCAGCATGCACACCGCCACGGCGTGGACCGCGGTGCTGCCGGTGAGAAAACAGAACCAGATGGTGCCGAAGACGTAGAGCACAGCGGTGGCCACCACCATGCCCACGATCCGCATGGCATAGCTCAGTGCGCCGGTGCACTTGTTGGCCATCTCTGCGCCGAGGCCGGCGACAATCCCCATGGGGATGTACCCGATGAGATAGCCGCCGGTGGGGCCCATCAGCGGGGCGGCACCGCTCTGCCAGTTGGAGAACACCGGCAGGCCCGCAAAGCCCAGGAGCATATAGGCGGCGATGGCAAAGGCGGCGCACTTCCAGCCCAGGATGTCTGCCGCCAGCAGCACAAAAAAGGTGGCGAGGGTGATGGGCACCGGCCCGATGGGGACGGCCACTGGGGCCAGGACACACAGAAGTGCGGTAAAGACGGCGCAGAGCGCCAGAGAACGGACTCGGTTGTCTGCAGCGGACATGGGGATCCCTCCGAATTGTAAACTTAAATTGCGATTGAAGTATACAACTGACGGGCAGGTCTGTCCAGCGGCAAAAGGGCCAAAATCCAGGCGCCATCCGGTAGTATCCTGCAGCCGGGTTCACAAGATGGCAAATGCAGGTTCCAGAGATTTCAATTTTGCTTGCGCCTCAGGCTGCGCTGTGGTACAATCTGCCCTATCATGAGACCCAAGGCGGAAAGGGCGATTCCAGTGACCATCCAGTATATCCTGCAGCGGCTCAAAAACCTGAACTACAAGCAGATGTGGGACAAGATCAACTCCATGCACGAGAAGACCGGCAAGGGACGGCTGGCGCTTCTCTGGGATGTGCGGGGCTGCGCGGTAAAGTACGGCGCCGGCTACATGGATTACGACCTCTATGAGATGTACAACCTCACCCCGGAGCAGCGGGACACCTATCTCACCCGAGGCCGGAACAACGACATCGTCCGCCGCTACAATGACGCCGCCCACCGCCCCGATTTCGACAACAAGATCCTCTTCAACAGCAAGTTCACCGCCTTTCTCCACCGGGACTGGGTTCCCGTGCTGGGAGACAACAAGGATGCGGTGATGGCCTTTCTGGACAAGCATTCGCAGTTTATGGCCAAGCCCGCCAAGGGCAGCTGCGGCTGGGGCATTGAGAAGCTGGACGCGGCGGACTTCCCGGACCGGGAGGGCCTCTATCAGCACCTTCTGGAAAAGGCACCGGACCTGGAACTGGAGGAGCTCATCCAGCAGCACCCGGCGGTGGCGGCGGTGTACCCCGGATCCATCAACACCGTGCGGATGGTCTCCCTTCTCGGCGAGAGCGGCAAGGTCCACCATGTGTCCACCATGTTCCGCATCGGCAACGGCAAGTTCGTAGACAACTTCAACAGCGGCGGCATGGTGGCCCCGGTGGACAAGGACACCGGCGTGGTGACGGACCGCGCCCTGGACAAGAAGAAGAACCTCTACACCAATCACCCCGCCACCGGCACCCCCATCAAGGGGTTCGCCTTCCCGGACTGGGACAAGGCCTGGAAGCTGGTGGAGTCCGCCGCCGTGATCGAGCCGGAGTTGGGCTATGTGGGCTGGGACGTGTGCTTCACCCCCAACGGTCCCTGTCTCGTGGAGGCCAACCCCTTCCCCGGTCACGACATCTACCAGCTCCCCGTCCACACCCCCAACAAGATCGGCATCATGCCGGTGTTCCGGGCCATCGAGGAAGAGGAGGCCGCCTGGAAGGCCCAGCATTCCGGCACCTGATGGCTGAAACCGACCCGAAAAGAGCGCTCACGGGCAGATGAACTCAGACCGCTTCGAGGAGAGATGGGAATGGCAAAGTATAGTACCCTTTCAATTTTGTTTTCAGCAGCCCTCCTGATTG
>CANQII010000084.1 GCA_947623875.1 uncultured Oscillospiraceae bacterium
AGGATCATGGCGGTGAGGGTGTCGTCTGCAAATACCGTGGGATCCAGCTTTCCGGTGGGCTCCGGCAGCTGATAGAACAGCCCCGGCATCACAGGGCGTTTGGCAGATAGATCGCTGTCTGCCCGTCTCAGGCAGTCTGTGATTCTCCCACTGCTGTCCAGCATAATGAGGTTGGACTTCCGGCCGATGCACTCCAGCACCAGTTTGCGCTCTGTGGTATCTCCCAGCTCGTCCAGGGTCTCAAAGCGGAAGACCAGCATCCGCTCCATAGAGGGCTGGGACACCTCCAGCAGCCGGGCACCGGAGAAATGCTTCCGCAGCAGCATGCAGAACATGGGCGGCTGCTCCGGGTTCTCCAGGGTTACGGTGGTGAGTTGGGCTCTGGGATGGGCGGGGCTGGCATTCATCAGCAGCTTCACGTTCTCCCGGCCTGCCCGCATGTGCAGCAGGATCTCCTCTCTCCCCGGCTGATAGAGTCTGTCCACCTTGCCGCCGGTGAGGGTGTCGCTGAGCTCTTTGCGCAGGGCGGACATCAGGATGGCATCAAAGGGCATGGTGCTCCCCCTCCATCATGGCCTCAAAGAGCTCATTCAGCCGCTCTGTCCGGCCCTGCAGATAGAGCCAGCCAAAGAGGCACTCCAGGGCTGTGGCGGCGTGGTATTCCCCTACAGATGCCCCCTTCGGCACCGCAGAGGTATGGCTGTTCCGGCCTCTCCGGTACACCGCCTGCTCCTCCTCGGTGAGTTTGTCCAGGATGCCGTGGGCCATCCTGGACTGGGCCGGGGCGGACACCAGGTTGATTGCCGCCTTGTGCAGCCGCTCGTTGGTGGCCTTGCCGTGCAGGCACAGCCAGGAGCGCACCATCAGTTCAAAAACGCCGTCTCCCAGGTGGGCAAGCCCCAGAGCGCTAATGCCCTCCAGGGTGTCCTGAGAGGCTTGCAGGTGAAAATAGTCCATAGATACTCCCTCTCAGCCGGATGCCGGGGAACCCGCCTCCTGCTGAATCCATTTCTTGTACTGCTTTTGCTTCTGGCCCTCTTGGGTGAGCCAGTCTGTAACCTGCGGGGGCAAGGTATCCACCAGGGGATCGCACCCGTCCAGGATCACGTCTACGATGTGCATGGCCTCTTCGTTCCGCCGGTGGAGGGTCTCCAGGCCCCGGATCTGGGGGAAGAACCTCCAGCGTCCCTCTGCCTTGTGGGGATCCCGCAGCACCGCATCCCCGGCCATGGTCTGCTCGGTAAGGGCAACACCGTCTTCCAGGGTATCCGCTGCACCGCTCTCCATGGCATCGCAGAGAAGGTCTGCCGCCACATAGGTCTGGCAGGAGTCCGGCAGCACATGTTTGTCCTCATAGAGTTTGCGAATCTTCTCCAGGGATCTCCGCAGCGGCAGCAGTCCCAGCAGAGTGAGCTGCAGCTTGTACATCCGCTCCGCCGCAGCCTGCTGTTCCGCCACCATCACGTAATACTCATTCATGGCCTCTGTCAGGACCTCGGAGTGGGACTGGATCAAGTACAGCACCAGCATAACGATCTCCGACACCAGGAGCAGCTTGGGAAACAGCCAGGGCATCTCCCGAATCCAGGTGAGAAATGCGCAGACAGGACCGCCGATCAGATTCTGCAGCGGATTGCCCAGCAGACCTGCCACCCGCAGGATCGCCCAGGCGATGAAAGCATTGCGCAGTCCGGCAAAGGCCATCTCGAACCACAGGGGTGGCTGCATCAGAGCCATGGTGGTACGGGTCCGCCACTTGTCTGTGTACTTCATCTTTTCTTTCAGCTGGGTGACCTCGCTCTTCCGGGACCCCTCATGGAGTTTCTCCGGCTCATAGGGATTGGGCGGCAGCCGGGTGAGCTGCTGCTTCAGGTATCCCTCCAGGGACTGGAGTGCGTATAGGGACTCCAGCACTTGCGTATATTGCTTCAAGTACTCCAGCGCGTTCATGGATACCGTCCTCTCCGGGCCTGAATCGGTTCGGATATGGGGCAGGACCGGCAGTCCTCCCCCGCACTCCGATACCGGGCTGGTCTAAGGAGATTGTAAGCCAGCGGGGGGATGCTGTCAAGTGAAATCACAGTTCCACCTTTCTCGCCATACTTGCATTCAAGTATGGTTGTACACCGGGATAAAACAGAGACCGGCAGAGTCTCCCCTGCCGATCTCTGTATCGTCTGTTCTCATGATCGCAGCCTGTGTGCTGGAAGGAATCGCGTTCTCCCCCGCAGGACATGCCATCTCTCAGCCGTCCTTCTCAGACTGCTCTCACGCAGCTGTCTTGCCGTTACAGCTTCAGAAACGCCTTCTGGGTCTCCACCAGCGCCAGCATCTGATACCGCAGCAGGAAAACCGCATTGCTCAGTTCCGGTGCCTTCTCCTCCAGGATATTCAGCAGCGGGAGGATGTACTCCTCCGTCTCATCGATGTAACGACACATCTTCGGGACGGAGAAACTGCCGGCCATGGTGGACAGGTTGTTGCAGCGGTCCAGGCACTTGACGAACATGGAAGTTGTGTCGGTGCGGATCCCGGCAAAGTACCCCTCCATCACCGCATTCAAGTCCGAAGTGAATACGAACTCGTTCCCCTTCGTGAGGAGTCTCACGGCGGTCTGCACCGCCTCAGAGAATGGCAGTTCTTCCGGGCGGACATCGCAGTCCTCACACACGTCGTGCAGCAGAGCGGTGGCCAGGATGGTGTCGTCCTTCACGCCCATGGCATATGCCTGACAGGCCATCAGGGCCGGATGGGCGTAGTACGGCAGCTGGACCTCGCTTCCCCGCGGGGGAACCCGGTATTGTCCGGCGTGCTTCTCCCTCATGTAGGGCAGAGCCATCCGGGTCTCCGGCAGGTCCTCCGCCTGGACAATCGCCTCCAGTCTGGCATACAGTTGGGTCTCGTCAAACAACTTGTCTCGCAGCATTGCAGTCCTCCAGTTTCCCCCGGTGATGCCGGGACATCACGGGCATCAAGCAGCCCTGAACCGGCGTGATGCACTGCCTTCCGGCGTACACACGCACTCCAGTGCAGATCGTACAGCGGCGTCTCTCTGCCGCTGTGCCATCCCCAGAATACTCCATCCTGCGGCATTCGTCCAGAGTCATTTTGCAGTTTTTCACTTTGTATCTCGCCGGACCCACGCCGCACTGAGACTGCTTTGTCTCTCAATGACAACCAGACCGCATCACAACCGCATCTCTCCCCTGCAATAAGACATGCACTCTTTCGCCGTCCTTCCGCCGGCCTACCGTCATACTGCGTGCTTCTGATCCCTCCAGAACAGGCTGATTTTTCTCTATGCTCCGTCTACTGCCCTGCGGCGCTGGCGCCCAAAAAGCGCAGGCGCAGCCTGCCCCATGATGCACCCTTTGCTGGCTGATTGGACTGCATGTCTCGAACCGCAGCAGAGTGCATCCCCATAGGGAACGCCCTCTCTCCTCTTCCCATCAGCAAACATGCCATGCTCCATCTGCGGCAGCACGCTTGGCGCAAAACACATCCTCAGGTATGGCTGCAATCCATCTCCCACTCCCGAACCTCAGTGCCCATCCTTCTCCATCACGCTCTGTGCTCTGCTTCTCAGTTGCCCCATACCCGATCAATAGCACCTGCACTGTCCGTGTATAGCGGACAGATTTCGGTCTAAAGCCCAATTCAAGCATCGGCAAGCACACGATACACCGCTCGCTTTGGCCCCACACAGCGGCCTTCCTGCCCTGTTTTTCAGCCACCTTCCCCTCTACTTTTCCCCCTCTCTGGTCTGTGTACCAGCCCTCTCCAGCCCGCATCTAAGACCGCACCGGCCCTCATTTCTGGCTTTTTCATACCGCTTCTCCGGTGTTTTCAACCCACTTCTCAGCCGTCTCCGGCTGTTTCAGACGCCGAAATCCAGACCCATCGAATCCGCATCGAGCCCATTTTGGTCTGATACAAGTCCTGCGCGGTCACTGCCGAGTGTCAGTACGGCGCAGAAGTATCACACCATCAAACCACCGCTGGTCTCCCACGATCTCTCGATTCATACCTCATCGCATTGAGACGTTATGGCATAATCTGGCACAATTAGCGCCATCAACCAGGTTCCACCGGCTGCAACCAAAATTTTCTTGCCGTTCGGCCAACTTTTTTTCATTTTCCTATTGACCTTACACCGACTGTAAGGTGTATGTTGGGTATCGGAAAGGGGGTCCGATCCATGAAAATCCATGAGGTAGAGGCGCTGGCCGGCATCACCCGAGGCAACATCCGCTTCTATGAAAAAGAGGGTCTGCTCTCGCCCAATCGGAACAGCGAGAACGGTTACCGCACCTACGATGAGGCCGATGTGGTCTGGCTGAAGAAGATCCGCCTGCTGCGGATGCTGGACATCCCCATTGAGGAGATCCGGCGGATGAAGGACGGCCAGCTCACATTATCAGACGCCATGGAGCGACACCTGGTCCAGCTCCAGCGCCGCCGGTACACCCTGGATTCCATGACCGCCCTCTGTACGCACATCAGGGACAGCAGAGAGCAGCTGGGAGACCTGGACCCGGATGCGGTGCTGGCCTCCATGGAAGCGGCGGAACAGCAGGGCACCCAGTTTGTACCGGTGAACCGGACAGACAAGGTGCGCCGCTATATCGGCCCCCTGGTTGGCGCCGGTTTCATGATCGTGGCCATGCTGCTGGCATTTGCCGCGATGGCAGCTACTATCATCATCCATCCGGAAGAAGGCCCGCCCTTCTGGATCATGGTGATCTGCCTGCTGGTCCCCATCCTGGTGATCGCCGGGACCATCGCAGCCCTGGTGCAGCGGTTCAAGGAATTGGAGAAGGGCGAAGAGGAAGCAGCCAAGATCTACTGACCTCCCATCCTTGCTGCAGTTTTTCCTCACTCCTCAGGGGAACCGATTCAGCGTCTCAGCAAGGATCCACACTGGTGGGCTGTTAATGCTTAACCTTTACACCTGTGTGCGAGAACAGCCATTTGATCTACTGGTCCCCGTCATCCCCAATGGGTGAGCCCTCACCGGCGGTTTCAGCCGGTATCCGGATCATCTGAGGATATCCATCAAACCGTCCGTTCAGGCATTTTGCTTTGAACCACACCCACGTTCCGTCCAATGCTGCTGTCCGCTGAGATACCGGGGGGTACCACCGGTATCCAGCAGATCGCATAGTCAAACGAGCTGATCTGGAAGAAAGGAGCGAATCATGAAGGACAATACGAAGAAGTGGTTGAAGTATCTGGGCTGCCTTCTCAGTGCGGCATTCTGCATCGGCATATTGGCCTGGTTTGTCCGCAACACCCTGCCGGTGATGCAGGTTGTACAGGAATTGCTGCCGGAGGAGAAGGAGCCGCTGGTGATGCTGGCCTTCTTTCTGGGCAGTCTCCTGTTGGTGATCGGGGGCATCGTCCTGGCGGTGGCACAGCGGATCCGGGAGTTGCAAAGGGGTGAGGAAGATGAAGCAAAGAAGTACTGATCCTTTCAAGGGCTCCGCTGGCAATTCCCGGCGGTATCTCGGTGCGCTGCTGGGTGCCGGCTTCGTGATCGTGAGCATTGTCGCGGCACTGGTGATCCTGTTCGTGATGGTGTTTCTGCATCCGGAAGAGGGTCCGCCCATCTGGTTTGTGGCCCTCTATCTGCTGCTCTCCGTGCTCATCATCGCCGGGACAGCGGCGGCACTGCGGCAGCGGATCCGGGAGCTGCGGAAAGGAGAGGAAGATGAAGCGAGAAAGTACTGAACTGCAAAAGAGTCTGAAGAGGGCTACCTGGATCAGCGCAGGAGCCGCCTGCTTCTGGCTGCTGATATGGTCCGGCAGCTGCTGGTGGGTCCGGGGTGCCCTTCCCCCAGACAACGTCTTTGCCAGGATCCTGGCCATTCTGGCCGTGTTAGGGCTTCTGGCAATCATCCCAGTGATCGTAAATCTCAGAGCAAGGCTCAAAGAAATCGATGGAGGCGAGTATGATGCTGCTAGTCAATATTGATCACATCCCCGGGCGGGAGCTGGAAGTGCTGGGTCTCGTAAAGGGGACCACCGTCCACTCCAAGAATCTGGGCCGGGACTTCATGGCCAGCATGAAGGGCCTGGTAGGCGGCGAGATCGTGGGCTATACCGAGATGCTGCAGGAAGCCCGGCAGATCGCCACGAAACGCATGGTGGACGAGGCGGAAGCCATGAAGGCGGACGCCATCGTAAACGTCCGTTTCGGCAGTTCCTCTGTGATGCAGGGCGCCGCCGAGATGGTGGTGTACGGCACTGCCGTGCGCTTCAAGGACTGAGTGCAATCTCTCCCGGGGCAGACCCTCCAAGGTCTGCCCCGGGCATGCAGATCTGAACGGCAGACCCTGTCCTATCCCCAACATTCCGTGAGGCAAGAACAACAATGGGAGCAACAGTTTTAACGCTGTTGCTTTTCCATTTCTCAAAAAGCTGATATAGAGGAGTTGAGACCATGAAATACAAGCCTAAATCGCTCACGTCCGCTCTTATATTCATTGTCATAGTCGTGGCCTTTATTCTGCTGTTAAACTATCTGGGAATTGGGACACTGAGGAGCGCAACGAGGAGAGGTTATGTGGGCAAGGAGGGTTGGAGCAGTTGGTCTGCCAGCTATACTTTGCTGGATGGACGGTTGCAGCACACGATTCGCCCGGAAACAGATACACTTCATGTTGATGTGGAAACAGAGTCCGGCACGATCTCCATGGAAATGAAAGACGCAGACGGAAATGTCATCTTTTCTGAGAGCAATATCGAAACATCATCTTTCCAGGTAAGTGTGCCCGAGAAAGTGGATATTGTAGTAAAAGCAAGCCGTCACAAAGGGAGCTTTTCCATTTCCAGTCCTTCTGATGGCGCGGTACAATCGGGGCACATTTTCTTATATGGGGAAGAACACGCTTCCAAAGAAATATTAGACAAAGAATTTGAACTTTGGAAAACCTACTATTCCGATCATGGCATGAGAAACTTGTTTGTAGAGCTGCCATACTATTCTGCGGAATTCCTCAATCTCTGGATGCAATCTGACAGTGATGATATTTTGGATCAGTTGTATCAGGATTGGGTTGGAACAGCAATACACTCTCAAGACACCATGGATTTTTACAAGCAGATCAAACGCGAATGTCCAGAGACTGTATTTCACGGTACAGATGTTGGGCATCAGTATAATACCACCGGGGAGCGCTATTTAGCCTATCTCCGGGAGAACGGACAGGACAGTTCTGAACAGTACCGATTAGCAGAGGAAAATATGCAGCAGGGACAGTACTACTACCAACACTCAGATGGTGCGTATCGCGAAAACAAAATGGTAGAGAATTTTATCCGTGAATTCGATCGGTTGAATGGCGAAGATGTCATGGGGATATACGGAACGGCGCATATCAGAATTGATGGGATGGATTATTCCACAAATACGGTCCCTTGCATGGCAAACCAGCTGAATGCGCACTATGGACAGGCCTTGCAAACCAAAGACCTGACGCTGGTTGATGGAGCATATAGAGTCGATACACTCCAAATTAAGGGCAAAGCGTATACTGCATCCTATTTTGGCAAAACAGATTTGTCTGCGATCTTTCCAGAGTATCAGTACAGGGAGTTTTGGCGCTTAGAAAACGCCTATGACGATTTCAAGGATTGCCCAACAACGGGCAATGTGCTGCCGTACAACAACTATCCGATGGAGATTGAGAAAGGTCAAGTCTTTGTGATTGCATATACAAAAGCGGATGGCTCGGTTACAAGGGAATATCATAGAGCAGACGGGAACACATGGCAGGGCAGTCTTGTCACAGAGGAATTTCGCATGGAGGAATAGTGCAGTCCATGGGGCATCGGCGCCGCTGTTGTTGGCCTTTCGCCCAATCAGAAGGAAAATGAGGGACAGCCAAGCCCAGCTGTCCCTCATTCACGTTGTCTAGTATTTTCCCTTTACAGCATTGCTATAAAACTGTTTTCACAGCTTCCTGTTCTTTTCTGCAGCTTCGAAGGCCCCGTATTCCAGTCCAGCAGTGTCTCAATCTGTCCCCGGCAACAGCGGATTGCTCAGGTCCACGCTGCCGTACCAGGAGATGGTCTCTCCGTCCACCAGGATCTGCACCTGATGGATGGCGTCCAGACTGCAGAGACTGTCCACAATGGAGGAGATCAGCAGTTCCTGCTCCGCCGGGGTCTCCGGCATGTTCTCCAAGAGAGCCCTGGAGAGATCCACATAGCAGATTCCCTCTGCCATCCAGGAGGCGTTCACCTCCAACTTCTCCGGCAGCAGCATGGTAAGGCCTGGCTCACTGGGTCCGGCGGTCAAGGCCTCCAGCACCACCTCTGCCGGCATCATGTTCTCGGTAAGGCGGAACATCCGCAGCTCATAGCCCAGGGTGTCGCCCATGCCCAGCCGGAAGTACAGCCGTGCGGTCACCTCCACAGGCTCCTCCTCTACGCCGGAGAAGAGGGCATCGGAAGGCCGGAGAATCCCGGTAGAGGAGCCTCCCTCCACTTGGATTACCACCCCATCTACCCCCTGTAATTGGGTGAGGGTGATGGTAAAGCAGTAGTCCGCCAGGGTGCGGTGGACCCCCTCCAGGGTGCCGTACTGGGAAGACAGCTTCAGTTTTGCCACCCGGTTCTCAAAGGACCAGTCCAGCAGCTGCACTCCAGGGGGCACGGCGGGCAAGAGATTCAATTCCTCCTGGCTGGGGCCATGGAGGATTGCCTGCGCCACAGACGGCACATTGAGCTCTCCTTCGTAGGGACAGGTGTCCATAGCACTGGCCAGATTCTCATCCAGGGTGGGAAACCACAGCTGAAACCCGCCCTCAGACTGGTTCTCCCTGCAGCCGCTGAGGATCACGAGGAGGCACAGCAACAACGCACCGGCCATCCATGCTGCCCAGGCGGTCCTCCTCTTCCCTGCCCTTTTCTTCTGGGGCGCATCGTCTCTTCTAGCATCTTGATCTCTCTGCCATGGGGAGTGGATCATACAGACTCATCCTCCTTTGGCAGTGCGGGGAAGACCGCTGTAAAGCGGGATCCCACGCCGTTTTTGCCGTGCTCCACGGTGATGTCGCCCCCGTGAAGCCGGGCGGTGTCTCTAGCGATGGAGAGGCCCAGGCCGGTGCCGCCCCGCTCCCGGGATCGGGCCTTGTCCACCCGGTAGAAGCGGTCGAAGACACGGCCGATATCCTCGTCCGGGATACCCACGCCGGTGTCCAGCACGATGAGGGCGATCTGGTCTCCCCGGGGACATACGGTGACATCCACACTGCCGGCGGGGACGTTGTACTTGATGGCGTTTTCGATGAGGTTGAAGGCCACCTGATAGAGGTCGTCCGCCCCGGCGAGAACGGCACAGGCGGGCTCCAGGTATGCCCGGAGCGTCACATCCGATGCCTCTGCCAGCGGCTCCAGCATGTGGACCGCCCGCTCTGCCACCTGGTTCAGCTCCACATACTCCTGCTTCCGGGTGCCGCCGGCATCCAGCCGGGTGAGGGCTAGCAGGTGTTCGCTGATCCGGGTGAGCCGGTCTGCCTCGCTGCCGATGTCCGCCACAAACTCCCGGGCGGTCTCGATGTCCACGTCCGGGTTCTGCAGAATGGAGTCTGTGAGAAGCCGGATACAGGCCAGAGGGGTCTTCAGCTCATGGGAGGCGTCTGATACAAATCTACGCCGGGCCTCCTCCGTCACCTGCAGGCGGCCGGTGAGCTGGTTGAACTCGTCTGCCAGCTGCGCGATCTCATCGGAGCCCCGCACCTCCGCCCGGTGGCTGTATTCGCCCTCCCGCACTCGGCGGATGGCGCCCAGAAGCCGGGCAGTAGAAGCCGTGAGGGCTTTCGTAAAGAGCAATACCAGGAGCAAAGCGATAAAGCCGATGATGATACTGATGCTCCGAAGGTTAGACTGGATGGTATGGAGGATCTCCGCCTGGTCCGCATCGTACTCATAGAGGTACACGGAGCCCAGGATTTCGCCCCGGTACACCACCGGGACAGCAGCACGGGATCGGAATGCCCCCTGCCGATACTCCGCCCGGGTGACATCGTATCCGTCCAGGGCCTTTACCACCTCACCCATAAGCGCCACATCGGAGCGCCGGTCTTCGATGGTGGAGGTGTCGTAGAGAATGCGGGCGTTCCGGTCTGTCACCAGGATCCGGGTCACCTGGACCTTTTCCAGGAGGGCCATGGTCTGCTCTACGCTCTCGGTGCTGAGGTTCTCGGACACCGCCAGGGCGGCCCCCATCACCAGGGCCTGCCGTTTCAGGTTCTCCTGCTTGGCGTTGAACACCATGTTCTCCGCCATCACCAGGGGATAGGTGTTCAGCACCAGGAGGATGGATGCCACCACCAGGATGTACGTCAAGGCGTAGCGGGCCCGCACACTTCTCCAGAAGGGAACCCGTCCCTTTTTGTCTGCCCGCTTGTGTTCTTTCTCTTCCTCCAAGGGCCGTCTCCCTCCCTTCTGTCTTTGGTGTGCTCATCCAGAGCAGCGCAATCATTCCGTCTAGGCAGCCTCGCTGGACAGTGCGGCTGATTGATCAGTTCTTGAAATAGTACCCCACGCCCCACTTTGTGAGGATATACTGGGGCTTGGCGGGATCCGGCTCCACCTTCTCCCGGACTCTCCGGATGTGCACATCCACGGTGCGCAGATCCCCAATGTACTCATAGCCCCAAACGGTGTCCAGCAATTTCTCCCGGCTGTACACTCGGCCGGGGTTCTGCATCAGCAGGGACATGAGCTCAAACTCCCGGGCGGTGAGTTCGATCCGCTCCCCCTCCCGGTATACACACTGCTCTCCCAGATCCAGGGTGAGCTCCCCGTTGGTGATCCGGGACGCCTCTTTCTGCTGCTGGGCTGCGGTGGCGGCCCGGCGGAGCAAAGCCCGGATCCGGGCCTTCAGTTCCAGCACATTGAAGGGTTTCGTGATATAGTCATCGGCGCCGCACTCAAAGCCGATGATCTTGTCTGCGTCCTCGCTCTTGGCGGTGAGCATGATGATGGGCACGGTGGAGAACTCCCGGATCTTCATGCAGGCCTGCAGCCCATCGATCTTGGGCATCATCAGGTCCAGGATGATGAGGTCGTACTGCCCGGCGCGGGCCTTGTCCACCGCCTCCTGTCCGTCATAGCCGGTGTCCACCTGATACCCCTCGTTCTCCAGATTGAATCGGATGCCCTTCACCAGCACCCGCTCGTCGTCTACTACCAGTATTCTGGCCATTCTTCCATCCTCCAAAATGATAATTTCCGCTGCGGGACTTGTCTCTCTCATCTTAGCAGCTGGTGGTCCCGCTGTCTGCAACAATTCTGTAAACACTCGTTTTCCCATTGCATTTTTCGACAGCATCTGCTATAATAGGCAGAGCAATCGCCATCGGTGATTATACCATATCGTTCGGGAGAATTCACCATGAAAAAATACCATTTCTTGTCCGTGCTGCTGGCACTGGTTCTTCTATTTTCCCTCTCCTC
>CANQII010000085.1 GCA_947623875.1 uncultured Oscillospiraceae bacterium
AATGTCGCCTACGATCGCCAGTACCTGGAAAGGCGGTATGGAGCGTGCCCAAATTTGCAGCCGATGATGGACTGGCGGATTCCCAGCGTCAAAGGGGCCCAGAAAGCTGGAGAGGTTTGAGATCGGGTACTGTGCGGAGAGGCTAAGACAGCTTCGGCAGGGCAGGGGAGAGGGGACAGACAACCGGTCCGTGCTTGGCAGAGCCCAAGGCAGGAATTGGCGCATCCAGCTGGAATGAGAGGCCGTCTGAGAGATGTGGGGCAAAGCTTCATGGAAGACTCCAAGAAAAGAAAATGCCCATCACACAGGAACTGTGAGGCTGTTTCCCTTCACAGAGCAAAGGCCCGCAGAGGGCTCCTGCCGGGCTGCAAAGACAGGCGGTCTGGCGAATACAGGGATGGCGAGGCAGAGGATGGCTGTAGTTTCCAGGGAAAGGATGGCATGCAGGGCCCGGCAGCCGGATTTCCTGGGAAATGAGCAGGCTGGCTGCCGTCCTGTTTCTAATAATCGAAATAGATTATGGAATGGACACTGTACAAATTGTACTATCTGCCAGGAATTATACGATTTGCTGTCACATGGTAGACCATAATCGGGCTTTGGGGATGGAGACCACTGCCGCTGGCCAGGCCGATAGGGCAAGAAGCACCACCACCACCTCCTTGACGATCCCCCAAAACGGTACTATTCTATTGCCAGGACATTGCGAGAAGAGACCTGCACCAAGCCGAGGAGTCATTGGTGCAGGTGTCCAGCGAAAGGAGCGTACATCGGATGAGCATTAGAACCACGCCGTGGAAAGCGGAGGTCAGCAGGAACTCCCGGGGCGGCGCCAAGGTAGTGATCAGCAACGAGAGTACCAAGTGGTCCATCGTGATCCGGTACATGGCAGATGATTACGACAGCGCACTTGTCTCCGGAACTTGGGATGAGCAGGGACTGTTCCTCTACAACCGCAGCAAGCCCGGTGTCATCGCACCGGACTTCTACCTGGAGGATGGAAAATTGAAGTGCTTCGTTTCCCTCAGCGCTGCGGGCACCGTTCGGATTGATGATGTGCAGAAGGAGATCGAGAATCTGGTGTACTGCCAGACCGTCTACGTTGCGGTAGTGGAGGCACTCCACCAGTACTTCCCCGGCATCTTGAAATAGTGCGGGGGAAGAAGCGGAGCAAAAAGAGGGGGAAGTCATGAAAGCGGAGGGTGAAGACTATGGCCCAACGTACCGCTACTTCAGAAGCAAACTGCAGAGAGAATACCAACAGCTAATACAGCAACGGCAGTGGCATCTGGAATGGCTGCGCGGAAGGATAACAATTATTGCTGGATATATGGCGGACTCAAATGGGCGCTCCAAGTACCCAAGCTACGAGGCTGCACTGGCGGACTTCCTGGAGAAGATCAAGCCAGACGATGATTTCCGGGATGAGGCGGTTCAGATCTTCCAGCAGGTCTGGGAGCAGAGCGATTCCTAAGGTCCCGTCTTCTTGCATCGAATTCCAAACTGCGGTAGGATTTGGACGGGAGGCGATACCGGTGTACTACAGGCAGTACAAGAGCGATCCAGCGGCTCGGCTGGCGGAACTTGAAACCCTTTCTTTGGGTTCGGACGATCCGAAGTTTGCACGGCGGGTAGAACTGGTCTCCATGGTGCTGAGAGGGGATAAGAGCCCAGCCCAGGTGGCGGAAGAAGCCGGATGCTCCAAGCGGGCTGTACAGGGATGGGTTAGTGCGGTCGATGAAAAGGGATGGGATGCACTCCGATCCGCGCCGGCGCCTGGACGCCCTAATCGGCTAACTGATGCCCAGATCGAAGAGGTCAAAAGGGTTGTGCTGGAGGTCAAGGAGAAGGGCGGCAAGGAATGGACGGCCCAAGCACTCGCAACGTATATCCAAGAGACGTTCGAGATCGAATATGGGGTGAGCGCTGCAACGAAACTGATGGCCCGTCTGGGGCTGGAACGCAGAAGGCCTGGGAGACCTCCTGGGAGAGCGAAACGGGCAGACTCCGCTTCTGGGGAGCGCTTTCCTACGTGAAGAAATCATCAGAGACAACATTCCCATAGACGCAAGGATACCCCGCCGGGGATGCCGGCGGGGTATCTTCATGCCAAATTGCACTGATGTTGTTTGGTGCGGGATAGTCCGCTCAGTATCGGGATCCCATGTCGCTCACAGACACCACCACGGAGTCTGCGCCCAGGAGCATCAGGTAGGCCGCTGCAAACACCCGCAAGGTGGCCAGGGAGAACAACGGCTGCAGGAACATCAGGCAGCCCAGGATGAGGCCGATGATGTTGCTGATGAGCACAAAGTAGTAGATGCCGTTGCCCGCCACAAACCGGATGTGGTTGGCCTGGGAGAGCCGGGAGATGCAGTGGGCGATGAACCAGATGGGGAACAGGATGGAGAGCACCGCAATGCCGGTCCTGGGATATACCACCAGCATCACGCCGGACATCACGCTGAGAATGCCGGAGATGAGGGCCATGATAGGGCCGAATCCAACGAATCGCTCCACCTTGATGTAGAGGAGGATGTCTCCCACGCCCATGATCACAGCTGCCACGCCGAAGGCAAAGACCAGGGCAGTGAGGGCCATGTCCGGCTTCACAAAGATCAGGACGCCCAGGACGATGAGGAGGATACCGATGGCCAGCTGCAGCCAACCGTAGCCAGATCTGCTTCTCATTGTTTGGCACCTCCTGTCAGGATGGACATGAACTCTTCACCGGTGATGGTCTCCTTCTCATAGAGGAACTTGGCCAGCTCGTCCAGCTTGGCCCGGTTCTCCTGGAGGATCTTCCGGGCTTTCTCATGCTGTGTCCGTACCACTTCCACTACCTTCTGGTCGATCTCCCGCTGGGTCTCGGGAGAGCAGGCCAGAGAGGTATCTCCGCCGAGGTACTGGTTGTTCACCGTCTCCATGGCCACCATGTCGAAATCATCGCTCATGCCGTACTGGGTGATCATGGCCCGGGCCAGCTTTGTGGCCTGCTCGATGTCGTTGGATGCGCCGGTGGTGTAAGACCCGAACACCACTTCTTCGGCAGCCCGGCCGCCGGTGAAGGTGCAGATCTTGTTCTCGATCTCCTCTTTGGTCATAAGGTACTTATCCCCGGTCTCCACCTGCATGGTGTAGCCCAGAGCGCCGGAGGTGCGGGGGATAATGGTGATCTTCTGTACCGGAGCGCTGTGGCTCTGCAGTGCCGCCACCAGGGCATGTCCGATCTCGTGATAGGACACCACCTGCTTCTCGTGATCGGAGAGGACTGCGTTTTTCTTCTGGTAGCCGGCGATCACCACCTCAATGCTCTCCTCCAGATCTGCCTCGGTCACGATGGTTCTGCCGCTGCGGACGGCCCGGAGGGCGGCCTCGTTGATGATGTTGGCCAGTTCTGCGCCGGAGGCACCGGATGCCATCCGGGCAATGGTGTGGAAGTCCACATCCTCTGCGGGCTTGATCTTCTTGGCGTGTACCTTCAGAATGGCCTCTCTGCCTGCCAGATCCGGCAGTTCCACGGGAACCCGGCGGTCGAAGCGGCCGGGACGGGTGAGGGCGGGATCCAGGGACTCCGGCCGGTTGGTGGCGGCCAGGATGATGACCCCGGTGTTCTCCTCGAAGCCGTCCATCTCGGTGAGCAGCTGGTTCAAGGTCTGCTCCCGCTCATCGTTGCCGCCGTAGGCACCGGAGTTCCGCTTCTGGCCGATGGCGTCGATCTCATCGATGAACACGATGCAGGGGGCCTTCTCCTTGGCCTGGCCGAACAGGTCCCGGACCTTGGAGGCGCCCATGCCCACGAACATCTCCACAAACTCGGAGCCGGACATGGAGAAGAACGGCACATTGGCCTCGCCGGCCACCGCCTTGGCCAGCATTGTCTTACCGGTGCCCGGAGGGCCAACCAGCAGCACGCCCTTGGGCATGGAGGCGCCGGCCTCCTTGTACTTGCTGGGGTCGTGGAGATAGTCCACCACCTCTGCCAGGCTCTCTTTTGCCTCATCCTCGCCGGCCACATCGGAGAACTTGATGCCCTTGGTGGACTGCACATACACCTTGGCATTGCTCTTGCCCATGCCGAAGGCCAGGGCGTTCTTGCCGCCGGCATTCTCCATCAGCTTCTTGCTCATGTACTGGCCGAGAGCGGCAAAGATCACGATGGGGAGGACAAAGGTGGTGAGGAAGGACATCAGCGGGGACATGGGCTCTGTCACGATGCGGGTGAACTCCGCCCCGGAGGCGTGGAGCCGCTCTGTGAGATCCGGATCCTCCATGGGACCGGTCTCGTAGATGTTGGTGCCGTCCTTGTCTGTGAAGAGGATCTGGGTGTCCTGGATCTCCACCACGCCGATGGTCTTCTCCTCAATCATGTCGAGGAAGGTGTTGTACCCCACCTCCTGCACCGCGCTGCGGGAGAGCATGGGGGTCACCAGCAGGTTGAAGACCAGGATGATCAGCAGGACAATGCCGTAGTAGTAGTATAGCGGTTTTTTAGGCTGTTTTACTTCTTTCAAAGGGGTTTTCCTCCCATTCTGGTGTTAATGCTTTCTGGGCCTCGATGGCCTCCATGGAGAGCAGAACTGCTCGGGTTGAGGCCAGCACCGCGAAGTCCAGGGCGTACTCGGCCAGCAGCGCCTTCTCCTCGGCGGCGTCCTCCGGGGTCTGGTGGGTGGTGAGGCCGTCCAGTTCGTCCTTGGTGGTGTGAATCTCCTCCTGAATCTTCCGGTACATGCCGGCCAGGGTGGCAGCCACCTCGCCCCGAGACAGTTCCAGGTTGCCGTCCAGGGTGGAGGCCATGTTCCCGCAGGTCTGAGACAGAGCGCCGATCTCCTGCTGCAGCGAGGAGCGGGAGGTGTCCTCTGCCATCTGAATCCAGCCGGGCAGCCGCTTCAGCATGTTGTCCAGCTCGCTGAGTTTCACGGATAAAACACCTTGTGCCATACAGTATCACTCCTTCGGGTATCATTATAGTCGAATACCAGAAACAGGCAATTGCCAAAACCCCCGCCGTGTCTAGACAAAAACGGAAAACTGTAAAGAAGGGAGGGGAGCGGCACAAAGAGGAAAAACGGGAAGCGGAAGAATTCTGCCGGATTCGGACGGATTCCAGCGGGATTTTCACGAAACCCGGGAAATATTGCACCGTTGGCACATGGAACGGAGCCCGCTTTGGTATAATGGAGGTATCCATTGGACACAAAGGGGGTGCCCTGCCGTGTACTGTTTTGCGGTGCTGGAAGACGGCCCGGAGGACCTGCAGAAGCTGCGGCATGCGCTGCAGGCATATGGAGACAGACGGGGAATTCAGCTGCAGATAGACGATTTCCCCCGCTGCGCAGACCTGCTGCAGGCGTACCACGGCCAGTTTGATCTGCTGCTTCTGGACATCCAGGTGCAGCAGGAGGACGGGGTCTCTGCCGCCAAGGCGATCCGCGCCCGAGATCCCAAGGTCCCCATTCTCTTCATCACCAACCTGGCCCACCGGGCCCTGGACGGCTACGAGGTGGAGGCCAAGGCGTTTCTGGTGAAGCCGGTGAATCGGATGGCGCTGGAGCGGTACCTGGACCGAGTCCTGGCGGCGCTGCAGGTGCAGGACCAGGGATACCTCACCCTCAGCAACACCCGGGAACTGCACCGGGTGCGGCTGCAGAACGTCCGCTACCTGGAGAGCATGGGGCACTATGTGAAGGTGCACACAGACCAGGGGGCCATCATCGCCCACGGCACCATGCGGGGGATGGAGGCGCAGCTTGCGGGAAAGCCCTTCTTCCGGTGCAGCAACTGCTGTATCGTGGCCCTGGGACGGGTGCGCTCCGTGTCCGGGAGCATCGCCATGGTGGAGGACACCGAGGTGCCAATCTCCCGGGCCAGAAAGCGGGCCTTCCTGGACGCCTTGAACCGATACCTCTCGGATCTGGATAGTCCAAGACAGGGGGGATAGTATGTTGGAGGAACTGTTTCTCGCCCCGGAGGTCTTTCAGATCCAGATTCCCGGCATTCCCCGCCTCCTCACCGCCCTCACGGAGTGGGCGGCGGTGCTGGCGGTGTCCCATCTGCTGCCCCGGCGCTTCTTCAAGGGAGGCACAGCCCTCCTGGCGGTGGAGATGCTGGCCCTGCAGATCTACCTCCGCTGCGGATACCGGGGACAGATGAACGGCATGGTGTTCTCCCTCTCCATGGGGATTAACGCCGGATTCATGCTGTTCTGCCTTGCAGTGCTCTCCAAGGCCCGTTGGAGGGACCTGCTCTTCGCCTGGTACCTCAGCTTTCTGGATGCGGAGTGCGCCGCATCCCTCCTGTGGCAGATGGCGTGTCTCTCTGCGGCACAGCCCAGCCTAATGGACCCCCGGGTATCGATGGTTCTGGTCCTGGGGATTGTCCTTCTCAATCTGGGGCTGCTCCGATTCCTGCAGTGCCAGGACACCGGGATCCAGGTGGAGGAGAAGGGCGATGTGCTCATGGCCTGCGTGGTTACGGTGCTGGTGTTCTTTGCCGGCAATGTGAATGTGCTCCGGGAGGCCCTCTGGCGGGACGGGGCAGACCCGGAGCTCCGGCACCTGATCGGGTGGATCCGAACCCTCTCAGACATCTGTGGGCTGATCCTCCTGTGGCTGATCCTGCGCCTCTCCCGGGAGAGAAGATTGCGGCGGGAGATCGGGCGCATGGAGGCCATGATGGACCTGCAGTATCAGCAGTACCTGGTCTTCCGGGACAGCAACGCCTTTATCCGCCGCCAGTGCCATGACCTCAAACACCAGGTCTCCGCCCTCCGGGAGAGCAGCATGCTGGACCAGTGGATGCAGGACATGGAGAACACCATTCAGCAGTATGAGACCGCCGCAGACACCGGAAACAAGATCCTGGATGTGCTCCTCACCCAGAAGCTCCGCCAGTGCTGCGCCTTGGGCATCCGTCTGGACTGCACGGTGCGGGGAGAGACCCTTAAACAACTGGAGACCCGGGACATCTGCACCCTCTTTGGGAATCTCCTGGACAACGCCGTAGAGGCGGTGGAAAAGCTCCCTGCAGAGCAGCGGATCATCCTCCTGGAGGTCCAGCCCAAGGGCGGCTTTCTGCAGATCCGGACGGAGAACCCTTGCAGGGAGAGTCCCGCCTTCCGGGACGGCATGCCCGGCACCGGCAAGCCGGACCGGGCCTGTCACGGGATCGGGACCCAGAGCATCCGGTATACCGCAGAGCAGTACGGCGGCAGTGTCCAGTTTCAGGTCCAGGACGGCTGGTTTATCGCCGCTGTGCTGATCCCGCTGGGGCCGGACCTGCCATCCGGGAAAGAAAAGCCGGGTGCCGTGAAAAAGGAATAGCGGTACGCCCCCGCCTCTGATACCCTGCTCCCAGAGGGCAGACAAGCCCCAACAGGATTAAAGATAAGGGAGCGATAGGAATGCTGAAAGTGAGCCCAGGGGATGTCTTTGGGGTCCTGCAAAACTCCATGCCGTACTTTAAGGGATGTCTCATCACACTGGGGGTCCTCTTTGTGCTGCTGATTGCGGCGCACTGGGTGAAGAAACCCGCCCGGGCATTGGTGCGCAAGCTCAGTGTCCTGGCTATGCTGCTGGCGCTGGTGATCACGGTGAACCTGGTGGTCCGGGGCCCCATGATCATGCTGGCCACCCTGCTCTCCGCCGAGGGCGGCCTCAGTGACGAGACCTTCCAGTCCGGCAGCGGTCTCTGCGTGGAGCTGGCAGAGGAGGGCATCGTACTGGAGCAGAACGAGGAGAACCTGCTGCCCCTCCCCGCCGGCAGCAATCTCAACGTCTTCGGCTGGGCCTCCGTGAGCCCCGTGTACGGAGGCACCGGGTCCGGCGCCCTCTCAGACAACATGGCGAAGATCGATCTGCTCACCGGCCTTCAGGATGCGGGCCTGCACACCAACCGGGATCTCTCCGCCTTCTACGCATCATACTGCGCCCAGCGGCCGGAGCTGGGCTACGGGGTGCACAACTGGACCCTGCCGGAGCCGGCGGCCAAAAGCTACCCAGACAGTCTTGTTTCCGGCGCCAAGGACTTCTCCGATACCGCCCTCATCGTCCTCTCCCGGATCGGCGGCGAGTTTGCAGACCTGCCCACGGACATGGCGGTTACCCGCATGCAGGGGCTGCCGGAGCACTACACAGAGAACGATGAGAGCTATCAGGACTTTCCGGACGGCACCCACTACCTCACCCTCAGCCAGTCTGAGCAGGACATGGTGGAGCTGGTCTGCGCCAACTTCGAGAAGGTGATCGTGGTGTACAACGGCGCCAACACCCTGGAACTGGGCTTTGTGAACCAGTATCCCCAGATCAAGAGCGTGCTCTGGTGTCCTGGTCCCGGCCAGACCGGATTCGACGCCCTTGGGAAGATCCTCACCGGCGTCGTGAACCCCTCCGGACACAACACAGACACCTTTGTCTACGACCTCACCCGCACCCCCTGGTTCCAAAACTTCGGCAACTTCTCCTACGACAACGCCGATGAGCTGGGCTACGTCACGGTGGGCCCCTTCGGCACCACCAGCACCATCCCCCACTTCGTGAACTACACAGACGGCATCTACGTGGGCTATCGGTTCTATGAGACCGCTGCCGCAGAGAATGCCATCGTGTATGAGGACTACGTGCAGTATCCCTTCGGCCACGGTCTCAGCTACACCACCTTCACCCAGACCATGGGAGAGCCCCAGCTGCAGGGCAATAGGATCCAGTTCCCGGTAACCGTTACCAACACCGGCAGCGTCCCCGGCAAGGACGCGGTGCAGGTGTATTCCAATCCCCCGTACACCAACGGCGGGATCGAGAAGTCCGCTGCCAACCTCATCACCTTTGCCAAGACGGAACTGTTAGCCCCTGGTGAGTCTCAGACTATCACCATCTCCTTTGCGCAGGATGAACTGGCCTCCTTCGATGCCCACAAGTACGGCTGCTATGTGCTGGAGCAGGGGGACTACATGCTCTCTGTAAACGCCAATTCCCACACTGTCCTGGACAGCAAGGTGTACACCGTCCCGGAGGACATTGTGTACACCGGGAACCAGCCGAGAAGCTCCGATCTCGCCGCAGCGGTTACCAGCTTCGCCTTTGCAGAGGGGGAGATCCCCTATCTCTCCCGGGCGGACGGGTTTGCCAACCTGCAGGAGGCCATCGCCAGGCCCAAGTCCTACTCCATGACCGATGCCTGCAAGGTCACCTTCACCAACACGGAGAACTGGAACCCCGAGGACTATAACGACCCCAATGATCCCATGCCCTCTTTCAGGGTGCAGAACGGCCTCAAGCTGAAAGACCTCCGCGGTGCCGATTTCAACGATCCCCGGTGGGAGAAACTGCTGGACCAGATGTCCGTCCGGGACATGGACCTGCTCATCGCCTACGGCGGCTACGGCACCATGAAGATCAACAGCATCCAGAAGGTGGCCGTGAACGACAACGACGGCCCCGCCAACATCCTGAACAACTTCACCGGTTTGGCGTCCATCGGCTTTCCATCCGAGGTGATGATCGCCTGCACCTGGAATGAGACTCTGGCGGAGGCCTTCGGAGACAGCATCGGCACCATGGCGGACGAGATGGACGTGTCCGGCTGGTATGCCCCCGCCATGGACAACCACCGCTCCGCCTTTGACGGACGCAACTTCGAGTACTACTCCGAGGACGGCGTGCTGGCGGGCAAAATTGGTGCGGCCTCCATCCGGGGTGCCCGGGCCCACGGGATCACCACCTTCATGAAGCACTACGTCCTCAACGACCAGCAGGCCGCCCAGGCGGAGATGCTGTGCACCTGGGTGTCTGAGCAGGCCCTCCGGGAGATCTATCTGAAGCCCTTTGAATTGTCCGTAAAGGAGGGCGGCAGCAACGGCGTGATGGCGGCCTGGAACTACGTGGGAAACCAGTGGTGCGGGGCCTCCTCTCCCTTGCTGCAGACGGTCCTCCGGGACGAGTGGGGTTTCCAGGGCGTGGTGATCACAGACGGATACCACTTCGTGGGATTCATGGACGCGGACCGTGCCATCCGCAATGGCTGCGACCTTATGCTCAAGAACTTCAACGTCGGCACGAATCACGTCTCAGACCAGAAGAGCGCTACGGGCCTCTTGGCCATGCGGAGAGCTGTAAAGAACATCCTGTTTGTGGTGGTGAACAGCCGGGCCTATGCCCCGGAGAACCTGGATACCGGCATGCTGAAGTGGGAGAAGACCCTTCTCCTTCTGAACGCCGTCTCGGGGGTCTTTATCCTGGGCCTGGGCGCCCTCAGCGTGCGGACATACCGCCGCAAGAAGAGATCCATATTCGCAACCCAGGGGTGATCACTCCCTCCTTCTTTCCAAAGCGAGACTGCCGGGCCGCTGGGGCCCGGCAGCTTCTCTTTGGACGGGGACAAAAAAACCACCCGGGCCTGCGGCCGCAGGTCCGGGTGGGGATGGGGTTATTCGGGTTTGTCCATCAAGGGAACGCCGTTCAGGATGAGGCCGGCCACCAAGGACGTGCTCTACACCACAGTAAACAGCGCAGCCTACGAGAACTACGCGCCTGAACAGGTTCCAGGCTGACTGATAATCACTTTGAGCTAAGCGCGGTCATCCGAAGCCACCAGTTTGATTACAAACTGTTATCAAAAAGCTCCCTAGTAGTTTAAAACAGACAGTAATCAACCGCTGTACCAAGCGGGGCCAAATTAGGCGTATTCGTGCTTAACACTTAATTGCACTGCCCATTCTACCATATTATGAGTGATCGCGCAAGGCCCCGCGATTAGAATTGCCCAAGCTGGAAGCTATCCACCCCGCGAAGCGGTTAGTTCAACCTGGCTTATCTGCATAGAGGATATGGCCTTGTCCCATAAGTTCAATGGAACTTAAAGGACCACGGCTTTTCAGAACTTTTCCGAGCACAAACACCTTGTCCCGGACGATCCCGGGTTTGAGCGGAGGATCCTCTGAACTTCTGATGGCCATAGAAAACAGGTCCATGAATTGTATCGCCAAAATCCAGACTGTGCGCCAGTGAAGGACAGTGGTTCGGGGCGGCGTATGTTCCACTCAGTTTGGACTCGTTTTGCATCGCCAGCAGCAATTTTGCCCACGTTTAAGCTCGATTTGTGCTGATTTTGCAACGTTTATATTGGTATTCACAGCTTTACATTGGTACTAATCCAGGACTTGCACATGTGGCTGCTTTCATATGCTACTATGTCCGTCATTCGCACACACTATAGCTCAATCGGCAATGTGAGTTGCGTTCCATGCTGAGGGCAAATTAAGGACTTTTTCG
>CANQII010000086.1 GCA_947623875.1 uncultured Oscillospiraceae bacterium
GCGAGCAAGCTCAAAAAGTTCGTCCATCAAGGGCTTCACTTTCTCTTGGCGCATGTCAAGTCGCTGGGCCGGGGTGCTGAAAAGATCATGGGCGTGTATCCGCCTCCATATGGAGGTTAGATACACGCCCTTTTCATTTTATAAACTGACAACGTAGTTGCAAGAACGCACGGATTGGGATTCAGCCTTTCATCAAAGGGAGTTGGAACTCTCTTTGCATTTCTTTATGCCAGCAGCTTTTCCCCACAGACGCAGACATCCCCTGCGGCGCCGCTCCGGCGCTGCAGGGGATTTGATTGTCTCTTCGGGCAGGGCTCAGCAGGCCTGTCCCTTTTCGATCATGATCCGGAGAATCTCGGTGTCCGTCTCCCGCATGCCCTCGGCGGCCATTCTGCCGATGCTGGCGATGGTGCTCTCCACGTTCTCCTTCACCAGGCCCTCGCCGGCGCCGAAGGTGTTGCCGTCCATGGACATCTCGTGGCCCAGGATAGCGGCGTCCACAGACGTGGCGATTTTGGCGGCGCAGCTGCCCTTGGCGCCATCGCAGACGATGCCGGAGGCGTTGGCCAGCGTGTTGGTGATGGTCCGCCCGATGGCGGCCTCATCGCCGCCGTGGAGATAGGTGATGCCGGCGCCGCTGCCGCAGGCGGCACACACGGCGCCGCAGAAGGCGGAGAGCCTGCCGATGCCCCGTTTCTGCAGCAGGGCCACCAGGTTGCTCACCACCAGGGCCCGATAGATCCGCTCCCGGGTGGCGTGGAGGTACTCCCCGTACACCAGGATGGGCACGGAGCAGGTGATCCCCTGGTTGCCGCTGCCGGAGTTGATCACCACCGGCAGCACACAGCCGCCCATTCTGGCGTCCGAGCCGGCGGCGGCCATGGCCCGGGCGTGGACCCGCACGTCGTTGCCGTAGTGGCGCATCAGGGTGGTGCCCACCCGTCCTCCGTAGGCGTGGGTAATGCCCTCCTGGGCGATGCGCATGTTGTACTCCGCCTGCCGGGACAGCATGGGCTCCACGTCTTCGATTTTCACCGTATCTGCAAAGGTGAGGATGTCGGTAAGGTTCAGCTCGTCCAGAGCGCTGTCGTCCGGCTCCTCGGCGGCCGCCACCTCTTTCTGGAGCAGACAGGTGCTGTCCCGGTCCACCCGAACGATGTTGGTGTGCTCGTCCCGGATCTCCGCCAGAGCGGTGTGGTGTTCGCCCTGCATCTCCACGATGATGTGCAGCCGGGACGGGGTGTCCAGCAGTTCCACGGCACAGATGCCTTGGGCCAGAAGGGCCTTCGTCTTCTCCAGGTCCGCCGGGGTCACCTTGCTCAGCACCTGCAGCTCCAGCGCGGGGTCTCCGGCCACGGCGCCCAGCACGGCGCTGGTGTCGATGCCCCGGAGATTCCCGGTGGTGGGCACCACCACTCCTTTCGCGTTCTTGATGATGTTGCCGCTGCACCGGGCCCGGATGGCAATGGGCTCCTCTCCCAGGGCCTCCCGGGCCTTTGCCGCCGCCAGGGCGATGGCGATGGGCTCGGTGCAGCCCAGGGCCGGCACCAGTTCCGTTTTGAGGATGTCGATATAGGTCTCGTAGCGTTTCGCGTCCAGCATTTGGCTCACTTCCCCTCTACCTGCATGCCGCAGGCGGTAACGTTCTTGCCGCCGGTCTCCTCCATCCCCAGCCGGTCCTTCTCCATGGAAGACCAGAGGGAGAATCCGCCGGAGAGGTCATAGACATGGGCGGCACCGTGCTGCATCAGAATCCGGCAGGCCACGTAGCCTCGAAGCCCCACCTGACAAGTCACATAGATGGGCTTGGAGAGGTCGATTTCATCCAGCCGATCCCGGAGCTGGTGCAGCGGGATGTTGACAAAGCCGGGAATCTCTCCCAGCCGCTGGAGCTCCTCGGGATTGCGGACATCGATCTTCACCGCGTCTTCCGGAAGGCCTGCCACATCCTCAATATAGAAGTGCCGCACCATGCCCTGCAGGGCGTTCTGGGCCACAAAGCCGGCCATGTTCACCGGATCTTTTGCACTGTTGAAGGGCGGGGCGTAGGCCAGCTCCATTTCGGCCAAATCGTCCACCGTGAGGCCGAAGCGGATGGCAATGGCCAGATCGTCCATGCGCTTGTCCACCCCTGCTCCGCCCACAATCTGGGCGCCCAGGATCTTTCCGCTGTCCTGATAGAGCAGCTTCACCGTCATCTGGGTGCCGCCGGGGTAGTACCCGGCATGGCTGGGAGACACCGTGATGGTCTTACGGTATGGGATGCCGGCAGTCTTCAGATTTTCCTCTTTCTCGCCGGCGCTGGCCACGGTGAGGTCGAAGAACTTCAGAATGGAGGTGCCGATGCTGCCCTTGTACGAGGCCTCTTTTCCGCAGATCACATCCGCCACAATCCGGGCCTGCTTGTTGGCGGGACCCGCCAGGGGGATCCGCTGCCGCTGGCCGGTGATCAGGTTCTCCACCGTGGCGGCGTCTCCCAGGGCGTAGACGTCCGGGGCGCTGGTGCGAAGCTGTTTGTCCACCAGAATCTCTCCCCGGGGTCCCAAGGCGATGCCGCTGTCTCGGAGGAACCCAGTCTCCGGCGCCACGCCGATGGACAGGATCACCATGTCCGCCGGCACGGCAGTGCCGTCCTCCAGAAGGGCGGCGTCCTTGTTGAAGCCGGTTACCCGGCGGTTCAGCCAGAGGCCGATGCCGGCGGCCCGGATGCGGTTGTGAATGGCATGGGCCATATCCATGTCCAGATTGGCCATCACATGGGGTGCTGCCTCCACCACGGACACCTGCAGTCCCCGCTGCGCCAGGTTCTCCGCCATCTCCAGGCCAATGAACCCGCCGCCGATCACCGCCGCAGTCTGAGGTTTTGCCGCAGCGATGTGCTCATAGATGGCATCCGTGTCCGGGATATTCCGGAGGGTGAAGACGGCGTTGTCCGCAATGCCGGGCAGGTTTGGCCGGATGGGAGAGGCGCCGGGAGACAGCACCAGGGAGTCGTAAGACTCCTGATAGGTCTCGCCGGTGCTGTGGTTCAGGATAGAGACGGTCTTGGCGGCGGTGTCCACATGGGTCACCTCATGGAGCACCCGCACATCCACCTGGAACCGGTCCCGGAAGGCCTTGGGGGTCTGCAGCTGCAGGGCATCCCGGCTCTGGATGTCCCCGCCGATATAGTACGGCAGGCCGCAGTTGGCAAAGGAGATGTACGGCCCCTTCTCCAGCAGGATGATCTCCGCAGACTCGTCGTTCCGGCGCAGCCGGGCGGCGGCGCCGGCTCCGCCGGCCACACCTCCCACAATCAGTACTTTCATGGTTTATCGCACTCCTTTGGATCAGTTCAGAGGTAGTGGGGCGTCTGGGGTGTCAGAACCTCACAGCCGTCCTCGGTGATGAGCACCATGTCCTCGATGTTGAAGCCCTGAACCCCGCCGATGTAGCAGGGCACCTCCATGGCCAGCACCATGCCGGCCTCCAGAGGTCTCGCGGTACTGGCGTTGATATAGGGGGCCTCGGCGGTGGCGGGCCCCATGCTGATGCTGTGGCCCTGGTGGCCTCTCCGGTACGAGGGATACTGCTCCTTCACATAGTCGTAGGCGATGTGGTAGAGGTCCTGGATGGGAAGGCCGGGCTTTGCCGCCGCGATCATCCGCCGCTGGGCCTCGTAGAGCCGGTCTTTCAGCCGATAAAGCGCCGGGTCTGCCCCGTCCATCACCCAGGAGCGGGAGGTGTCTGTGGTGTAGAAGTCGAACTCGGCGTTCACGCCGGCGTCGAACTTCACCACGTCTCCCCTCTGGATCACCGCATCTCCGGGAATGGTGAGCCGGGATCCGGACTCCCCAGTGGAGAACATGGACCAGGCGCTGGGGGCCGCCTTGCCGGTGGCGATCACCGTCTCCCGGAAGGTCTGCACCATCTCCCGCTCGGAGACGCCGGGTTTTGCGATGCGGCTCACGGCGGTAAAGCCGGCGTCCGCCGCCCGGCAGAGGGTGCGGAACACCTCGATCTCCTCCGGGGTCTTCACGCTGCGGGCGTAGACGAAGAGGTCTGAGATGTTCTCCCACTTGGCCTCCGGGAAGGCGGCGCAGAGGGTATTGTAGTACGGCACGGGGATGAAGTCCAGCTCCAGGCCCAGCTTCTTGTCCGCCAGGTCCATGTCCCGAAGCATCTGCTTCGTGAGGTCCATGGAGTTCTGCATCACCGCCGGGGCGGGTACAATGGCGCCGTGGGCGATCTCATCCCAGGTCTTCACCCCCACCCAGGTGTCGTAGGGGCGGACGATAAAGCGGCCGGCGCTCTTCTTTTCAAAGGTGGGTGTCTCGAAGTCCATGGTGGTGATCTGGGTGGGCACGTCCTCCCGGGCGGAGACCACCGCCACAGAGAAGCCCGCCTGGCGGGACACGGTGTGCTGGTGACCGGCAAATCCGGTGACGTAGTGGAAGTTCTCCGGGGAGGAGACAATGGCCCCGTCCAGGCCCTGCTGCCGGAGCAGTGCTTTGATGCGGTTTTCCTTGGGAAGCAAGAGAATTCCTCCTTTGTGCAGATTCGGCGCAGAGATGCGCCGGCGCAACGGGTGACTTTGGCAGAGGACTGCGCCCTTGCGGCGCAGTCCTCCGGAAGCAGTTGATCAGGCGGGATAGAACATGGGGGAGCCGGGACCCAGGGGCAGCTTCAGCACATACCAGAGGATGAAGAGCACGATCCAGCCCAGCAGGAAGCAAATGGAGTAGGGCAGCATGGTGGACACCACGGTGCCGATGCCGGCCTTCTTGTCGTACTTCTGGAAGAAGGCCACGGTGAGCACGAAGAAGGGCATGGTGGGGGCGATGATGTTGGTGCAGGAGTCGCCGATGCGGTATGCCACCTGGGTGAGCTCCGGGGACATGCCGAGGCGCATGAACATGGGGACGAAGATGGGCGCCATGATGGCCCACTTGGCGGAGTCCACGGCCACGAACATGTTCAGCACGGCGGTGATGATGATGAAGCAGATCACCAGCGGCATGCCCACGAAACCGATGCTCTGGAGGAAGTTGGCACCTGCCACGGAGAGGATGGTGCCCAGATTGGAGTAGGTGAAGAAGTTAGTGAACTGGGCTGCAAAGAAGATCAGCACCAGGAAGCCGGAGATGCCGGAGATGCCCTTGGACATCAGCTCTACTACGTCTTTGTCGTTCTTGATGGAGCCGGCGCCTACGCCGTAGGCGATGCCGGGGATGAGGAACAGGAGCATCATGATGAAGATGATGCCGCTCATGAAGGGGCTGGACAGAATTTCGCCGGTGGCCGGGTTCCGGAGCAAAGCGTGGGGCGGGAGCACGGCGATGGCGATGAGGGCCAGGTAGACCAGGGCTGCAATGCCGGCAAACTTCAGTCCCCGCTTCTCCTCGGCGGAGAGCTCACCGGTGTTGGTGTCGATGGCGCCCTCATACTTGCCCAGGCGGGGTTCCACCAGCTTATCCGTTACAAGGGTGCCGATGGCTGTGATCACAAAGGTGGAGGCAAACATGAAGAACCAGTTGCACACCGGGGACACGGAGTAGTTGGGATCCAGCATGTTGGCGGCCTGGGTGCTCATGCCGGCAAACATGGGGTCGTTGGTGCCGATGAGAAGGTTGGCGCTCCAGCCGCCGGACACACCGGCAAAGGCTGCGGCCAGACCGGCAATGGGATGGCGTCCGAAGGCCATGAACAGGATGGCACCCAGGGGAACCAGCACCACGTAGCCGGTGGAGGAGGCAATGTTGGACATGATGCCCAGGAACACCACCATGGCGGTTACCAGGTGCTTGGGGGCTGCGGTAGCGGCTCTCCGGAGCAGAGCGGAGAGCATGCCGGAGCCGTCTGCCACAGACACGCCCAGGATGATGGTGAACACGGTGCCAAGGGCGAAGAATCCGGTGAAATTGCTCACCATAGTGGTAATGAGGTGGCGGATGGAATCTGGGGACAGCAGGTTCACCGCTGCCACGGTGTTCTGTACGATTGAGCCGCTGGCGGTGTCAATCGTCTCATAGGTAACGGAGACGCCGGCGGCTGCGCAGATAGCGGAGATCACCATGACAAGGGCGGTGAGCACCAGGAATATGGTGGCGGGGCTGGGCAGAGCGTTGCCGGCCTTCTCCACGCCGTCCAGCATCCGGACGACCAGGCTCTTCTTCTCCAGGGTTTTGGGTTTAGACATGATTCATGCTCCTTCCTGATTTGTACAGTTTGCTATCGGTCTCCCCGGCCTCTCCGGGGAGGGTGAGACACATTTTGAAAACTCAGCGGCCCATTTTCCGGTCTACCGCCGTTTTCAGCTGGTCCATGGCCCGTTCCACGGTGCCTCTGGGGCAGGCGATGTTCATCCGCATGTAGCCCTCCCCTTCTGCGGCGCCGAAGCCACGGCCGTCGTTGAGGGCCAGGTGGGCCTCCCGTATGACGAACTGGGGCAGCTCGTCTCCCTTCAGGCCCAGGGCCTTGCAGTTCAGCCACAGCAGATAGGTGCACTCCGGCCGGTGCAGGGTGATCTCCGGGATGTTGGCCTTCAGGTACTCCTCCACATAGAGCACATTGCCCTCCAGGTGGCGGAGCAGCTGGTCCAGCCACTCCTCGCCGTACCGGAAGGCGGCTTCCACCGCCACCAGGCTGAAGGAATTGTTCCGGTGGACGTCCAGCCCCTTCCAGAAGCCGTTGTATTTCGCCTTCCACTCCGGGTTGGGGAACATCAGGGTGGCGGCCTGCAGACCCGCCAGGTTAAAGGTCTTGGTGGCCGAGGTGCAGGTGATGGTCTGGGCGGCGATCTCCGGGCTCACCGTGGCCATGGGAATGTGCCTGTGGCCGAAGAGCATGAGGTCGCTGTGGATCTCGTCGCTGATGATGAGGGTGCCGTACTGCAGGCACAGCTCTCCCATCCGCCGGAGTTCCTCCCTGGTCCAGGCCCGCCCCACCGGGTTGTGGGGGTTGCACAGCAGAAACAGCGGCGGCCGTCTCTGCAATGCCTTCTCCAGGGCCGCAAAGTCCACGGTGTAGTACCCGTCCGTCTCCTGGAGCGGCACCGTGAGGCATTTCCGGCCCCAGTTCTCCACGGCGTCAAAGAACTCGCCGTACACCGGGGTGAGAAACAGCACCTCGTCTCCGGGCTTGGTGAACTCCCGCACAAAGGTGCAGAGGGCGGGCACCACCCCCAGGGTATAGAGGCACTCCTCGGGCTTGGGTTTCCAGCCGTTGCGCTTCTCCTGCCAGGCGCACACCGCCTCAAAATACGAGTCCGGGCGGCTGGTGTACCCGAAGATCCCCTGCCGGTTCCTGGCGTCTATGGCGTCCAGGATGGGCTGGGCGGTGCGCAGGTCCATGTCTGCGATCCACATGGGGATCAGGTCCCGGCTGCCGAACTTGGCCTCCATCTCATCGTACTTTGCGGCAAAGTTGTTCCAGCGGTCTACGGGCTGATTGAAGTCGTACTGCATCCAATCCTCCTCCTTCTGGTTTGATCTGGGGGCGCAATCCCTCTCTCACCGGATCACGCCTCCGCACTGATAGATTAATAGCAAACGGCGTGCCAGCTTTCGCCCATTTCCACCACTGCCAGAAATTGTTGAAAATTGTGCAAGTTTTGTGGAAGAAAAGATAAAAGCAGGAGGGCATTTTGCCCGGAACGATCCGATCAAAGCGCTCTCCTGCTGTCTCTTTCTCCGATGGCGGCTTGAATCCGCCATCCATATTCACCATTTTTACTGCAATCTGGTTGATGTGGTGATTCCCAATTGGGTGATCTGGCACCCATTTCTGCCCCGGCGGACAGACACCAGTTCCAGCTGTTCCAGCCGGCCCAGAATCGTCCGGGCAGACTGCTCGCTGAGCCGCAGCCCGGCAGAAGCTGCCGCATCCGCAATGGCCTTTCGCCCCATCCCCGGGGTCTCCGCCAGCTGCCGGAGGGTAAAGGCGTAGAGGGGCAGATCCCGCCCCGCCGTCTCCCGGAGCTGCTGCAGCACCTCCTCAGGAGAGCGCACCGGCTGGGGCTCCGGTGCCGCCGGGACAGGTATGGTCCTCACCCCCGCCCCTTCCAGAATGGTGGGCGGCAGGTCCTCCGGCTCGATCACCGGCTTCTCCAGATACGCCAGGTACTCCACGCAGTTGCGCAGCTCCCGGACGTTGCCGTCCCACCGATGGCGGATCAGGAGATCCATGGCCTGGGGCGTCAAGGTAAAGGAGGCGCCCAGGCCGTCCCGGATCCGCTGGAACAGCAATTCCACGTCTCCGTGCCGCTCCCGCAGGGGCGGCAGGCGCAGCGGCAAAACGCAGAGCCGGTAGTACAGGTCCTTGCGGAAGCCGCCCTGGCGGACAATGGCATCCAGGTCCGTGTTGGTGGCGGCGATGATGCGCACATCCACATGGATCACATCCACCCCGCCCAGGCGGACGATCTCCTTTTCCTGCAGCACCCGCAGCAGCTTCACCTGCAGCATGGGGCTCATGGCCTCGATCTCGTCCAGAAACAGGGTGCCGCTGTTGGCCGCCTCAAAGAAGCCGGCGCTGCCGCCCTTCTTGGCCCCGGTGAAGGCCCCCTCCTCGTATCCGAAGAGCTGGCTCTCCAGCAGGGAGTCCGGGATGGCGGCGCAGTTGATGGCCACAAAGGGGGCGTCCCGGCGGCCGCTGGCGGCGTGGATGGCGTTGGCAAAGAGCTCTTTTCCCGTGCCGCTCTCCCCGGTGATCAGGATGGCGGCGCCGCCGGCGGCCATCTTCCGGGCCAGGTTTTTCGCCGCCACCATGGGAGCGCTGACCCCGATGATGCTGTCAAAGGTGTACTTGGCCACATGGCCCTTGCCCGCCGCCTGGCGGCGGTTTCTCTGCAGGCGCCGGTCCTCCTGGCGCCGCTGGAGCACGCAGAAAGCCCCCATCAGGGCGCCGTTGCGCAATACCGGCTGCAGCGTATACACCACCGGCGTGCCCTGGATCTCGACCGTCCGGTCCCGGATGATCATGCCTCGGGACAGGCACTCCGCCACTGGGAGAAAGCGCAGCACCTCCCAGGCGGAGCGGCCCACCAGGTTCTCCTCCGGCATCCCCAGGATCTCCTCCGCCTTGGGGCTGCAGGTGAACACGGTGCCCTCCCCGTCGATGCCGATGATGCCGGAGTCCAGAGACTGCTGGAACAGGTCTGTGAGGCCGGCGAGCTGCACATTGCGGTTCAAAAGGCGCTCGATGCTGAACGAGCGCTCCGCCAGAGAGGCCAGATAGGCGTGAAACTGGGGCTTCTCCAGCACCTGAATGCAGTTCAGCCGGTTGGCCAGCTCGATGAGGGTGTTGCCGCTGAGCAGCCGGGGCCCCAGGTCCAGCACCTCCTCCGCCCAGGGCGGGCAGTGCCGCCGCTCTCCCGTGGTGATAGCAAAGGGGATGTGAGGCGGATTTGGAATCCCCGGGTAGTACGGCTCAAACTGGATGTTGGTTACCCCCAGTTGGGTGAAGAGGGCGATGGTCTCGGTGGCCATGTCCTGATTGATGTTCACCACCAGGGCCTTGGTGTTTCGGGGCACTGCCAGCAGCCGGGTGAGGCTCTTGTTGGTGATGTGCACCTCGGTGATCACCGCCTCGCTCTTGTCCGGCAGGATCTGGCTCAAATCCCGGTCCCGGAACACGCAGGTGGACACCAGGTACACGTCTGCCGGGGCGATCCGGTCCACCGTGCCGCTCTGGACGCTGTATGTGGCAATCTCCACCGCGTCCCCGAAGAAGTCCCGGATCTGCCGGGCATACAGGTTCACAGACCGGGTGTCCCAGGTGGCGATGGCCAGCTTCTTGCCGCCGGCCCTGGCATCTTTTCTGGCGTCCATTGCGCATCCCCTCTCCGTAAAGTTGGTTTCCTTTTCCAAGAATACCACAAAACCCGGCAAGAATCCACACCAAAAACCTGGAAAGCGCAAAAATAGACAATTGTGTTCCGTTTTCCGCTCAAGGCAAAAGCCACTCCTGCCCGGTGCCCGTCCCGCTGTCCAATCTTCAGAGAACTGCGGTTGAGACAGGCATAGCGGAGCCGATGGCTTCAAAAGATTATTTCCGTCAGAAGAATCGTCCAAGCGATCTCTTTGACGTATTATTTCAATTTATCGTCCAAATCAATTATCAATCCATTTGGTCTGCGTATTAATTGCCTTTTCTTTTTCTTTATTGTGCTCCAATCTATTTCCGCAGGCAACCCGCACCCCCTGTTTTTTCTGTGTTTTCCGCCAATTTCAGCAAATTGTGCTTCCTATTTTCGTTTCAATCCTTTATACTGGACAGCAGTGTACAGACCCGCAGTCTTTCTGCGAGTCCAGCTGGAAAGGAGTGCGGCTCTGATGGCGCCTGTCTCACCGGTACAGTCTCTAGACAGCAGGTCTGAATTTCAGAGGATCCTGGTGCAGCACGCCGCCCGGTACCCCCGTATGGAGGCCCAGGACTACGGCAAGCTGCTCTTTCAAAATGTATTTGGCCCGGAGCATCTTCTCTCCAATCCGAACCGGGCAGTCCTCAGGATTCTGGAGGAACAGAGAGAGGCAGCGGAAGCCCTGCCCCCAGAGGACATCGGCAACGGGCTCAGCCGCGTCTATCTGGATCCCTTGTGGCCCCATGAGGTGGCCTCCCCTCTGGCCACGCTGATGGTGCGCACCGCCGCCGAGGTCCGCGGCACCATAGAAGACCTGGAGGACAAGCTCCCTCTGCTGCAGGCGCTCCCCGTCCCGGGGATGGCAGAGTGGCTGGCCCAGTGGAAAGCCGCCGGCTGTCCGGCGGTGCACCACAGTGAGACATACCGGGAACGGTATCATCACCATTACCGCCTGCTCCGCACCTGCTATGCCACCGTCTTTTCCCTGATCGCCAGCCTTGCCAGCATTCTCTATCTGCAGCCGCTGGTGGTGCCCATAGACGGCCGATGCGGCAGCGGCAAGACCTGGCTGGCCTCCATTCTGGCGGAGCTCTTCCCCTGCCGAGTGATCCACATGGACGACTTCTACCTTCCCATGGACCAGCAGGATCCCCGCTGGAGGGAGATCCCCGCCGGGAACATGGACCTGCAGCGTCTGAGAGACGAGATCCTGGAGCCCGCCTGGGCCGGGGAGGACATCCTGTACCGGCCATACAACTGTATGCAGGACGTCTTTCGTCCCACAGTGCCGCTGCCGGTGCAGCCCCTCACCATCGTGGAGGGCAGCTACAGCCTCCACCCGGACCTGCGGGAGTACTACAATGCCCGCAAGGTGTTTCTCACCTGTTCCCCG
>CANQII010000087.1 GCA_947623875.1 uncultured Oscillospiraceae bacterium
GGGAAAAAGGCCGGGATTTTGTGGTTTTTCCCCGGTTTTTATCCCTTCTGCCGGTTTCCCCAAAATGCCGTCCAGGCCTTGCTGCGCCCCAGTTTTCAGCCCTTTCAATGGGAAAAGTCCCATAAATGTCCCTCTGTCCGCCGCTGGCGGACAGTCCTCCGAGACAGAGAGACAAACCGTCCCTTCTTCCGGGTGAAAACAGCCTTTCAGAGCGCAAACAGCAGGGCACGGTCTCAGGCCGTGCCCTGCTCATTTGGTACATGTTCCAGACGCCTTACCGCGGCGGTGTGCCGGTCCAGGCTCAGTCGTCGTCCTCGGGTGCGTGGACCGGGAAGGTGGTGCCACAGAAGGGGCACTCCGCGCTCCCCGCTTCTATGTCATCATCGTCCACGTAGACTTCCTCGCCGCAGTTGGTGCAGTGTACGGTGAAGAGGGTGTCATCGAAGTCGCTGAGGTCGAAATCGAAGTCGATGTCGTCGTCATCATCGTCATCATCGTCATCGTCGTCGTCATCGTCATCATCGAAATCATCGTCTTCGTCATCGTCATCCTCATCGTCGTCATCATCGTCATCGTCATCGTAGAAGTCGTCTTCCAGGTCGTCCACCGCCTCCTCCAGATCGGACACGGTGTCCTCCAGGTCGTCCACCTGCTCTTCGAGGTCGGACGTGCGCTGCTCCAGTGCCTCCACGTCCTTCTGCACGTCGGCGCTCTTGGTGTTGATGCTCTCGATGCCCTTGCCCTGCTCCTCGATGGCCTTGGCCATAGCACTGAGAAGGTCCATGGTCTCCCCCAGGAGCTTCTTCAAGGCGTCATCGGCCTGGTCCATGCCCAAGCCGTTGTACAAGCCCTTCAGGTAGGCTGCTTGCTCGGTCAGCGTCATGGTGTTATCCCTTTCTGGGCTCAGCCCTTGCTCCGCTCCAGATACTCACCGGTGCGGGTGTCGATGCGGATCTTGTCGCCGGCGTTGATGAACAGAGGCACCTTGATCTCGGCGCCGGTCTCCAGGGTAGCGGGCTTGGTGACGTTGGTGGCGGTGTTGCCGGCGAAACCGGGCTCGGTGTCCGTCACTTCCAGGTCCACGAAGTTCGGGGGCTCAATGCCGAAGACATTGCCCTTGTAGGACATGATCTTGCAGACCATGTTCTCCTTGACGAACTTGAAGCTGTCCCCCAGCACGTCCTTGCCGATGGGGATCATGTCGTAGGTCTCGGGGTCCATGAAGTAGTAGAGGTCGCCGTCGTTGTAGCTGTACTCCATGTCCTTGCGGTCCACGAAGGCCTGCTCAAACTTGGCTGTGGGGTTGAAGGACGTCTCGGTGACGGCGCCGGTGATGACGTTCTTCATCTTGGTGCGCACGAAAGCGGCGCCCTTGCCGGGCTTGACGTGCTGGAATTCGACGACCTGCATGACCTTGCCTTCCATCTCGAAGGTAACGCCGTTGCGGAAATCGCCTGCGGTAATCATTGCCATGGGGTATTCCTCCCGTATGTGATATATAGATGCCAGTACATGCAATTGCGTTTTATATCATAGCCGATTTTCCCGGCATTTGCAAGACATTTTCTGCAATCCCGGCGGAAAGAGAGCAATTTTCTTTGCCGGTGCGGCGGATTTTGCGGGAATCTTCCAGGATCCGCCAGAAAAAGTTCTGATGCAGCCCGTCTCAGAGGATGATGAGATGCTTGGGAGAGTGGGTGAGATCGATGTTGCCGCCCTCGGTGAGCATCACCACGTCCTCGATCCGCACGCCGAACTTGCCGGGGAGATAGATGCCGGGCTCGCAGGAGATGGTGGCGCCGGCGGGGATAGGCTTGTCGCAGCGGGAGTTGAAGCCGGGATTCTCGTGGATCTCCACCCCCAGGGAGTGGCCGAAGCCGTGGCCGAAGTACTCCCCGTAGCCGGCAGCGGCAATGACATCTGCTGCGGCGTTGTGGACATCTTTGCCGATCACGCCGGCCTTCGCCATGGCGATGCCGGCCTTTTGGGCCTCCAGCACGGTGTTGTACACCAGCACCATCTCGTCGTTGGGCTGGCCCACCGCCACGGTACGGGTCATGTCGGAGCAGTAGCCGTCGTATACGCAGCCGAAGTCCATGGTTACAAACTCGCCCTTCTGGATCTCCCTCTGGCTGGGAACAGCGTGGGGCATGGAGCCGTTGGGACCGCTGGCCACGATGGGATCAAAGGAGTTGCGCTCAGCGCCCATGCAGGCCATGAGATAGGTGAGCTTGGCGGCAATCTCACACTCTTTCACGCCGGGCTTCAGATCATTCAAAATTTCGGTAAAGGCCGCGTCTGTGACACGCTGTGCCTCTTTCATGGCGGCCAGTTCCTGCTCGTCCTTGACAGCACGGAGCTCGGTGAGAAGGCTGGTGGCCGGCACAAACTCCGCCTTCACGGCGTCTGTCCACTTCTTGTAGCTGGCCACGCTCATGGACTCGTCTTCAAAGCCCAGTTTTGCAATGCCGTGCTCCGCCGCGAGGGCCGCCACGCACTCCTGATAAGTCTTGTACTGAGGCGGGCGCATGCTCACCACGGCGTCCTGCAGGGTCTTTTCCGCAACTTCGATGTACCGGGAGTCCGTGTAATACCAGGTGCCCTTCTTGGTGATGAGGGCCACACCCTCTCCCCGGAATCCGGCGGCGTAGAACTCCCCCGCGCCGGAGGTAACCAGCATGGCGTCCAGCTCTCTGGCGTCCAGCTGCTCTCTGATCTTGGCAAAGTGACTCACTATACAACAGCTCCTTTATTGTTCTGCGCCCGCGAGAGCGCGAAGATAGATGTCCTTCATGGCAGCGGCGTCCTCCGCCTGGGTGCCATCGGATTCGCAGATAAACATGGGACTCCAGCCCCGCCGGGCGATGGCAGCGGCCAGCGGCGTCCAGTCCGGGCCAAAGCCATCGGAATCCGCAAAGGTCCGGTGCCGCTTCTCGCCGCCCTTCAGGGTGTACTCCACATGGGAGAAGTGGCTGTGGAAGCGGCTGGCCCGCTCAGCGCCAAGTTCGGCTTCCATCCGGTCCAGGATGTGCTCCATGGCCTCGGCGCCATCGTCTGCACCCAAAGTGCGGGCATAGAGGTGGCCGAAGTCGATGCAGGGCAGAAGGCGGTCGCTGAGGGTACAGATCCGCAGCACCTCGTCCAGATCCCCCAGCTGATTGATCTTGCCCATGGTCTCCGGGCAGAGGAGGATGTCTCCAAAACCCTGGTCCTCGGCTGCCTTTAAGTACACGGGGAACACCTGGCAGGCGATGTCGATTGCCTCCTCCCGGGAGCGTCCCATGAGAGCACCGGTGTGGATCACCACCCGGTTGGCCCCCATCCACCGGGCCGCCTGGCAGGACGCCAGCACGTAGCCGGTGTTCTTGGCGACAGCCTCAGGATCCGGATTGGCCGGGTTGATGAAGTACGGGGCGTGGAGGGACATGGTGATCCCCTCAGTCTCAGCCGCTTCCCCCAGTGCTTTGGCAGTCTTCTCCGAGACCCGCACACCCCGGCCGCACTCGTACTCCAGACAGTCCAGATGCAGTTCCCTGAGCCACTTTGGCATGTCCTCTGCGGCTTTGAATGGAAAGTTGTCCGGGATGCCGCCCGGTCCGAAAAGTGCGCTCACAGTTTGTTCCCCTTTCTGGACAGCAGCCGAAACGGCACCTCTACTGCATAGCGCAAATAGCGCCCCGGGTTGCCCGCGAGACGGATGGGTTTTACTAGGATGGCAGAGACCCCCGCCAGGTTGCCGCCCAGCACATCGGTGAACACCTGGTCCCCGATGATGGCGGTCTGCTCCTTGGTGACGTGCATCTGCTCCATGGCCTTGTAGAAGGAACCGGACTTGGGCTTTCCCGCATGGCCGATGTACGGCACCCCCAGGGCCTCGGCAAAGATTCTGGGCCGGTGCTCCTTCCGGTTGTTGGAGAGGATAAATAAAGTCACCCCGTGGGCGTTCAGCTCCTCCCGCCAGCGGATCAGCCGCTCCTCCGGCAGGGGCACCCCATACGGAGCCAGGGTGTTGTCCAGATCTGCCAGCAGCAGTTTGATCCCCCGGTGCTGCAGGGCGGCGCCGGAGATCGCATAGATGTCGTCCGCCGTCCATGCGGCCCGAAACAAAGCCAAAGAAACCCCTTCTATTCTCGCCATACAAGGCATAGAGATCGTAATACCCGCGCATACGGGCCGCGGCCATCTTAGCACAAAGTATGACAATCTACAAGGGGGAACTGACACGATGGAACTGCTTCTCGCCCTGCCGCCGGAACGGATCACCCAGGGAGACCGGTATGGATTGCTCCCCGCCCGCATGGCCTATCGGATCGGTCCGGGGCCCAGGCTGCTCTGTGCCCGCAGTGCCCAGACCATCCATGGCGGCTACCTGGCGGTGGACTGCACCGCTCTGGAGGGCAGCGGCGATCCGCTGCCCTGTGCCCGCCAGATCCTGATGGAGTGTAAGCAGCGCTGTGCCAAGGGGATCGTGCTGGATGCAGAGGGACTGCCCAACGGGTGCATCGGTCCCTTGGTCTCCCTCTTGGACCACAACTGCTGCGCTCACGGCTGGACCCTCTATGTCCCAGAGTCCTTCGCGCCCTTTACCACCCATGCCAGAATCCTGATCTCCTCCGCCATCCCCCGGGGCACCCTGGAGCGGCGGTTGAGAGCAGCAACGGAGCAGTATGGCCCCAACAGGACTGCCCTGGCCGTAGAGTGGCTCCGTGAGGACTTCCTGCTGCCAGCATCCGGCCCCGGAGAACCTATCTCTCAGGAGCTTCTGGACAGCCAGCTCCGCCGTCTGGAGCCGGCTGTCTTTCTGGACCGGGGACTCTGCGCACACTACTTCACCTACATGGTCCGGCGCACCCAGGCCCACTTCGTCCTCTTTGACAGCCCCGCCTCTATCCGGGAGAAGCTGGCCGTGGCCCAGAGAGCGGGCATCGCCGCCGTCCTACTCCCCGGACCGGAGGTGGAGCCGTACCTGGAGGAGATCTTCGGCCCGGTCTGAAAGACCGGGCCGAAGAAAAGTAAGAGCAACCGTTCCAAGATTCTCATGCAGGAAGGCGATACTCCCATGCTCGAATACACCCCAGCCCATCCGCCCCTCCAGTGTTTCATGACCCAGTCCAACTGGTATCGGCATGGAAAAACCGTAACCCCATTGGGTGTTCTCTGGCACTCCACCGGAGTAGACAACCCTATGATCGCCCGCTATGTCCAGCCCGACGACAACGCCCCCAACAAGGCGGAATTGCTCTCCATCCTGGGCATCAACCAATATCACAACGATTGGAATCACCTGCCCAACCTGGACGCCGGGGTGCAGGCCTTCATCGGCAAGCTGGCAGACGGCACCGTGTCTGCCGTCCAGGTGGGTCCCTGGGACAAGGAGGCCTGGGGCGTGGGCACCGGCTCCACCGGATACAGCTTGAACCAGGGGTGGCTCCAGTTTGAGTGCTGCGAAGACAATCTCCAGGACAAAGCATACTTCGATGCGGTGTACAACCAAGGCGTTCAGCTCACCGCATACCTCTGCAGTCTCTTCTCTTTTGACCCCCTGGGCACCGTGGATTTCCACGGCATCGCGGTTCCGGTGATCACCAGCCACAAGCAGAGCTATGAGCTTGGTCTTGGCACCAACCACGGGGATCCCCTCCTCTGGTTTGCCAAGTTCGGCAAGACCATGGAAGACGTCCGCCGGGATGTGGCTGCCCTGCTGCAGGAGACACCAAAGCCAGAGCCAACACCTGAACCCACCCAGCCCAAACGGTACAACACCCTGGCGGAGATTCAGTCCAACTTCCCCTGGGCCTATGAGACCATCGCCTATCTCGTGGAGAGCGGTGCTCTCTCCGGCACCGGCAAAGGCTTGGAACTCACTTTGGACATGATCCGGGTACTCACCATCGTGGATCGGGCAGGCGGCTTTCCCCGGGCTTGATGGCACATACAGGCAGTGATCGCACAGCGCCAAATAAAAACACATCTTCAGCGCATGTGAAAGCCCCCGGATCCCCGGGGGCTTTCACATGCTCAAATAGTTCTTCAAACGGCGAAAACACAGGTTTTCAGCCTTGATTCTGCCTCTGATGGTACTCTGTGTACCACTTTGGGATGGTACGGGAGAAGCCGTTGTAGTCCTCCATGGCCATATGGTACCGCCGCACCATGCCGTCTATGTCCTTCTGGCCGAACTTCTCTGCCCAGAGGATGGAGTACAGAGAGGCATGGGCCACGTAGACGGCCAGGGTTCCCCAGAAGTCCTCTGGAACCTTGCCTCGGAAGTACGCATCGACCTGTCCCACACTATACGGGATGCTGTTTTCCACCCCGAAGGATTGAAGCTTGTAGAACTCCTCATAGGGATCCCCCACCTCCCAGCGATTGAAATCGATCACCCCGATGGTCTTCTCCGGGGTGTAGATCAGGTTTCCAGGGTGGAAGTCCCCGTGGAGATACACCGGCTTCTGCTGCCAGAGAAGGTCTATGTTCTCCCGGACAAACCGGATCACCGGTTCATCCCCCGGAACCCGCACCCGAGAGTGCTCATACCGCTCCAGCTGCAGCAGTTTCTTGGCCTGCTTGGTCTCCCGGGGCGCATCCATGGGGGCCACCGGAATGCCGTGGATCTGCCGCAGGATCTCCCCTGCCTCCCGTCCGCAGGCATATTGCTCTGCCTCTGGGAGTTCCGGCAGCACTTCCTCCAGATCTCTCCCCTCCACCCAGGTGAGGCGCATGTACACATGCTCCCCGTCTGCGCAGATACCAAAGTCCAGAGGCTGAGACATGGGAAAGCCGCACCGGGCGAACTTCTGCACCATGGCGTACTCCCGGCGCTTGGCATTCAGGGACTCGATGGGGGAGATCCGCAGCAGCTGTTTGCCGTCCTCGGTCTCAATGACGTACTTCTTCTCCCGGGACCAGCCCTTGTCTACCGGCAATACAGACCGCCAGTGTTCTCCCTTCCGAATGTCCTCAAACACGGCATTTCCCTCCCCAAAATCAGGCGTTTTGAGGGCCCATGATACCAGAATCCTGTCTGCTCTGCAACTGCCCTGAAGATTGAAATTCCGGGCTTGGGAGGGTCCAACTCCCGGATACATCGTGATTTTCTCCGCTCTTTCCATGCTCTCTCCCTTGACCTTCCTCCAAAAAGGGCTATACTGGGTCCCACAGATCATCCCCAAGGAGGAGCACGCACATGAACACCGAGATGCGCCGGAAAGACCGGCAGCTCACAGATGAGGAGGCAATCGCCCTTCTGGAACACGGAGAGTACGGCATCGTCTCCGTAGTCTGCCCGGACGGCATACCGTATGGACGTCCCACCAGCTACGCCTATGCAGACGGCGTCCTCTACTTCCACGGCACGGTAGAAGACAGCCTCTTCCGCCACTGCATTCAGCACGAGCCCAGAGCCTGCTTCACCGTAGTGGGGGAAACTCAGGTGCTGCCGGCGAAGTTCTCCACCAAGTATGAGAGCGTGGTGGCCTTCGGCACCATCTCAGAGTGCACGGACAAGCACGCCGGTCTCATGAAACTGGTGGAGAAGTACAGCCCGGACTACCTGGAGGCGGGCTCCCGCTACGCAGACTCCGCCCCAGAGAAGGTCGCGGTGTACGCCATGCAGATCGAGAGCTTCACCGGCAAAGCCCGCCGCAAGGGCTGAGTCCAAACCACCCGTCCCCCCATCTCCCGCCGGGAGATGGGGGGATTTTTAGTATCCCTGTCTTGCGCTCGTCAAGCTCATCCTTCACGCTTCGGCATCGCTGTCTTCCCACTCCTTGGGAAGGACCAGAACCCCATCCTCGTCCCAATACCCCACAAAATCGCTCTCTTGGAACACTCTCTCGGTCGGCTTCAGGGGCTGCAACTCCAGGAAATACTGTTCCATCATAGCAATCGGGATGATGGTGTGCGGATTTTGGCTGGTATACACCTGGTCCCACGGGGAGCCGATGACTGTTGCCTTGTACCGCAGGGCGGTCTCTGTGTATCTCCCATAGGTTCTGGCGATATCAAAGAGGAGGTTTTCGGCGTCCTCGGGAATATCCACCACGGTCAGGTCATAGGCGGTGATGGGCCAGTCCCTATATTCGCTGTATTTGGCATACACGGCAGGGACGACTGGGCCATCCCGCCAAGCCTCGATTGCATCGGAGAACAGCGGCTTCCGAAGCATCTGCAGAGAGTGCCCCTGAGCAAAATACAGGAGCAGATTGAGCTTCCCGTTGGTCTGGTCATCGAAAGCCAGGCTCATGATGTAGAGCAAAAAGTTGGCAGCTACAGTTGCCGTCATTGCACACAACCTCCCGTCTGAATCAGCGCCAAGCGGCCGCTGGCATACGCTTCCGCTTGCGATCCGTCCTTCCCCCATCTCCCACCGGAGATGGGGATTTTTCTGTCCAAATGATTGCATTTTGAATAGATCTATGATATACTTTCTGTGAGAGTTTGTCAATAGAATCAACCAATTTCGAATATGTATTTCATTTTTAGCAGATGTAATACATCCGTCATACATTCACATACATCTGTCCTACAAATTGCAATCCCGCTTTTCAATCCCTGCACAGCCCCAATTCCACCCACCACACTGTAGAGACGAAGGAGGTCTTTTCATGCAGCAAGCCAAGACAAACACCCTTACCGCCCAGTATTCCTGGAACGGCAGGCCGGACATGCCCCACATACTGCAAGGCTTCCAGGGATACCTGCAGCTGCCCTACCAGTTGAACAAGCACCCCCTCACTGAGGATGCGCTCTCCATCTACTTCAAGACTCACATGCTGCCCATTGTAGGCGGCAACGGGTACTGTGAGGAGGTGGAAGGAAATCCCGGAAACCTGGAGGGCTTCTGGAGAGACTTCCATGCGCTGGTCCGGCTGCGGATCTGGGACGGCGGATTCAGTAGCATGGGCTGGATCCAGCAGCTGGAACTGGCCATGGAAGAGGACCGGATCGAAGATGGCTATCTCGTCCTCTTCCACTACGGCAATCCTGGTCCCCTGCACCAGGGCTGGCCTTCTCCCCGGGAGACAGGCCAGCGGATCTACGAGATTGGCCTGGCGTACGGTGAGGGTGTGCGGGCATGAGACACTTTTGCCGAGACACCATTCTCAGCCCAGAGGAGTGCTATCTGGCGGACACTGCTGTCCAGGAGGACCAGATCATCGCCGAGGTGGACGATGCGAACTACCTCGTCATCAACATGCCGCCCCGCTTCGGCAAGACAAGCCTTCTCCGAAGACTGCAGCAGCGCCTGCAAAGCAAGTACTACGTGATGTATGTGGACTTCGGAACGGATGACGCCGTCTTCGCCTCGGAACAGCAATTCGTCCATTTTGCGCTGCAGCAGGCAGCAGACAGCATGCGGGATGGCGGCTGTCCGGAAGCGCTCATCCGCATGTGGCTGGGCAGCACGCCCCGGGAAAAGTCCGCCTTGGACCGCTTTCCCTTCTCCTCCCTGTCCAGGCGCATTGATCAATTCTGCCAGGCAGCAGACCAGGGTGTGGTGCTGCTGGTGGACAACGCAGATGCCAACCTGGAGAGCGACTGCATCGGCTACCTTCTGGGCGTGCTGCAGCAGAACTTCATCGATCGTCAGATGGAGCAAGCGGCCTCCTTCCAGAGCGCCATCCTGATGAGCGTGCACTCCATCTCAGTCCACTGGGACTTCGCCTTCTACAGTATAGCCTCGTACTTCGATGGGGATCTGAGCTTCTCCACAGATCAAATCGCCGGGATGCTCCAGGCCTATGAGGCAGACCACCAAACCGGAATGGCAATTCCGTCTCTGAGCCGGGAGATCCGCCATCTCACCGGCGGACACCCGTATCTCGTGAGCTGGCTCTGCAACTGGCTGGACACCGAGGGAAATTGGACGCCTTCTGGGTTCCACAAGGCCGGCCAGGCCTTTCTGGACTCCAACAATCCTCTGCTCCAGGGCATAGATCGGCTGCTGGGCGAAAACCCGGAGTGCAAGCAGGCACTGGGTCTCATGCTGCAGCGGGACCTTCCGCTCCACTATGCGCCGCCTCTGCCGCCCATCGAATTGGCCCGGGATCACGGTCTTCTGGTCCCAGACCCAGAGAACCATGCGGTCTTTCGCTGCCCCCTGTTGGAGGCATACTGCAGGCGCATGATTCAGAGAGAGACACCGCTGCCGCAGAATGAGGACCTGCCAGAATGGAAGCAGCGGTACTTCTGGCATGGAAAGCTGGATCTTCCGTACATCCTCCTGTGTTTTCAGGACTTTCTGCAGATGCTGTATGACCTGGACAAATGCCCCTTCACCGAGGAAGAACTCCCCATGTTCTTCTGGGCCCACATGGCGCCCATTCTGGATGGGATCGGCAGCTGCCGGGAGGTGCGAGACAGCGCCGGGGATCTGAGGATCGTCTGCTTGGGCTATGAAACGCTGGTGCGGCTGCGGGTCTGGGACGGCGGTGCCGGCCGCACAGGTTGGCTCCGGGACTTGGAGAAGTCCATGGACCAGGCGTGGATAGAGGAGGCGTACCTCGCCCTCTTCCACTATGGCAATCCCGGGCCTCTTCCCCCAGGGCTGGCTGTCCAGCAATGAGACGGACAAGAGGATCTTCGAAATCGGCATCGCATACGGCGAGGGCTTGCGGTGCAAGTAGAGGTGCACTGCCACAAAGCCAACAGGCGGGCGGTTTCCGAATGGGGACTGCCCGCCGTGCAGTAGAAGCCACGGTCCTGCTCCATCAGCATTGGCATATCCCGGAGGTATCCGCAGTCGTAAGGAAAGCAGTCCTCCGCAGTTTTGTCCAAGCATCCCTCTCACATCTGCTGGCGCTGTTGGTACCCCGCAGCGCTGGGCCTCTTGCAACAGCCTAATGCGCAGATTAGCCCTCAGGCTCACCGAGGCAGGTACTGCCGTCAAGCTCAGATCGCAACAATGGACCTGTACTTCTCAAACTGCTCCGGAGTCAAGCGCAACCACTGTCTGATTTTCTTATCCGGAACATTGTCCCGGATCATGTCAGCAAACAGCTGGCGTTCCTTCTCGGCAGCTGCTTCCTGGCTCTCTTTTCTGATCCGTTCCTCGGTTTCCTTGTTCCACTGAATGCAAAGGTCTTCAAGTGCCTTGTCCAACGCATTGTCCCTCCTCTCACATCTGCTGCAGGGCAATCGCTTAATAAAAATATCATTGGCATATTTTGGGACCCTGGACTTGGACCCTACTATGAGGCACAACCG
>CANQII010000088.1 GCA_947623875.1 uncultured Oscillospiraceae bacterium
TTTCAAAACACACCGGGCTGAAAACATGCATAAAACCTACTTTATCTGCATAAAGCGCCTTGTAGTATGAGGCAATTTCAGGAAGATCCCGCCGCTGGAAATTGGTTTCAATATGAAAAAAAGTGTTTCTTTTTCTGCCGGCATCGTGTATAATACATGGGATGTCCTGCCGTCAGGCGGGACGCTGTGCAAAATCCGAGAGCATCCGGCGGCTGCGCCGGGAAAGGGTGGATACAATGGATAAAGAAGCCTTAACCAGACGGGCTGCCCGGGAAATCGCCATGCACTTTGTCTTTGAGATGATGTTTACCGGGACACCGGCGGAGGAACTGCTGCAGCGGGAACTGCGGGAGGAGGCGTTCGAGGAGAGAAGCGTCAGCGCACCCATGTATAACGCAGTGATCGATGATGAGCAGGCCTTATACATCCGCGCTGTGGTGACCCAGGTGTGGAACCACAGCGATGAGCTGGACGAAATCATCAGGCGCCATGCCAAGGGCTGGCGGCTGAACCGGATCGACCGCGTTGCCGTGGCCATGATGCGGGTCTGCCTCTGTGAGATTCTCTATTTCTCCTGGATTCCCAACAAGGCTGCCATCAACGAGGCGGTGGAGATCCTGAAGCGCTATGTGGACCCGGATGTGGTGAAGTTTGTCAACGGCATTCTGGGCGCCGCCGCCCGGGAGCACGACCCCGAGATCGACAAGCGCCCCAAGAAGGCGAAGAAGCCGGAAAAGCCCGCAGAAGGGGAGACACCGGCAGAGCAGGCTGCCGAGGCTGAGGCAGCTGCTGAGACCGAGAAACCGGCAGAACCTGCTGCCACAGAGGCACCGGCTGCGCCGGAGATCCCGGCAGAGCCTGCTGCGGAGGACCCAGTATGAGCACCCTCCAGTGCCTGGGGTTCGACACCTCCAACTACACCACCTCCGCTGCCGTCTTTGATGGTGAGACCGGGGAAAACCGGGGAATGCTGCTCACCGTCCCGGAGGGAGCTCTGGGCCTTCGCCAGAGCGATGCCCTCTTCCAGCATGTAAAGCGGCTGCACCTCATGACGGAGCAGCTCCGTAAGGACGGCTGCATCGGAGAGATCGCCGCTGTAGGGGCATCCACCAAGCCCCGGGAGACTGAGGACTCCTATATGCCCTGCTTCCTGGTGGGGGAGGGACAGGGGAGAACCCTGGCAGCGGCTCTGGGCGTGCCCTTCTATCCCTGCTCCCATCAGCAGGGACACATCGCCGCGGCGGCCTGGTCCGCCGGGCGGGAGGACTTACTGGACCAGCCTCACCTGGCCTGGCACCTCTCCGGCGGCACCACAGAGCTGCTCCATGTGGTGCCCATGGGCCACACGGTGCAGGCGGAGATCCTCGGGGGCACCAGCGATATTGCGGCAGGGCAATTGATAGACCGGGCCGGCGTGCTGCTGGGCCTGCCGTTCCCTGCCGGGAAGGCGTTGGACGCCCTCTATACCGAGGCAAAACCGGAGGAAATCCCCCAGCCCTTCCGTGTGAAGCTCAACGATCTCACCTTCAGCCTCTCCGGCATGGAGAATAAGGTAAAACAACTGGCGGCAGACGGGGCCTCGAAGGCGGCCATCGCCCGCTTTACCCTGGACACCATCATCGGGGTGGTGCAGCGGGCCACAAAAGAGGCGTTAAAACGCTTTCCGGGACTGCCGGTACTGTGCTCCGGCGGCGTGGCCTCCAACCGGGCGCTGCGGAGCCATCTGAAAGAGGCGGTGTTTGCCCAGCCCAGATATTCCACCGATAACGCCCTGGGGGTGGCCATTCTCACCCGCAGAGCCCTAGAAAGGGGGATTGCCCCATGAGTCCTGGCGGATTTTATGCTGCCAATCAGACGGCATACACCGTATCCCAGGTAAACGAATACATCAAGGCCAAGATGGACCAGGACCGGGTGCTCAGCAGCATCTTGGTCCGTGGCGAGATCTCCAACTACAAGCGCTATCCCTCCGGCCACCATTATTTCTCCCTGAAAGACGCTGAGGGGAGCTTGAAGTGCGTGATGTTTGCCGGCAGTGCCCGGACCCTGCGCTTTCAGCCGGCCAACGGCATGCAGGTGCTGGCTCTGGGCCGGATCTCTGTGTTCCCCCGGGACGGCGCCTATCAGCTGTATGTGAACCAGCTGATGGAGGACGGCAGGGGAAAGCTGGACGAGGAGTTTGAGCGCCTCCGCCGCCGTCTGGAGGCAGAGGGCCTCTTTGACGCCGCCCGGAAGCGCCCATTGCCCATCTTCCCCAACAAGGTGGCCGTGGTTACCTCGCCTGTAGGGGCGGCCATCCGGGACATCATCCAGAACATCGGCGCCCGCTGGCCCATGACGGAGGTCCTGGTGGTCCCCGTCCGGGTACAGGGCGTGGAGGCCCCGGGAGAGATCGCCAATGCCCTGCAGCGGGTGAATCAGCGCAAGGATATCGACCTTATCATCACCGGACGGGGCGGCGGCTCCAGAGAAGAACTTTGGGCCTTCAACGAGGAGATTGTGGCCCGGGCCATCGCCGCCTCCCGGATCCCGGTGATCTCGGCGGTGGGCCACGCCCCGGATGTCTCCATCTCAGACTATGTGGCAGATGCCACCGCCACCACCCCCACCAAGGCCGGCCAGATGGCGGTGCCCAGCCAGGACGAGTGGCGGCACCGGCTGGAGGTGCTGCAGCAGCGGATGGTGCGGGCGGAACAGGGAAGGCTGGCCGATGCCCGGAAGCAATTGCAGAGACTGCAGAGCAGCCGGGTGATGCAGAGTGCGGCCGCCCCCATCCAGGAGCGGCGGATGCTGCTGGACTCCCGGCGGCAGAGGATGATCTCCGCCTTTACCCTGCAGCTGAAGGATGAGCGCCACGCCCTGGAGGGGCTGGAGCAGCGGCTGGCCGGGGCGCTCCCCGCCCAGATCAAAGACAGCCGCCGTCTCCTGGACAGCCGGGTCCAGCGGATGGAGACGGGGATGGAGCGGAGCCTGAAGCAGCAGCGGATGCGGCTTGCCCGGATCGCAGGCTCTCTGGACGCCATGAGCCCGCTGAAAGTGCTGGCCCGGGGCTATGCCGTGGCCCGCAAAGATGGCAATCTGGTCTCCAGCACGGAACAGGCCGGGCTGGGGGAGAAACTTGATGTGATACTGACGGACGGCGTGCTGAACTGCACGGTGGACGGAAAGGAGAAATTACCATGGCAGAAGTGAATGCAGCAAAACAACCGGAGGTCTCCTTCGAGCAGTCTATGATCCGCCTGGAGGCCATCGTAGACAAACTGGAGCGAGGGGAGTGCGATCTGGACCAGTCCCTGAAGCTCTTTGAGGAGGGCGCCGGTCTCGCTGCCCGCTGCGAGAAGATGCTGGACGAGGCGGAGCAGAAGGTAACCATCCTCCTGGAGAGCGGGAAGGAAGCCCCCTTCCAGGCGGAGGAGTAATCCATGTCCTTTCAGGAGCAACTGGCAGCCAGACAGGCCCAGGTAGAGCACTGGCTGCAGCAGGCATTCCAGCCCCGGGAGGACATCCGGTTCAACGGGCTACTGGAGGCCATGCGGTACAGCCTACTCGCCGGCGGCAAACGGCTGCGCCCGGTGCTGGTGCTGGAGTTCTGCCGGTGCTGCTGCGGCGATGTGGAGGCCGCATTGCCGGTGGCGTGTGCGGTGGAGATGCTGCACACCTACTCCCTGATCCACGACGATCTGCCCTGTATGGATAACGATGACCTCCGCCGGGGCAAGCCCACCAACCACAAGGTGTACGGGGAGTGCACCGCGGTGCTGGCGGGAGATGCCCTCCAGGCTGAGGCCTTCCGCACGATCCTTACCAGTTCTCTGCCCCCAGACCGGCGGGCCGCCTGTGCGGCCGCCCTGGCAGAGGCCGCCGGCACAGACGGCATCTGCGGGGGACAGTTCCTGGATATGGCGGAAGAGGAGAAGAACAGCACAGATGCGGAGCTGAGAGATCTCCAGGCCCGGAAGACCGGCAGCCTTCTGATGGCCGCCTGCCGCATGGGCGTGCTGGCAGCCGGCGGAACCCCGGAACAGGAGAAAGCCGCTGCAGACTACGGCGCCGCGCTGGGGGCTGCCTTCCAGATCCGGGACGATATGCTGGATGAACTGGCCAGCGAGGCGGAACTGGGAAAGCCCATCGGCTCAGACAAGGCCCAGGGAAAGACCACCTTCATGTCCCTCTACGGGGCGGAGAAGTGCGCCGCGCTGGTGCAGGAGTACACCGAGACCGCAGTGGCAGCGGTAGCTCAGCTTACTGAGCCCGATTTCCTGCAGACACTGGCCATCTCTCTCGCGGAGCGCACCCATTGAAGCTGCCACTCCATCGCAGTACAGCCCTTTTGCCCTACCATTTTGCAGAGAGGAGAGGATGCGGATGCCGATCAGTCCAATCCTGCTGATGGGAATCGCCGCCTGGGCAGCCGCCCAAGTGCTGAAGTTTCTCATCTCCATCGCGATTTTTCACAAGGTGGACATCACGTATCTCACCACAGGCGGCGGTATGCCCAGCTCCCATTCTGCGCTGGTCTGTGCGGTAACCACCGCCATCGGCCTGTCTGAGGGGTTCCGGTCTCCTATCTTCGCCCTGGCGGCCACCATGTCCTTCATCGTGATGTACGATGCCATGAACGTGCGCCACGAGACAGGGGAGCAGTCCAAGGTGCTGAACTACATGATGAAGAACCTCTCAGAGCTGCCGCCGGATCTCATAGACCGGGACCTGAAGGAGCTGCTGGGACACACCCCGTCTCAGGTGACCGTGGGGGCCCTTCTGGGCACCGCCATCGGGGTCATCGGCACCCTCTTATTCCACTGATTTTAGACCAATTTCCACACGAGGAGAGAAGCGCATGATCCCGGAACGTCTGGATCAAATCACCGATCTGCAGGCCAAACTGCTCTGTGAGCAGCTGCGTAAGCGGATCATAGACATCGTCTCTCAGACCGGCGGCCATCTGGGCGCCAGCCTGGGAGTGGTGGAGATCACGGTGGCCATACACCGGGTCTTTGACCTGGAGCGGGATCGGCTGGTGTTCGACGTGGGCCATCAGTGCTACGCCCATAAGATCCTCACCGGGCGGGATGCTCAGATGACCACCCTCCGGAGTCTGGGTGGTCTCTCCGGCTTCCCAAAGCCCCGGGAGCATCGGGCAGACGCCTTTATCGCCGGCCACGCCTCCAACTCCGTGTCCGTGGCCCTGGGTATGGCCCGAGCCAGGACCCTGAACAACGAAGACTACTCCGTATTGGCCATGATCGGAGACGGCGCCCTCACCGGGGGACTGTCCTTCGAGGGCCTCTCCAACGCAGGCCAGAGCAAAGAGCCGCTGATCGTGATCCTGAACGACAACGGCATGTCCATCACCAAGAACGTGGGCGGCGTGGCAAGCCATCTGGCCCGGCAGCGGCTGAAGCCCCAGTATCTGCAGTTTAAAAAGGTGTATCGCCGGGTTACCGGCGCCACAGCTGCTGGAAGAGCGGTGTACCGCTTTACCCATAACGCCAAGCAGGCGGTGAAAAACGCAGTATTGCCCTGCAGCCTCTTTGAGGACATGGGCTTTACCTATCTGGGCCCGGTGGACGGCCACGATGTGAACTACCTCACCCGGCTTCTCCGATACGCGAAAGAGCTGAACGGCCCAGTGCTGCTGCACATCAAGACCATCAAGGGCAAGGGATATGCCCCGGCGGAGAAGGAGCCGGACAAGTTCCACGGCATCGGCCCCTTCGACGTCGCCACTGGACAGGTTCTGGAAAAGGGCGGCCCCAGTTTCTCCAGCGTCTTCGGGGAGACCATGTGCGCCTTAGCAGAGGAGCGGCCGGACCTCGTGGCCATCACAGCGGCCATGCGGGACGGCACCGGGCTCAAAACCTTTGGCCAGAGATATCCCAACCGCCTCTTTGATGTGGGCATCGCCGAGGGACATGCCATCTCCATGGCGGCGGGGATGGCAAAACAGCGGCTCATCCCGGTGGCGGCCATCTACTCCAGCTTCCTCCAGCGCTCCTATGACATGCTGCTCCACGATGTGGCCATCCAAGGCCTCCATGTGGTGCTGGCCATAGATCGGGCGGGGCTGGTAGGGGAGGACGGGGAGACCCATCACGGCGTCTTCGATCCCGGGTATCTCGCCACCGTCCCCGGCATGAAGATCCTCTGTCCGGCCAGCTTCCAGGAGCTCCGGGACATGCTCCGCTATGCGGTGGTGCGGGTCCGGTGCCCTGTGGCGGTGCGGTATCCCAGAGGCGGGGAGGGCGTGTACACGGCGTCCCACGGGCCGGAAGGGGCGACCCTGCTGCAGGATGGGCGGGATGTCACCCTGGCGGCATACGGCACCATGATCAACGAGGTGCTGGAGGCAGCGCGGCTGCTCTCGGAAAAGGGTGTCTCTGCCCAGGTGGTAAAGATCAACTCCATCGCGCCGCTGCCCTCCGAGACGGTGGCAGACTATGCCCGGAAAACCGGCCTACTTCTCATGGCAGAGGAGTGCGAAGACAACTGCTCTGCCGGACGGAGACTGCTCTCAGACTGCTGTCTCGCCGGGCCCCTGGGCTTTGTCCCGGTGCTGGCCAACCTGGGAGACCGGTTTGTGCAGCAGGGCACGGTAAAGGAACTCCGGCAGATCTGCGGCATCGACGGGGCCTCTCTCTGCCGGCGGGTAATGGAGGCGCTGCACCGTGGCTAAGAAACGTCTGGATGTGCTGCTCACAGAGCGGGGCATGGTGGAGAGCCGGCAGAAGGCCCAGGCCCTCATCATGGCCGGGGTGGTGTTCTCCGGGGACAAGCGGCTGGACAAGCCCGGTGTCACCATCGCAGAGGATACACCCTTAGAGATCCGGGGACAGACTTTGAAGTACGTAAGCCGGGGCGGGCTGAAGCTGGAGAAGGCCATGCAGGTCTTTCCCATCACCCTGCAGGGCTGCACCTGTGCAGACATCGGCGCCTCCACCGGCGGCTTTACAGACTGCATGCTCCAAAACGGGGCGGCAAAGGTGTACGCGGTGGATGTGGGCTACGGGCAGCTGGCCTGGTCTCTCCGGGAGAACCCCAGGGTGATCTGCCTGGAGCGCACCAACGCCCGCTATCTCACCCGGGAGCAGATCCCGGAACCTTTGCAGTTTTTCTCGGTAGACGTGTCCTTCATCTCCCTGAAGTTGATTCTCCCCGCCCTCCGGCCGCTGTTGGCCGAGGGCGGCCAGGCGGTAACCCTGGTGAAGCCCCAGTTTGAGGCCGGCAAGGAGCAGGTGGGAAAAAAGGGCGTGGTCCGGGATCCCAAGGTCCATCTGGCGGTGCTGGAGCAGTATCTGGTCCACGCCAGAGAGGCAGACTTCTCCGTCCGGGGATTGGACTTCTCCCCCATCCGCGGCCCGGAGGGAAACATTGAATACCTGGGCTGGCTCACCGCCGGCGCCGGAAACGACGATGTGCCGGATCTCAGCGATCTGGTGCGCCGTTCCCACGAACGATTGGAGGAAGCACGGCAATGAGAGCGGTATTGAGCCCCAACCCCTATCGGGACCGAGACCTGCGGGCCTGTCTCACTGCCCGCAGGATCCTCACCAGCAGCGGCGTGGAGGTGGCTATCTCCCTGCCATTTGCCCTGGATGAGGGCAGCAAACTGGAGATCCCCCAGGAGGCGGACCTGCAGCCCTCAGAGGAGGTATTGCCCCGGGCAGATGTGCTGATCTGCTTCGGGGGAGACGGTACTATTCTCCATGCGGCGAGGGATGCCCTGAAGTGGAACGTCCCCGTGCTGGGGGTGAACCTCGGCAGCATCGGCTTTATGGCGGAGCTGGAGCAGGGTGAGCTGTCTCTTCTCAGCCGTCTCGCCACCGGGAAGTACGGCATCGAGAAGCGGATGATGCTGGAGGTCTCCGTGCGCCGGGAGGGCCGGGAGGTATACCGGGAACTGGCCCTGAATGACGCCGTGGTGACAAAAGGCGCCGTGGCCCGTGTCCTGGAGCTGGAGATCACCGGGGACCGGATTCCCATCTCCTCCTATACCGGAGACGGGGTGGTGATCGCCACCCCCACCGGATCTACGGCGTACTCCATGGCCGCCGGGGGTCCCATCGTGGAGCCCACGGCGGAGAACCTGATTGTTACCCCTATCTGTGCCCACAACCTCTACGCCAGGTCCATGGTGCTGAACGCAGACCGCACGGTGGGGATCCGGCTGCCGGGGTACCGGAAGAGCGCCTTCCTCTCGGTGGACGGCGGCAGAACCTTCCGGCTGCAGACCGGGGACTGGGTGGAGTGCACCCGGGCGGCCCAGGCCACCCGGCTCATCCGGCTCACCGGCCGCAGTTTCTACGAGCGGATCAATCAGAAGCTGGGAAAGGCGTGAGACTGCCGTGAAAAGTGAAAAACAGAGCCGGCAGGAGCTGATCCTGCAGCTCATCAACGAGCAGCCGGTGGCCAACCAGCTGGCCCTGCAGCAGCTTTTGGAGCAGCGGGGCTATCTCGTGACCCAGGCCACCATCTCCCGGGACGTGAAAAAGCTCCGGCTGGTGCGGCACAAGACCCCGGACGGCGATTTCCGCTACATGGAGGAGGACAGCCAGAATTCCAGCTCCGAGCGGCTGCAGAACATCCTTCACCAGGGGGCCGTCTCCAGCGACTGGGCACAGAACATCGTGGTGTTGAAGACCATGCCGGGCCTGGCCTCCGCTGCGGCGGCGGCCCTGGACGGCATGGAGATCCCCAATCTGGTGGGCTCTCTGGCGGGAGATGATACAGTGCTGCTGGTGATGCGCACTTCGGAGGCCGCAGAGCACTTCTGCCGGGAATTGAACGATCAGCTGGACTGATCCGCAAGTGCGGACATACGCTGCAGGGGAACCCTGCAGCCTGGGAGGGAGTGGAAGAAATGCTTTCCCTGCTGCATATCGAGAATATCGCCCTCATAGACCGGGCAGACATCTCCTTTGAGCGCGGGTTCAACGTGCTCACCGGTGAGACCGGTGCCGGCAAATCCATCATCATCGACTCTATTGGCGCAATCATGGGGGAGCGGACCAGTAGGGACCTGATCCGCACCGGGGCGAAATCCGCAAGAGTTACCGCGGTGTTTCGGGACCTTCCACCTCTCAAGTGGTTTGAGACCTCCGGCATCGCCCCGGACGAGAACGGGGAGCTTCTGCTGGAGCGGGTGATCCAGGGGGACGGGAAGAACCTCTGCCGGGTGAACGGCGCACCGCTTCTGGTGACCCAGCTCCGGGAATTGGGCCTCCGCCTTCTCAACATCCACGGACAGCACGACGGACAGCAGCTGCTGGACGAGGAGTGCCACCTGGGCTATCTGGACAGCTTTGGCAACACCGGGCCCCAGTTGGAGATCTTCACTGCAGCTTATCAGAAGGTGCGGGAGATCCGGAAAGAGCGGGATGCCCTCCAGATGAACGAAGCAGAGAAGGCCCGCCGCATCGACACCCTGACCTACCAGATCAAGGAGCTGGAAGACGCCCAGCTGAAGGTGGGGGAGGAGGAAGAGCTCACCGCCCGGCGGGATGTATTGCGCCACGCAGAGAAGCTGATGGACGCCGTGGACACCGCCTATATGGCCCTCACCGGCGGCGAGGACGGGGAAGGTGCGGTCTCTCTCCTCCAGGAAGCGGAGAATGCCATGACCATGGGCGGCCGGTACAGTCCGGACCTGCAGGAGCTCTCTGTCCGGGCCAACACCATCCGGGTAGACGCAGACGACCTGGCAGACACCATCCGGGACCTCCGGGACTCCTTCGAGTTCTACCCCGGGGAGCTGGACGAGGTAGAGGGGCGGCTGGACAAGCTCTACCGGCTGCAGAAGAAGTACGGCGGCACCACCGAGGAGATGCTGGACTTTTTGGACCGGTGCAAGAAGGAACTGGACACCATTCAGTTCTCCGAGGACCGGATCCTCCAGTTGGAAAAGCAGCTGAAAAAGGCCCTGACGGATGCCGTCCAGAAGGGACAGATTCTGAGCGCTGCCCGGAAGGCAGCGGCAGAGCAGCTGGCCGCCCGGATTCAGTCTGAGCTGCAGCAGCTGGACATGCCCAAAGTCCGCTTCCAGGTGTCCTTTGCCCCGAAAGACGCCCCGGACGGTATGGACGCCACCGGCATGGACACGGTGCGCTTTCTCATGTCCGCCAACGTGGGCGAAGACCTGAAGCCCATCAACCGGATCGCCTCCGGCGGCGAGCTCTCCCGGATCATGCTGGCACTGAAAAACGTGCTGGCGGAGACCGAGGAGGTCTCTACTCTGATCTTCGATGAGGTGGACACTGGCGTCTCCGGCCGGGCTGCCGGCAAGGTGGCGCGGAAGCTCTTTCAGGTGTCCCACACGAAGCAGGTCCTCTGTGTGACCCACCTGCCGCAGATCGCCGCCATGGGAGACGTGCAGTTCTCTGTGGAGAAGGGGGAGCGGGGCGGCCGCACTTACACCCAGGTGGAGCGGCTGGACCGGAAGGGCAGGCTGGAAGAGGTGGCCAGGCTCAGCGGCGGGGAGCTCTCCGCTGCCATGCTGGAGGGGGCGGAGGAACTACTCCGATCAGCGGAGCAGTACAAGGCGGACTACGGTCGCGAACACTATGACAGCGTCATCAATGTGATGTAGAGAATCCCGTAACAAACGTTTCTATGTCAGAGCAATTGTAGTCTGAACAACGCTTAAACCTGCCTCCAGCCGGACCTATAATCCCCTGAATACCTATCGTCTTCCAGAGAAATCTTTTTGGACAAGTAGAAAATAGGTGGAATTTCTCCTACACAGGGTGTATACTGTGGATGGGGGTGATCAACATGATGATCAACACGAACAACATGGTTTCCATCACGGAGGCAAACCAAAACTTCTCAAAGGTTGTGCGGCTGGTAGAGCAGAACGGTCCGGTTGTAATCCTGCGCAACAATGTGCCCCGATACCTGGTCATGGACTTTGCGCAGGCAGAACAAGAGCAGAACGCATCAGACGAGGATATTCGAGCAATTTCCGCTCGGCTCATCGCCAAGAAACGCCAAGCATATACGGAGCTCGCGAATTGATAGTCTTAACAATTGTTTTGGGCATAGCCGCTGGCAGCGCAGGGTATCCTGAGCTTCTTCAGTGGATCACTGACCACGAAACGGAATTGGACCAACAGCGCCTTTGAGCAGGAGCAGAGCCGTTTGCTCCTGCTCCTTTTCCCTTTTTATCTCTCTGGTCCCTCACTCACGCACAT
>CANQII010000089.1 GCA_947623875.1 uncultured Oscillospiraceae bacterium
CATCTTCGGTTACCGGGATGGCGTGGCTGTCTTTCAGGATGTAGATGTTGGCCACCACATTGCCATCGTCATCGGAGACGGCGTGATGGTTGGTTACAAAAAACGTAGGAGCTTGGCCGGCCTTGCCCACGCCCACGGCGGAGGCAACGTAGTAGAGGTCGTCCTTGGTTTTGGTGAGAATCCGGACTACGCCCTGGCGGGCATCCTGTACGCTGGAGACGCCGCCGGAGCAGCCGCTCAGCAGGCAGAGCAGCAGCATGGCTGCCAGTATTGCTGCAAAGAGTCTTTTCACGGTATGTTTCATGAGAGATCTCTCCTATTGTATTATTATCGGTATATTTGAACGGTGTTTTGCTGTTTTGCCTTACCGCATCTCTACCAGCTCGAAGAGGTTCTGGGAGCTGCCCAGATAGAAGCGGCTGCCGGGGCGAATGGGCATGGGATAGTGGGGCGGGATCTTGGTGCCGTCCGCCAGATAGGATCCGTAGCTGGATCCCAGGTCTACAAGGGTGGGACCGCTGCTGCCCATTCGGATGGAGCAGTGGTGGCGGCTCACCCCGGGGGCGGCGCCAAAGAACCGGATGCCGCAATCGCTCTCACGGCCGATCAGGATGCCGGAGGAGCCCAGCCGGTATGTCCGGCCGTACATGGGACCGGAGAGGCACCGCAGGCCCAAGCTTCTGGGGGAGGAGCTGTAGTGCGCGGGGGAGGAGTGATATGGAACCGAGGAGCCGCTGCCGAAGATCGCGCCGCAGTCCCGGCTGGCGGTGAAGGCTGCGATGGAAAAGATGATGGCCAAGAGAACGGAGAAGCCAAGCGCGGCGGCGTCTATGAGGAGCAGAACGCCGGATACGATACAGAGCACCAGGGACAGGGACCCAAGATTCGGTTTGCCCTGGCTGACGCAGAGAAAGTATGGCAGCAGGCCGATGAGAGCGCCGATAGCGGCATAGATGATGCCGAAGATGATGATAAACAACATGGGGAGGACTTCCTTTCTGCTTTGTTTTCTGTGGCCCCATCATAGCACACGGATTTTGGGCCCGGTCCAAGTCGATTCAGGGGATTTTGGGGGCAATATAGGGGAGAGCCCGGCGGCTGCCGGACTCTCCCCTGAGAGATGTGGGCTGAAGTTGTGATTGGGCCATGGTTTAGCCCCGTGCTTGGTTTTGAATTGCGTTTGATGCTTTCCAGCTTGTCTTTCCACCGTCTGTATCTATTGTACCTGAGTCCCCTGCAGGCGCCTTTCTGCAGGTGGAGTGGAATCCCTGTCAGCACATTTATTCCGATTTCGGCAGTTTCTCGCACAAATTGTGGCTTTTCTTCCGAAATCGGAAATCTATTGACCACCTTCCGCGAGGGGAATATACTGTCTGCAAAGGAGGAACAGCCCGCCATGGTTGAACGTGAAGACTACCTCAGCAAGCTGCTGACATGGAAGGATGACAAGCTTATCAAGGTGATAACCGGAATGAGGCGCAGCGGAAAATCCTCACTCCTCAGGCAGTATCAGCAGAAGCTCCTTGCATCAGGCGTATCCCCGGACCAGATCATCTCGCTCAACTTCGATGACCCTCAGTGCGAGCACTACAGGGAGTACCACCGCCTGTATCAGTATGTCTTGGACCGTCTGGTGCCGGATCAGATGAACTATATCTTTCTGGATGAGGTGCAGATGGTTCCAGACTTTCAGAAAGCGGTGGACAGCTTGTTCATCCGAGAAAATGTGGATCTGTATATCACTGGATCTAACGCTTATCTACTCTCCGGTGAACTGGCCACGCTCCTCTCTGGAAGGTATGTGGAAATCAACATGTTACCACTGTCGTTCAAGGAGTACTGTGCGCTTAAAGGGCCAAAGGAAAAGGAACGGATGTTCGCAGACTATTTGACCTATGGGGCGTTGCCTTATCTTGCTGCGATGGATGATCCGAGCGAAAAAGTGGATGTTTATCTGGAAGGCATCTATAACACTATCATTGTGAAGGATATCGAACTGCGCCAGCAACGGAAAGAGCCGGATCCAAACCGGAGAAAGGTCTCGGATCTCAGTCTGCTAGGGCATATCGCACGCATCCTCGCAGTCTCTATTGGCAGTCCGATATCCGTCCAAAGCATTGCAGATTCTATCGCATCTGCGGGCCGGATGATATCACCTAACACCGTCTCGGATTACCTGGATGCTCTGACCGAGTCCTATCTGTTTTATCCCGTGGAGCGATATGACGTTCGCCGAAAGGGGACAAAGCGGAAGCTGTACATCGCCGATTTGGGCCTGCGGCGCTATCTGATCCCGCAGCAGCACTGGGATCTCGGTGCATCTGTCGAGAATACGGTATATCTCGAATTGCTCCGCCGGTACTCTGCGGTACATGTGGGCAACATTGGACGCATGAAGGTGGACTTCGTTGCACGCAAAGGAAATTGCTTGTGCTATTTTCAGGTAGCCGAATCGCTCCTCGGTCAGGATGCGTTTGAGCGGGAGATCACCCCACTGCGGGCGATCCGAGACAACTACCCCAAGACCATCCTGACTATGGATCCCTACACCGCAGGCAACTATGGTGGTATCGAGGTTGTCCCCATGCTGGACTGGCTGCTTCAGTGATATGTCTGTGGTGCAGCTGTAGTCCTGTGTGCGGCAACGGACTGCGACAGCATGGAACTGCCATACACCTGTCTGTCTGGAGCAAAACCAGGAGCTTCTGAAGTGGAAAGGGCATCCCCGATATAGCACGAAGCGGCGAATATTCAGATCCTCACGGCCCAGGCCTTGTCCCAACAAGGTCTGGGCAAATTGATGCCCACAGGTGCCCGGGGGTCTGGGATGCGGGTCTGTTTCCGGGGAGGAGCAGTTTCGTGGCGTGGTTTTCAGAGGACAAGGGAAGAGCCCGGAGGCTGCCGGGCTCTTCCCTGAGAGATGTGGGCTGAAGTTGTGATTGGGCTTTTGTTATGCCAGACACTTGGTGCGTGTCCTACCGCTTATCCTCGATGGGATTGCCTGTGACGTTGCCAGTGTATTCGCCACTCTCTAGAACAAAGCGGCCCTGGTTGTTGATCGCATCCTGGATCTCCAGGTTACCTCCCGGAATGGATGCCAACAGCTCACCGGTGTTGTCAATCCGGCCGAGGGTTGTTGTGCAGTAGATACGGCAGGTACCGTAGTTTTCCAACAGTGCCTCCATGGCAGAGTGTTTTCCGTTGGACTCGATGCCGATCTCCAGAGTGCCGTAGTTGGTCAGGATATGCTGGGGGTCCTCGAAGAACTCGGCAACACGCGCTGAGATGGTGCCGTTGTTGGTGAGGATGGTGTTGTTGAGCTGCAGGGTGTCGCTGGATGTGAATGTGCTGTCTTTGTCCAGGGTAAGCGTGCCGTCACTGATGTTGAGCGTGGTGAGGCTGTTCACAGCGCTGCGCTCCAGAGTGAGAGAGTTGCAGAACAGACCTGTGGCATTGGTGAGGTGGGAGTCGATCAGGGCGATATCGAAATTCTCGAGGTTATTTTGGTCGTAAAGGGCGGAACCGTTTTCGAGGATCAGCTGGCTTCCGGGCTGGTCTGCGATCAGGGGGCCAGACAGTTCGATGCCTGTATTTTTAAGACGGACGGTACCGCCGTTGGCGATGCGGATGCCGGCTGTGGCGTTGTTCTCGGCGGCGGTGGGGCCCGAGCGGATATAACCGTCCTCCATCTCCAGCGAATCAACCCGGAGCAGGCCCTGGACCGTGAGGTATGCGCCGTCCGAAAAAGTGAGGGCGCCATGTACGGTGAGGGTAGCACCTTCGTCAATCATGAGCGGGTAGTGCATCTCCAACGGACCGTCCACTGTGATGTCTGCGCCGGCCACCCGCACGGCACCGGTGGGATACTGTGCCAGGAAGCTGTTGGCGTCTGAGACAAGGGTTGCGACATCTTCGATGGCGGACCACAGGATTGCGGTGTCTTGGCTATGCAGAATCTGGTTCGCCGGTGTGCGATCGGCTATCACGAGACCGCCGTGGATCATGCCGCTGCCAACGATGTGGAATTGATTCTGCAACATCACGCCGCCGCTGTTGTTTATGTTCCCAGCGATGGTGACGTCCCCGTCCAGGGCGCTTCGGTTTTGCAGCGTTCCGCCTTGTTCCACCACTACCGAGCCGGTGTTGATACTGCCCAAACTGGAGTGGAGCATCATCACGGTGCCGTTGGGTACTGTTAGGGTGCCACCCACTAGGTTCCAAAAATTGCCGCCTTGGAAGTCGCTGCTGACCTGGGATCCGGCTGCTGCCACATGGTACTGGCCGCAGTTGATAATCTTGGATTGATCCCAGTGGCTCTCTCCGGGGAGCAGATCCCCCTGGTTGATCACGGTGCCTTCGTTCGCGGTGAAGATTGGAGTGGAGATGGTGCCGTTGTTGATACAGCTGCCCCGGATGATCTCCAGGTTCAGGCCTTCGATCCTACCTTGGACCGTTAGGAGATTAGTGGTCTGGAGGGAGATGTTTCCTGCTCCAGAGAGGGTAACACCTTCCGGGATCAGCAGAGGCTTGGATATGGTCAGGTTCTGCTCCAGAGCAAAGGATGCATCGATGCGGATGGCCAGTGCCACGGGGTTTTGCACAGCTGTCTCTAGTTCGGCGGCGGAGTGTACGGACACGGCGCTATCGAAGACATCGTCGTCCAGCAGCACTAAGGCGTCTCCCATTATGTTGACAGAACCGCTGCTCTGAAAATCCTGCTGATTTTGCAGCCACAGCCCTACCACATTCGCAGATCCGCGATCCCCAACGATGAGGGAGCCTCCGTTGCAGGTGCGGATCAGGCCCGAGCTGCCCAAAAACCCATCCACAGACAGGGTACCGCCGTCCAGCAGGATGCTGCTGCAGAGGTGGGCGTCCACAGTGCCGCCGGGCTCCACGGAGATGGTCCCGGACACAGATACCACCCCGGAAAAATCCACTGTAGCCTGATCTCCGATGTGCAGCTGCCCGGAGATATCGGCTGTATCGCCGATCCGAAGGTAAGCGTAATCCTGCAGGGTGCAGTCTGCAGACAGCACAACCGGGTAGCCGCCGCAGTCCAGAGTGCTGCCTGTCTCCAGGATCAGGGGCTTTGTCAGGACGAGAGGGGCGTTCAGTGTGATGCCGCAGTCATGCTCGATGTGGATGATCTCAACGGTGTCGATATCCAGGACGCCGAGCAGAGTATCTGCGTCCTGTACCGTTACCTCCGGTCCCTGGGGCAGCGGCGCAGTAGTGGGCTCTGGCGGGTTGGTTGGTGCTTCGGATGGTGCACCAGGGACATTGGGTGCAGAGGTACCTGCTGCCGATGGAGCGCCGGTGGAGTTGGGATTTGGGGCCGCAGACAGGGCCGGCGCAGGAGAACTGCCCAGTGCCGGGGTTCCCTTCGGCGGGATGCTTTCCGCTGTTTCGGAACTTGGCGCAGCAGACTGGGTGCCAGGGTTGGTGGTATCCGCTGAGAGATTGGGTCTGCCCCAGATCACGCCGAGCAGGATTCCCGCCAGCAGTACGACTGCAGCGATGCAAGCGGCGAGGATCAGGCGCTTGTTGGGGGATTTGGGCGGCTTTGGTTCATCTGGCTGATCTGGCGGTTCCACCAGCGCCTGCGGTTCGTGGGGTTCCTGCGGGCCAGGTTCTTCCCGCGGACCGGGCGGCTCAGGCAGCTCTACCACTGTTGGCGGTATCGGAGGAGCGGGCGGCTCAGGCGGCTCAGGCGGCTCCGGTGGTGCTGGCGGCAATACCGGTTCTTCCGCCGGCGCCTCATACAGGGCGGCATAGAACTCCTGGATGCTGCGGTAGCGACGCGGTGGATTTAAATTCAGCGCCTTCAACAGAGCCTTTTCTTGCCGCTCGGTAAGGGCGGCCCCCAGCTGACGGGGCGGGATGAGCTCGGCATCCACCAGGCGGTCTAAGGGCTGGGGCGGGATCCGGCCGGTGATGCAGTAGTAGATGGTGGCGGCCAGGGAGTATACGTCGGTCCAAGGTCCTTGGCCTTTCCGCTGGTATTGCTCAATGGGTGAAAATCCTTCCTTGAGCATGACTGTCATGGTCTCAGAGCCTTCGAGTGCCTCCCGGGCACAACCGAAGTCCAGAAGCCGCACCTTGCCGCTTTCCAGCATAATGTTGTCCGGACTGATATCCCTGTGGATGAGGTTATCTTTGTGTAGGGCTTCCAATGCCCCGAACAGCGGCTTGATCATAGTGAGCAATTGGTCTGCTGGCAGGACGCCGCCGTGCTGGGCTACCAATTCCTTGAAGGTGGTGCCGTCGATGTACTCCATCACGATATAAGCGGTGTCGTTGGCCTCGAAGAAGTCCCGGACCGCCACGATCTCTGGGGTCTTGTCCATGCGGCCCATAGCCCGGGCTTCGCGCAAAAACCGGTCTTTGCCCTGGTCGAAACCCTGGCTCACAGTGCCGTTGTAGCGCTGGACCTCCAGTGTGTGGGTGGCATCTCTCCCAACCATTGTGGGCGGGAAGTACTCCTTCACCGCCACGCGCAGGTCTAGGCGGTTGTCGTAGCCGATATAGGTGATACCGAAGCCGCCTTCGCCCAGGACCCGGCCCAGCAGGTACCGGTCCATCAGCATGGTGCCTGGCGGCAGATGGTGGGACGCCGGATGATAGCTGCCCATGGTGAGGCCACATGTGGGGCAAGGTGTATTGGGCTCAACCGGTGTCATACAATAGGGGCAATAATGCATAGGGACACCCTCTCTGTGTTAGTTAGGATTGGGGATGTATGCTGTGGATTGTGTTGTCTTGCTACTCCACCAGAAAGGCTTCTTTTTCGCTCCCCAGCCAAAATCGGTCTCCACGGCGCAGTTCCACAGTCTCCATGGCGGACAGCCGACCGGAAGCGATGTAGGTGCCGTAGGTGGATCCCAAGTCCTGAAGGATCATCCGGCGGCCCTGCATCCAGATCCGGCAGTGCTCCCCGCTGATGCCGTTGGCATAGCGTGGAAAGAGGAGGTTGCAGTGATGCGGATTCGTGCCGAGACGAAGACAGGGGGCACCTAGGGTGATGCGGGTATTGCAAAAGGCGCCGGAGATGCCCTGAATATGCGGGGGATTGGATCGAGGTTGGTTGTCTGTGTATGTGTAGTAACGGGATGCCACGGGAACACCTTCTCACTCTTGAATTATTGGTTTGGATTGGCTCGATCAATCTTTCCAGTCTACGAGGAAAGATTCCTGCTCGCTTCCCAGCCAGAATCGATCTCCGCGGTGCAGGTTGATAGTCTCGCTGGCCGCCAGACGACTGCCGGCAACAAAGGTGCCGTAGGTGGAGCCCAGATCCTGCAGCACCAGCAGGTCTCCATCCTCTACCAAGACACAGTGAACACCGCTGATGCCCTTGGTGTTTCCAGGATAGACCAGATCGTTGCGTTGGGGATCTCTGCCGATGCGCATGCAGCCGTTTACTGCAAATCGGCGGTTGGCAAAGGTGCCGGCGATGCCCTGGATGCGGTATCCGCCATGGGCGGGCTGGGGCTGCGGTTCCGGCTCTGGCACGGGCTGCGTGATCTCCTGGTCCGAAGTGGAGATCTCTGGGATTGTCTCCACCGCAGGGGGAGTTACAAGAGTCTCTTTTCTGGGTTTTTTACTCTGGCTCACTATCACCGCTACAACGATCACGATCAGCACGGCGGCTGCGGCGATGCCCACGATCATGGGTGTGGGGAAGTCTGGGCCGAGAGGGGAGTACTCTATGTTCAACCGGGTCAGGATGTCCATGACATACTCGCTCTCAATGGCCACATAGTGATTTTGTTCGCCGCTACTCATGCCGTCCGCGTTAAATGCGCCGTAGTTGATCCCTACGACCGCGCCGCTCTCCGAGACCAGAGCGCCGCCGGAGTTGCCGGGGTTGATGGGGGCGGTGTGCTGGACGATGCGGGTGCCGCCCATAGGGCCGAACTCTGTGAGTCTGGATACGATGCCGTTGGTGACAGTGAGGTCTGCCGCACTACCGGAGATGGTGCCGCCGGACTCAGTAAATGTGGAGAGGTCTGCGCTGGTGGGATAGCCCAGGGCATATACAGTGTCTCCGGGCTTTAGCGTGTCCTCCGCCTTGGCAAGAGGCAATGCGGTGCGGCCGGGGACTGGTTCGGAGGCTCGGATCACAGCCAGGTCCGGGATGGCGTTGTCTGCCCGATACACCACATCGGCGGGGATCATACGGCTGAGATCTAGATGGTCCAGGTCTACAGCGCCGTCTGCGGTGAGAGGCACAGCATAGCTGTCTCTCAAGATATATACCGACAGGACCACATCGCCGTTCTCATCGGAGACGGCGTGATGGTTCGTTACAAAATACGTGGGCTCTTCACCAGGCCTCCCGACACCTACGGCGGAGGCAACGGCCAGGTTGCCGTACTGGTCCACGATAAAGAGACGGACCACGCCGCTGCGGGCCTCGTCCACACCATTACCGCTGGTAGCGCAGCCGCTGAGCAGACACAGCAGAATCAGGACTGCCAGCACTGCGGAAAACGTCTTTTTACACATCGGCGATTCCCCCTCTTATAGAGTTGGATTGGCGGCCGGGGCTGGAGTAGACGCCCACGCACCCGGATTTAGCATCTGGGCGTATCATAGCACCCCGGTTTTTACCTCGGTCCAACTCATGTCCGGGGGAGAGAAAGCATGGAAAACAGACAGGGAGCGCCCGGCGATGCCGGACGCTCCCAGACGGGGCTTGAGGAAAATGTAATGTTTGTAGAATGCGAAAAAAGTACTGAACGCCTGTCTGGCGGAAGACAGGCGCTCAGTACGCTTCAATCCACTCCTCTGACGAGGAGAAAAACTACTGATACAGGCTGTGATACTCCCTGTACTTTTCATTTCAATCCACTCCTCTGACGAGGAGAAAAACTGCGCTGGCTGCTCACGGCAACGAGGCTTCCCAGATTTCAATCCACTCCTCTGACTGAGGAGAAAACGAGGCAGTCAACGGGATCACACCGGGGATGGTAATTTCAATCCACTCCTCTGACGAGGAGAAAAACCCGATGCAAGGAGTTTTTGCTGAAACTGCATAAATTTCAATCCACTCCTCCGACGAGGAGAAAAACGATGCCATCTTTGCTCCGATGGAGGCAGCTGGCGAGATTTCAATCCACTCCTCTGACCGAGGAGAAAACGAGGCCCGTTAAAAGGCTTCTGAAGGCGAAAGAATTTCAATCCACTCCTCTGACGAGGAGAAAAACCCAATCGAACCGGAACGGCTGCTGAGGGTCCATGTGATTTCAATCCACTCCTCTGATGAGGAGAAAAACGATATGCAAGCGCAGTTTTTCGCCAAAACCCGCGATTTCAATCCACCCCTCAACGAGGGGAAAAGCGGCAATCATAAACAAAAAGAGATGCCGCTGTAATGTAGTGCATAGGCAAAGGTGGGTACAAATCTCTTTGCTTTGCGCTACTACTGCAAAGTGTCAGTATCACTTTCCAGGCGGTGTATGTTGCCAGGAATCTAAAAATGCATTAGATAGCTACCTCATAATGCATCCCTCCTCGTAATACCAGCAGCATGATTGGCTGTTATCATGTCCTGTGGCGCAGATCACTGATGCCTTCGCAATACATGATTTGTTTGAGAACCGTCTTAGGGGCAGCGGTGTGTTAACTCACGTTTTCATATGGCATCACTCCATTCTTGGCCTTTTAGGCTGCACTGACCGGCAACCACAATGTCAATTGAGGCCTTTGAAATAGGGCTCTTTGGTGTGCTGCAACACAGCACATCTTCAAGTTTCATGGCTTTAGTGCATAATTGCGCTTTGCGACATCATCAGTCCGGAGACTGTCATCTATCCTGCAGGATACACAACGAACAGCCCTTGCTTACTGTGCAATGGAACGCCATTGGGCCCAGGTAAAATCCTATGGCGTCACAGCGTACAGTCGCGCCATAGCTGATGAGAGAAGACGTCCGGATTCCGCAAGGTTAGTATCCCGTTTCGCCGGTACCTTGTGTCAGAATCATGCACACGATCATGGAAGATCTCTCCCATGATCGTATGATGATTTCTAACCTGGTCTGTGTCTATGCAACACAGACCAAAGAGTTGCATACAGACCAGCTGTCCGGATCATTCGCGGATTTCCACTGTCACGCTATCGGGGATGGCATCCTTGTCCAGGGTGATCTCGTAGTCATCGTAGCAGGTGGCCACCGCAACGCCGGGCTTGCGGGAGACGTGCAGTGCCTCGAACAACTTGTGAGCCTGCGTGTCTCCCCACTTGCTGCTGTGCTTGAAGATGACCAGTTTGCGGGTGCACATATGGCCGCGGCTTGCGGAGTGGTCGTGCTCGAACATGTTCATGAGTGCATCCCACAGCAGTTCGAGATCGGCATCGCTGAACCCGGAATTGTATTCTCCGGCATACTTCTGGGCGAGCCCGGCGGAAACATACCCTTCCACGCGATACAGCGCATACGGGATGATGTGCTTCCGGCCCATGGTGCCGGATCCGTTCTTATCGGCCATGTCCTTTTCCGTGGTTTGAACGCAGCGGGTGATGCTGATGCTCTGGATCGAGATCGGGTCGATGCTGCGGGCAAACCCTATCTGCACGGGGCCTCGGATTTGCGCCGCGCCTGCCGGCGTGAAACCGGTCATCACTGCGCCAAAGGCGCGGACATCGAAATACATTGCACACGCAGCCTGCTTCAGGTTCTTCTCGTATCCGGCAGGGTTTTCCTTGCGCTGAGACTCCAGGGTCCCCTTGAAATTGTCCAGTGTGGTATCCTCCGGAACCAAACCAGCTGCTTTTGCGGCTTCCAGATCGGCCTGGTTCAGGGATCTTTCGGGGGAGATGTAGATCGCATACCCGGGGTTGTCGCCCATCATGTCCGCTACGTAATCGCGCACTTTGCGCTTCAGGCAGACATCGGTGATGAACCCGCGGCCGGTCTCGGGGTAGATTCTCGGCATGTTGTCGGAATCGGGGTCGCCGTTGGGGTTGCCGTTCTGAACCTCAAAAAGCGCCGAAAAATCGT
>CANQII010000090.1 GCA_947623875.1 uncultured Oscillospiraceae bacterium
GGCTCCGGAGACCTGGACGAGAGCCGCTTCCAGAAGATCATCAAGGACACCGTCCAGTCCACCCACTACAGCACCAAGGTGGCGGAAGAGGAGATCTGGGAGAACCTCTCCAGCGTGATCTACCATGCGGAGTCCGGGGTGAAAGAGAGCTACGATGTGGCCGCCTTCTTGCTCTCCGGTCTGGTGCGCCAGTCTCCCGCCAAGGCGGTGCTCACCGGCCAGGGCTCGGACGAGTTCTTCTGCGGCTATGTGGGCTACATGCTGGACCAGTTCCGGGTGATGCAGCGTGCCTCTATGTCTGAAGAGGAGAAGGCCGCCAATGAGCTGCTCTGGGGAGACCCGTACTTCCGCTACGAGCGGATTCACCCGGAGATCCGAAAGATCCAGCGCACCTTATACAGCAAAGACCTCCGGGGGGAGATAGACCACTTCTCCGCCTGGGCCGAGAGCCCCATCGACGTGAACAAGGTGAAGGGACTGAGTGATCAGAAGCGGCGGTCCTACATAGACTACAAGCTGCGCCTCTCCGATCACCTCCTGGGGGAGCACGGAGACCGGATGTTCTTCTCCCACTCTGTGGAGGGACGCCATCCCTTCCTGGACGCAGAACTGCTGCAGTTCGTGGCCCAGATGCCGGACAAATACAAGCTCAACGGCACCAACGAGAAGTACATCCTCAAGAAGGCGGGCAAGGGCATCGTGCCGGACGAGATCCTGAAGCGCAAGAAGTTCCCCTTCCAGGCACCAGGCATGTCCGCCATGGTGAAGAAGCCCAGCGGCCACATCGTTCTGGACGACAGCCTCATCCGCAAGTACAACATCTTCGATGCAGACGCCATCCGGGACATGAAGGCCATGTACCAGCAGGAGGACTTCAAGCTCATGGGGGCCTATGATATAGACTACCTCCTGATCGCCCTCACCGTTACCATGCTCTGTGAGCAGTTCCATCTCAGTGTTTAGAAGGTGTGTGTCTTATGAGACGCAATGCGATGATCCGGGGCATTGCCGGGGCTATGGCAATGCTGCTCCTGCTGCCCGGCTGCGGCGGGCACGAGGAGACGCCCCCGGAGCCCACCCCAACTCCCACCATGCGGCTGCTGATCCCCGAGGAGCACTCCACGCCGCCTGCCGCAGATCCCACGCCGGAGCCCACACCGGAAGCACCGGCAGACACAGTGCCCCCGGTGATCACGGGCATGCAGAACCTCACCGTAGAGGCCGGCGGGACGGTATCCTATCGGACGGGAGTGTCCGCAGTAGACGACGTGGATGGCACCGTGCCGGTGTCCATCGACACCTCCTACGTGGATCTCACCACCCCGGGGGAGTACCCGGTGGTGTACTCCGCCGTGGACGCCGCCGGCAACAAGGCGGAAGAGGTGATCCTGCTCACCGTGGTGGAGCCGGAGCCCACAACGGAGCCGGACCCGGTGGAGGACCAGGTCTATGCCATGATCGATGAGATCCTGCCCACCATCATCAACGACAGCATGACCCAGCGGGAGAAGGCCAAGGCCATCTTCGACTACATCGTGTATCATATGTGGTACAACATCGTGCCCACAGACAACTGGGCGGAGGCAGCCCTGTATGCTTTGAAGAACCAGAAGGGGGACTGCACCCACTACTGGGCCCTGTCTAAAGCCATGCTGGGACGGGCCGGCATCCCCACATTGGATGTGGAGCGCATCGGCGGCAACTCCTCCCACTCCTGGGTGCTGGCAGACGTGGGAGACGAGGCGGGCTGGTATCACTTTGATCCCTGCCCCCACCCGGAGGGATTCCCCATAGACTGCTTCCTGCTGCGGGAAGATGAGGTCTATGCCTACACCTTGAACCTGAATCTCTACTCCTCCTACTACCAGAGCTACTACACTTGGGACATTGAGAACTGCCCGGTAAAGGTGGCGGGTGCGGACCTGGTGGACCAGGTGCCGATGCCCACCCTGCCGCCGCCTACTCCCACCCCGGAGCCCACGCCGGAACCGCCGGCGGAGACCGAACCGCCAGCTGAGACAGAGACGCCCACCGAGACGGAGCCGCCTGCAGAGTCCGAAGCACCGGCGGAGACTGAGGCACCGGCTGAGACAGAGACGCCAGCGGAGACCGAGGCACCCGCAGCGCCGGGAGAACCTGAAGAGACCGAAGTGCCCACCGAGACAGCGGCACCGGCGGAAACCGAGACGCCTGCGGAAACGGAAGCACCGGCGGAAACCGAGACGCCTGCCGAGCCGGAGGCCCCAGAACAGACAGAGACGCCTGCCGAGCCGGAGGCTCCAGAACAGACAGAGACACCTACCGAGCCGGAAGCGCCGGAGAACGAACCGCCTGCAGACCCGGGAACATCGGATCCAGAGACACCCCCGGCAGAGGGATAGAGGATTGAAAGCGAAAGGATTGAGATACCATGAGAAAGAAAAGCGCGGCCTTGCTGCTGGCCCTGCTGCTTCTGCTCTCCCTGGCAGCCTGCGGCGGCGGGGAATCTGGCAGCAACAGCGGCAATACCCAGGCGCCCAATAACAATAGCAGCAGCACCAACGAGACCACCCCCACCGATCCGCCGGCAGCAGATACCGAGGCGCCGGCTGCCAACGATAACGCTCCCCAGGCCCCGGACACCTACCTGTTCCAGAGCGGCGGCTGCACCATGTACGTGGACCAGGACATGGCCGAGGTGCTGGCAGTTCTGGAAGCGGCCAAGTCCTACTTTGAGGCCCCCTCCTGCGCCTTTGAGGGCCTGGACAAGACCTACACCTACAACGGCTTTATCATCACCACCCGGCCGGACGGGGACAAGGACTACATCAACTCCATCGAGCTCACCGACGACAGCGTCACCACAGCAGAGGGGCTGTATATCGGCAACACGGTGGCCGAGGTACAGGCCGTCCTGGGAGAGGGCACGCCTATGGGCACCGCCATCACCTACACCAAGGGCAACACCGTGCTGCAGTTCGTGACCGAAAATGACGTTGTAACTTCCATCTGCTATCTTTCTGCCAACACCTGAGGAGGACTGTTCTTTTGGAATCAGAAGAGATTCACCAGGCGTTTCTCACCGGCGAACGGGCGCTCTTTATGAGCCGAGACCTTACCGTTCGAGACACCATCTTTGACGACGGCGAGTCCCCGTTGAAGGAGAGCCGGGACATCGACCTGGAGAGCTGCATGTTCAAGTGGAAATACCCCCTGTGGTATTGCGAGAACGTCACCGCCCGCAAGTGCACCTGGTTTGAGATGGCCCGGGCCGGCGTGTGGTACACCAACCATCTGCTGGTGGAGGACGCCGTGATCGAGGCGCCCAAGAACTTCCGCCGCTGCGAGGACATCACCCTGCGCAACGTCCAGTTTGCCAATGCCGCCGAGACCCTCTGGAGCTGCCGGAAGGTGCAGTTGGAGAACGTCTACGCCAAGGGAGACTACTTCGGCATGAACTGCGAGGACGTCTCTGTAGACGGCTTCCGCCTCGTGGGCAACTACTCCTTTGACGGCGCCAAGCGGGTGGAGATCCGCAACGCCTCCATGCTGAGCAAGGACTCCTTCTGGAACAGCGAGGACGTGGTGGTCCGGGACAGCTTCATCTCCGGAGAGTACCTGGGCTGGAATTCCAAGAACCTCACCCTGGAGAACTGCACCGTGGAGAGCCTGCAGGGCATGTGCTACATAGACAACCTTGTGATGCGCAACTGCAAGCTCATCAACACCACCCTGGCCTTTGAGTACTCCACCGTAGAGGCGGACATCTGCTCCAAGATCGACAGCGTGTTCAACCCCACCTCCGGCACCATCCGGGCGGACTCCATCGGCGAGCTGATTCTCCAGAAGGACAAAATCGATCCCCAGAAGACCACCATCATCTGCAAGGCCTGAGGGCCAAGAGAGGAGAGGGATTCCCCATGGTTTTTGACTTTGACCAGCCTGTGGACCGCAGAGACAGCGGTTCTCTCAAGTGGGACGTGGAGCCCAACGAGCTGCCCATGTGGGTGGCGGACATGGACTTTCCCACCGCACCCTGCATCCGGGCCGCCCTGCAGCGCCGCCTGGACCACGGGGTATTTGGGTACAGCATCGTGCCGGACGCATGGGGAGACGCCTATGTGGACTGGTGGGACCAGCGGCACCACTTCCGCATGGACCCGGAGTGGCTGATCTTCACCACCGGGGTGGTGCCGGCCATCTCCAGCGCTGTCCGCAAGTTCACCACCCCCGGGGAGAATGTGCTGATCCAGACCCCGGTGTACAACATCTTTTTCAACTCCATCCTGAACAACGGCCGGCGGGCTCTGGAGTGCCCGCTGCGCTATGAGGACGGGGCCTATTCCATCGACTTCGAGCGGCTGGAGCGGGATCTCAGCAACCCCCAGACCACCATGATGATCCTCTGCAACCCCCACAACCCGGTGGGGCGGATCTGGACCAGGAAGGAGCTGGCCAAGATCGGGGAGCTGGCGGCCAAGCACCATGTGATCGTCCTCTCCGATGAGATCCATTGCGACATCACAGACCCGGGCAAGGAGTATGTGCCCTTTGCCTCCGTCTCCGAGGAGTGCCGGGAGAACAGCATCACCTGCATCGCCCCCACCAAGTGCTTCAACATCGCAGGCCTCCAGACCGCCGCCGTCTCTGTGCCCAACCCCTATCTCCGGCACAAGATGTGGCGTGCCCTGAACACCGATGAGGTGGCAGAGGGAAACGCCTTTGCCGTGGATGCCGCCATCGCCGCTTTCACGAAGGGCGGGGAGTGGCTGGACCAGCTGCGGGACTACATCCAGGCCAACAAGCAGACGGTGGCCGCCTTCCTGGAGCAGCACCTCCCTGAGATCACCCTGGTGCGCTCTGAGGCCACCTATCTCATGTGGATGGACTGCGGCCGCATCTGCGAAGACGCCAGCGTGCTGGCAGACATCATCCGGGAGAAGACCGGGCTGGTGCTCTCCGCCGGCGGACAGTACGGCAGAACCGGCACCTCCTTCCTCCGCATGAACATCGCCTGCCCCGCCCGGCGGCTGGCAGAGGGCCTGGTGCGGCTCCGCACCGGCATCTACGCCTATCTGGACGGGATTCACAATGAGGCAGCAGACCCGGACGCAGACTGAATAAAGACATATAAGGACCCCCGAGACCAGCGTCTCGGGGGTCCTTTGCTGATTTGGGATGGTTCTGAATCAGGTTGTGCCGATCAGAGGTTCCAGTTCATCTGGCTGAACAGGGAACACGCGGTATCTCAGGCGGATGCGGCGGGGAAGCGGTCGTAATGGCGGAGGATCTCGAAGGGCAGCAGCGGCAGAAGGCCGTCTGCGTTCTCCGCCAGGGTCCTGCGGAACAGGTTCACGATGACGATCTGGAACGGCAGGTCTTCCTCCCCGTTCTGCCCTATGGTGTGGATGGTGCATTCGTCTCCGAAATCATCCGGGTCCCAGAGGCAGATGATGGCGGCATAGGGAAGCTGGAGTTTGAAGGTGTTCTCATCCACTTCAACGCGGGCGTTCCAGCCCTGCCGCATGGCCGCCAGATACAGCTCAATGAAGGTCTCCGCGTCCAGGTCCAGCTGAAATCCGATGCAGTACCGGAAGGGCGTCTCTACGCCATCCTTTTTCTCGAGAATGCAGATCGGGAGGACCTGCATGCAGCCGTCGAGCACTTGGAACGCCTCTTCCTCGAAGATCACCTGGCTGGAGAGATCGTGATGGGTGCCGAAGATGGTGTTCACCACGGCCACCACCAGCGGGGAGGAGACATTCATGCAGTCTTTGAAGACGCGAAAGCACAGGGGATAGAGCTTGTCTTTGGGAAGCACGGTGATCTGGCCCGCTGCAGCCGGGCTGTCTTGTTTGGACGGATTCCAGGGATTCATGGGGGACGCTCCTTTCATTGAGTCTAGTGGACTTATGGGGAAATGTTTGGGCTCTACTGCAGGGACGGGATCCGGTCTCTGTATGCCACCTTGGCGAGAAGCCTTGTGTACTCCAGAAGGGCTGTGAGGTCCTCGGCGGTGAGAGCGCCGCGCTGCTGCCTTGCCGTTGCCGCCTGGAGGATGCGCAGAAAGCAGTCCTGGTACAGCTTCTCTGCCTGGCCTGCCGGCGCATTGCGGATTTGTTCGTAGGGAGAGAGGATCTCGAAGGGGAGCAGGAGAAGGAGACCGTCTGCGATCTCCTCGATGCTCTTCTTGTTGAGCAATACCGCTTTGATGGGGTACAGGTAGAGGTTGACGAGTTCGGTTCTGAGGATGATGTGGAGCAGATCCCCGTAGCACAAGTCTCGGGTGCCGGATACATCCCGGACGAACAGGACGGCGGCGCATATCTTCCGGACCCTGGCGCTGGTCTGGGCCTCGTACGAGCAGCACCCCTTTTCTATAGCTCTGTGTGCGATCACAAGGCCGGGGTCTTTGCGGTGTTCCGGCTGGAACTCAATCATATACTCATATGCGGACTGCACCCAGGCACCGGTGTTCATGCGTTTGCGCTCGATGAGGTCAAGGGACAGGTCTACCACGTAGTCTGAAAAGGCGTAGCCGTCACCGTCAGCGGGGGCCTCCTCGCCGGAGAGGTCTTGAAAGCCTGAGAGGTCCGGGATGCCCGGTGGCCGCACATCGCTGTCCAGCGGATGATTCACGCCGAAGAGCGTGTTGATGAGCTCCACCACGAGAGGCGTGGATAACTGCAGGCAGGACGCAAAGACCCGGCAGCAGGCGTCCATGAGAATTGGGGGGAAGGGCTCGAGCGGAACCGGGTCCTCCTGCTGCAGATTGTATAACAGACGCCGTGGTTTGTTTCGCTTTTTATCACCCATTGTATGCACAACCTTGCGAAATGTAATAAATATTTTAATACGTCAAGAGACGGAATTGTTTCGCTCTGGGCTATTATACTATAGTTTCTTGGAAAATACAATGAAAACATGAAAATAAATGTGGATTTTCTTTTGAAGGGCGGGGAGCGCAAAAGACAATGCTCCCGAGGCGGGGCCTCGGGAGCATTGGAGAAAGATGGCTGTTTTGATTGGCCTGTGTGGGCCACGGCGGGAACTGGGCTATCCCAGCATGGGGATCAGATCGCCGTATGCCTCTCTGGCCAGGACCTGGGTGTTGCAGAGGATCTGGGCCAGGTCCAGTTCTGAGATGGTGTCCTGTTCGAACTGCGGCAACACTTCCATCAGAATGTCTGCGTAGCTCTTGGCAAACACCTGGGAGATCTCCTTTGCCGGTGCGCTGCGGATGGGATCGTAGTCCCGGAGGATCTCGAAGGGCAGCAGGGCGAAGAGACAGGACACATTCGCCTGGAAGGCCCGACGGAAGAGCGTTGTAATTGAGACCGTGTACAGGAAGGTATCAGAGCCGTTCGGGTCCACCAGATGGAAGGTGAGCTTGTCCCCGATGTCCGGCACATCACGCAGAAAGAGCACGGCGGTCTTAGCCGGCGGGGTGAAGACAGCAGATGCATCCGGGCGGCTGGCGCTCTGGTCCATGGCGGCATTCACCACCGGGAGGCCCAGAACCGGGTTGTATTCCGGCACGAACTCGATGCAGTATTCGAAGGCGGTCTCTTTGCCGCCCTTCTCCTCTACAATCCGGATGGGCACGTCTGCCACCTGGTTGGGGAAGGTGCAGTTCTCCAGCGGTGCGGGGTCCGGGAAGAGCACCGTGCTGGAGAGGGGATGGGACGTCCCAAAGAGCGTATTGATAAGACCCACTATGTGAGCGGGAGTCAGTTTGAGAGAGCGTGTGAAGATAGAACAGCAGGTGTCCCGGAGCTTGGCGTCCCAGTGCATGGGGGCGCCGCACCCGTGGCAGCAGGAGACGGGATCCGCCGCATTGTTCGGGCCCTGCAGATCGTGGGCAGTTTCGGTTTTCATGATCATCACCATCCAGACATTGTATTGCAGCGCATTGCACAGAAAACCATACGAACGGTGCTGCCAATATTATACGATTTACAAATCTGGAATGCAATAGGGAATCAGCCGAAATGTGCCCTAATTTGTGGATGCTTGAGAGAAACGGACTGAGTGGTGCATATCTGAGGCGGGGCGGTATGGAAGAAGGAATACAGCACAATCCCCGAGGCGGATGCCTCGGGGATTGTTTATACTCTGTGATGGCTGTTGGCAGAGAAGGGGATGGTGCCTGTCCCTACTTCAGAAATGGGATCAGATCTCCGTAGGCCGCCTTGGCAAGTCGCTTTGTGCAGTCCAGAAGGACCGTGAGATCCTCCGATGAGAGGTCTCCCCGCTGCTCTGCGTCCAGTTCCTCCTGCAGGGTGTCTGCGTAGCAGTTCCCGTATACCTCCAAGACCTGGTCTTTCTTGGCGTTGCGGATCTTGCTGTACTCCCGGAGAATCTCGAGGGGCAGAAGGGGAAGGTACTGCTTGGCGGTATTCTGCCTGGGCTGGCTGAACAGCTTCATCACCTGGACGGTGTACAGGAAGGTGTCTGCGCCTTTCGGGTCCACCAGGTGGAAGGTGAGCTTGTCTCCAATGTCCGGCACGTCCAGGAGGAAGATCACGGCGGTCTTGGCGGCGGGGATGTAGACCTCCGATGTGTCCGGGCGGCTGGCGCTCTGGTCCATGGCCTCGATTACCACCGGCAGGCCCAGAACCGGGTTGTATTCGGGATCGAACTCGATGCAGTACTCGAAGACGGTCTCGGTACCGTCCTTCTCCTCGATCATCCGGATGGGCAGGTCTACCGCTTGGTTGGGGTATACACCGTCTTCCAGCGGTGCGGGATCTGGGAAGAGCACCTTGCTGGTCTGTGGGTGGTTTGCGCCGAAGAGGCTGTTGATCAGGCCCACGATGAGAGCGGGAGACAGCTTCATGCATGCGGCGAAGACGTCGCAGCAGGTGTCCCGGAGGGCGACGTCCCATCGCATGGGAGCGCCGCAGCCGTGGCAGCAGGACACAGGGCCTTCCAAGTGGTTGGCGGTTTCAAAATCCATAGGTATCACCATCCAAGAGAGTGCGCACGCAGATCGCCGTGCGGTCTTTTCGTGCGGATTATACTCCGAACGATGACAAATGGCAACTGGAAAACGGCATATACGCAGACTGTTTGGCGGGGCTGGGGAAGAAGGAAACTGAGATTAGGAGGATCGCTGTCTGCAGCGCCCTTCAAACCGGCAATGTGAGCCCGCATGTCTCGCGCTTCCATGGAGCAGTTTGGCCATGGCGGGAGTGCCCGGATTCAGAATGCTATTCTGGGCAGGAAGCGTCCACCAACCGCTTCTGCTCCTCCAGCCACCGGAGGTATGCTTCCTGCTTACATCTCTCAATGGTGAGCCGAGCTTCTTGTTTCTGCAAGGCACGCAGCTGCGCCTGCAGACGATCGCTTTCTGCCTGCAGACGCTCCTTTTCTTCCCACAACTGATTGAGATCGACGAAATAGATGCTCGCTGCTGCAAGCGGATGGAAGCTCTTCTTGTTCTCGGGGGTGGTCCGAGAGATCACCACACTTTTCATCTGCAGTGTTGCTGCCGTTCGGTGCTACGCCGGGTGAGACGCGATCTCAGACCGCGGGTCTTTCTGTCCCTGCAGCTGCGGAAATGCCGCCTCTACCCGGGCGATCCGCACCTCCAGGTCCTCCAATGTCTCTTTGACGGCTTTCAAGTCGCGGTTGAAGTTGATGCGCTCTTCGAGGGTCATAAAAATTGCCTACCTTTCTTGATGTGTTGTTGGTGGAAAATGGATGTCGAAACGAAGAAGTCTTAAGATTGATCCTGGTGAGATGAATCTTCTTGGGGGTCTCATGCCAACCGTATCTGCTCTCGTAGCCACCTGCTGTATTCTCGTACCTTGCAGCATTCTACCATCGCCTGTGCGATCTCTGCTTCTAGTCTGGGCACCTCCTGCGTTATTCTGCGATCAAAGGTGCAGATGTTCTCAAAAACATGCTGCTGCTCTGTAGAAACGGGACGATGTCTCCGCGTGCCTTACGGGCAAGGAGTAGAACGTGGGTGATGAGAAATGCCGTGCCCTCTAGGGAGAACTTCCTCCATTCCCTGTGGGATGTGAGGGCAGAGAGAACCTTGCCGCAGACGGTGCTGATGCGCTGCATGATCCGGGCCGAAGTGCGTTTCAGAAGGGCGAAGCAAAGGTTGCAGCAGAGGTCCTGGAGCGACACGGGGGAGTCAGCATCGGGACAATTGGTGGCAGGGACAGCAGGAGCTGTCCTGTTGGGCAAAATAAGTAAATTATTAGAGACAGCGGTATTCGTAGATGACGTCTGTATTACATTGTAATACAAAATCAATACAAGAATGCGCCAAAATGCGAGCTATATAGATTATACAGCATATATCGTCTAAAATCAACTAAAAAGTGAAAAATCCTAAAAAAAGAGATTTGGGGTTTGGACAAGCAGCCCTGAGGCGTGGGCCTCAGGGCTGCGGGAAGACTGGTATGTTGGTTTCTCAGTAGGATATCTGGGGCTAGATCAGGTAGTGTTTGCCTGGATTCCATGTATGTGCCGGATGCTCACAGTGAGGAAGCTTTGGCAGAGCTTTCAGGAAGATCTGAGTCTTCCTCTGGAAGTACAATGCTAGATTTTTCAGGCAATGGGCCTCTTGCTACTGTAGGGCATGGAGGGGTACCACCATGGACGTCTTCCTTCAGATGTCTGAATCCGCTGGTAAGAATGCCAGCTGCGTGTCCTTCGCGGAGTAGCGTGCTCTCCAGTTCGAATTCAAACATATGAGGTTTAAAATGAAAATCCCCGAGGGCGAGCCCCGGGGATTTTCACAGAAGGATCGGTTTTGTTCAGCTTTACATGCTGCATGGGAAAGAAAAGGGATGGGTATGACAGTTGATGATGGCCACTTCCTGTGGAAAACAGTGTCCAATGAAGGCCATCTCAATTTGTGCCTACGGCTGTCCGCTGTTCTGCCAACGGAACTGCGTTTCCAGTGATGTGATTCTGGCCTGCAGCTGCGCAATGTCGGCCTGGTACCTTGCTTC
>CANQII010000091.1 GCA_947623875.1 uncultured Oscillospiraceae bacterium
CAGAAAAATCGCTGGGAACCGTTGAAATACAATGGCTCCAGCGATTTTCTGCACATAACGGAAATCTATTCATAACCGTTGAGGGCACGGATGAAAGAGGCAATGATGTCAAATACGAGGCGGTAGTGAACGATACACGGACCTCCACCATGGCCGTATACCGCACCATGGCCATCGCCAAGCCCCAGGCAACCGGCTCCGTGGCCGCCAAAGAGATCACCATCGAGAAAGACGGCACTGTGGTCATCAACCTGGGACAGAAAGTGGCCATCAAGAGGGTCAGCATCCGGGTCACAGAGACCCAGAGCGGCAGCAATCTGGCGGAGATCGCCAGCGTGCAGTTCCTGGGGGACTTTGCCGAGCGCATCGCAGAGCCGGATCTCTCCATCCCCGAGATTGATGAGAAAAACATCCACAACACCGAGGGCGAGTACAAGCAGCTCACCTTCTCCTGGAGCGCCCAGACCAACGTCACCGGCTATGAGATCTCCATCAATGGCCCAGGCCTCAGCGTTGTGCGCTCCGTAGCCGCCGCAGACGGCACCACCTATACCTTTATGTCAGACTCCTTCAACGGCGATGTGGACGCCTTCAAATCTTATGAGTTGAAGGTGCGGTCCGTCAGCGGAAGCTGGAGAAGCGACTGGTCCAAGCCGGTGAACTACACGATCACCTGCAAAGCGGCACCGCCCACCCCGGAGTACATGGATGCCCAGGGCGTGGTGAACGGCCTGAAGATCTCCTGGCGTGCTCTCTACGACACCGAGAGCTGGGACCTGTACTACCGCCAGAAGGGCGCCGGCGCCTACACCGAGGTGAAGGACCTCACCACCAACTCGTACCTCATCGAGGGCCTGATCGCCGGTTCTGAGTACGAGGCCTATGTGGTGGGTGTGAACCGCAATGGCAGAAGCGGCAACTCCAAGACCGTGGTGGGCAAGGCTCTCACCGCAGAAGGGGTAAAGCTGCCGATGTTCGGCCTTATCAACCGCACCGCAGACCGGACGTCTCTCAGCGCCGATCACATCAGCATCAACGGCACCGGAGACGGCAGCGTCACCTTCCTGTACCTGAAGAACAGTACAAACATCCCCTCCTCCCAGGCCACCACGGAGGACTGGAACGTGATTGCGGACAGCGATCCCAACACTTTCCTCCGGATCAACGACTGGGATGCCGGCTTCGTCTACGATGGATTCCGTGGCCCCAAGATCACCTTCGACCAGAAGTACACCATCGGCTCCCTGCGTATTGCACCCAGCGAGACCTTCCCGGTGTACATCAACCAGATTTCTGTGGGGTACAAGAACGACGCTGGTGTCCTCACCCCAAGAGCGGAGAGAGTGGGCACATCTGTCTACACCAAGTATGACGACCAGGGCCGCCGGTATCTGGAGGTCATCCTGGACAAGCCCATCACCACAGACTACATCGAGGTCTATCCCACCGGCACCTGGGGCGGTTGCTCCCCTCTCACCATCGCGGAGATCGGCATCTACCACTACGATCCCCTGATGGACGATGTGAGGGCCCTCTTCACCGATGAGACCGAGCTGGTATTGAAGAGCACCGTGAACGAGGCCCAGGTCCAGACCCTCTACACCCGCCTGGACACCCCCGATCCCGAGACCGGCGAGACCAATCCCCGGTACGATGCGATCAAGCAGCTGCTGGACTATGCATACACCCTGCTCCATGAGGGCGTGATGGACAACCCCATCACTCTGGATTCCTCTGTCACAGCAAGACACGATGGACATCTTGGCTTTGCCCAGTCCCTGTCCGATAACCAGCCCCTGGGCTATGTGGCCGCCGCAGGAGACACCGTTGTGGTCTACGTCTCCAGCAGCACCGAGGCCCTGGGCGCCATGTCCAGTCTGAAGTTCGTGGTAACCCAGTACCACCCCGAGGTGAGCTCCTGGGTGAAAGAGGTCACCAACCTGAAGGTGGGCCGCAACGAGATCCAGATCCCCAGCCTCACCTCTACCGAGAAGGAAAAGGGCGGCTCCCTCTACATCTACTACAACGGCACCGCCAATGAGAAGACCTACACCATCCGGGTGAAGGGCGCCTATGCCATCCCCATGCTGAATGTGGACGGCCTCACCGGCACCGCCCGCACCCAGGCCATTGACGCCTATGTCACTGCCTTGGAGCAGTATGTGCCCACCATCCAGACCCTGCACACCCAGCACCACGATGGCGGCAGCACCTTTGTGAACTACGCATACAACGAGAAGGAGTGCTTCTTCAACTCCACCGAGATCGTGATGGAGAACATGTTCTTCAGCTTCCCGGCCTCCCAGGTGCTGGCTGGCCTCACTACCAAGGGCGGCAATACCCATGCCGGCCGGGTGCAGGCCCTCACAGACGCCATCGATGCCACCGAGCAGGAAGTGAAGCTCTTCTATCAGTTCAAGGGCCTCAATGAGAACGCAGAGTCCACAGACACAGACCGCTATCCCAGAACCCGCCTGAACATCCGCTATCACCAGATGTTCACCGGCGCCTTCATGTATGCCGGCGGCAAGCACATCGGCATCGAGTGGGACAGCGTACCCGGCCTGGTGGTTACCACACCCATCCAGACCGATGCCGACGGCAAGAAGATCTCCGGCGGATACAGCGGCTGGGGCGTGGCCCATGAGATCGGCCACTGCATCAACCAGGCCGCCTATCAGCGGGTGGAGGTCACCAACAACGTCTTCGCCCAGTTGGCCCAGACCGATGAGACCAACAAGACCTTCCGGGCCACCACAGCGGTGACGGAGAACGGCCCGTACACCTATGAGAAGGTCTACAAAGCGGTTGTGGCTGGCAACACCGGACACACCGGCGACCTCGGCGTGCAGCTGGGCATGTACTGGCAGCTGCACCTGGCCTACGACACCGGATACAGCTACAAGTTCTACGACTCCCCTGAGGAGCAGATGAAGAACCTCTTCTATGCCCGAGTGGATTCGTACTTCCGCAACCCCGGGAAGGCGGACAAGGCCTGTGAAGCGGCTGGGTACAAGAGCCAGAAGCTCGCCCTCACCGGCGATGCGGACCAGAAATTCATGCGTGTCTGCTGCGCCGCCGCTCAGAAGAACCTCCTGTCCTTCTTCGTGGCCTGGGGCTTCACCCCGGACAGCGACACCAAGACCTATGCCTCCCAGTTCCCCCCGGAGAACCGGAGCATCCAGTTCATCGATGACGACTCCCGGCTCTATGCCATCACCGGCGGCCTCGGCATGTCCCAGGACACCGTGGTGAATGCCCACATCAACAACGTCACCGATCGGCGGATCAACAGCAACCAGGTGGAGATCAGCCTCAGCAACACCAACACCAACCCGGACGCCATGCTAGGCTATGAGATCTACCGCAACGACAAACTGGTGGCCTTCGTACTGGCCTCTGAGACCAAGTACGTGGACATCGTGGCCACCGAGAACAACCAGGCCTTCGTGTATAAGATCATTGGCATAGACAGGCTGCTGAACAAGACCGATGCCCTGAAGCTGCCTGAGGTGAAGGTGTGCCACAAGGGCGCCATCGCCAAGGACAACTGGACCATCGAGACCAACATGCGCAGCGATGCAGACCAGCACATCAAGGCCGGCGAGGGCTACGCAGTGGAAGATGAGTACATCTCTGCGGCGAGCCTCCTGATGGACAACCGCAAAGACACCGTGTATACCGGCACCGTGATTGCCCAGACCCTGAATGTTTCCACCGGCAAGATGGTGAACACCAACGCCAAGAACGCTGAGATCATCATCAACCTGGGCAGCGTGCAGCAGGTGGCGGCCCTGCAGGTCACCACCGGCGGCGCCAACGGTATCCAGAACTACACCATCTCCGTGAGCAAGGACGGCGTGAACTGGGAGGTTGTGAAGAGCGACTCCCTGGCCGGCGCCTTTGGAGAACAGGTCATCTACTTCAACAAGCAGCAGGCAGACGGTACCATGGATCCCTATATGTACGTCTATGACGCCTCCATGGTGAAGCTCACCGCCGTGAACCAGAAGACCATCTCCCTGGCTGAACTGGACATCCTGGGTCCCGTGAACGACAACGTGGAGCTGGAAGAGAGCGGCTTCGGCACGCTGAAAGAGGACTTCAAGTACGATGCGAACCAGCCTGCTGTGCCCGCCGGCACCATCGTCTTCTACGGCACCTACAAGGGCGATCCCGCATACAGCGTGGTGCTTCTGAAGGACCAGAACGGCAAGATTCTCAGCGGAGACCAGGTGATCCTGGCCAAGGCAGCCAAGGAGGGCTATTTGGGCGAGACCAGCGACGGCAGCTACCTCTACTGGCTGGTAGACCCGGTAACCGAAGAGCCTTTGAAGGAGCTCCCGAGCGGTGTCACGGCAGTGAAGGCCGAGCTCTACCGGGTGATGGACGCCATGAAGATGACAGGCCAGCGCCTTACCAGTACCTCTCTCACCTTCACTATCCCGAAGACCCCGTTCCCCCAGGTGGAGGTTAAGGGCGAGAACCTGCCGGTAACCGAACCCGGCGTCCATACCGGGACCGATCTGCCGGATGAGGCTGTCCCCATGGCAGCCACCTTCATGGAAGAAGCCAACGGCACCGCCGCCATCGCCATGGACAGCATGCTGCGGATCTCTGCTTCCGAGCAGCCTGTGACCTTCACGTACGACCACACCACCGGTACTGCCACCGTGGCCCTCTTTGCCAGCGATGAGCCCATCGCCGTCCATGTGGCGGTACAGCTCTCTGGCAATCTCCCGCAGAACCTCCAGTTCCAATGGGATGACGCAGGCAGCAACGTCTACCGCACCTATACGCTCACCAAGAACGACAGCGGCGTGCTGCTGAATCTCTATGTGGTGGCTCACACCGGCGCTCTGGGCAGCAGCTCCGTTCCCGGCCAGGCCACCCACACCAAGATTACCTCCGGCTCTCTGGACTTTGCCGAGTGTGAAGGCACCGGCGGCCGGGTCAAGGCAACTGCCGAGTATGTGGACCATGTGGACCTGACATACAAGTTTGTCTCCCACAAGGCAAACCTCCAGTCCGCTGTGGTATTCAAGACCTTGCAGCAGGTCTGTTCCCACGCGGACCGGACCGTTGAGGAAAAGACGGCGGACTGCTACCATATGGGATACAAGCGTGAGATCTGCAAGATCTGCGGCACCGCCTTTAGTGAAGAACTCTGGCCGGCGTTGAATCACAAGTTTGTGAACAGCGAGTGCATCTACTGCCACCGCCTGGACTACATCTATCTGACAACCGTGAACACTACCATGGTCTACGATGGCATGCCTGTGACCTGCCCGGGAGACTTCGAGGTGGGCGGCGTGTACAGCAACCGCGACGACACTGCTGTCATTGTAACCTGGCACCAGACTGGCGAAGATGGCCATATCGGTGATGAGCTGCCTCTCGGTACCCTCCCGACAAATGCCGGTACTTACTGGGTTAAGGTTCAACTTGTCCCGAAGGACGGCTCTGTCTTCGTGGGTGAAGGCGAGACCAACCCCTATGAGGACCACAAGCAGTTCGTGATCGCTCGGGCATCTTACACCTTCACCAACACCGTAACCGGCGGTGCTGTCTCCGTGGGCGATCCCTATCCGCAGGATTCTGCCGCCACTGCGCAGGGCGTGGACGGCAAGACTGTGGGCGGCAACCTGACCTGGTATCTGGATAAGGCCCATCTGGAGCCCGCCTTCGGCAGTTTCCGCACCGGCGGCCAGGTGACCCTGTACTGGGTATTCACCCCGTATCCCAGCGAGACCAACTACGTTACCACACCTGCCACCGGCTCCGTGATCTACTCTGTGACCGGCGCCAGCAGCCCGCTGGAGATCGTCTGCCGCAACAGCATGGTCTACGGTGAGAGCATGCAGCTGCACACCTCGGGCGGCGGCGGAAGCGGTGCTGTGACCTACTTCGTAACCTCTGTCTCTGGCGGCGGTGACGCCATGGTGGACGGCAACGGCATGCTCACTGCCACCCATGCGGGCACCATCACCGTGAGCGCCCGTCAGGCGGAGAGCGCCGGCTATTCCGCATCCGCAAGCAACCCCGTAACCATCACCATCCGCAAGGCCACCCCGTCCGGCAGGCCAAGCTATATTCCCATCACCGGTTCGGGCTACACCCTGGCGGATGCCCGCCTGGAGCAGACCAGCAGCTTTACCGCCAACGGCTATACCGTTGCCGGCACCCTGAGTTGGGTTCTCTCCCCGTACACCACCGTGATGCCCAACACCGCCTATGAGTGGATCTTCACGCCTGCGGACACCGCCAACTATGAGACCGTGACCGGCCTCATCACCCTGTGGGTCTATACCAGTGCCCCGGTGAATCCCACACCCACAGCAACACCTGTACCCAGCACCGCTCCGGCACCCAGCACTGCACCGGCACCCTCTGCGCCAGTGCCCTCTGCTCCGGTTCCCTCCTCCAAGGTGGATGTCTCCACCAACGAGACTGTGGAGAACGGCAGCACAGTGAAGCAGACCGTGGTGAAGCCCGCAGCCGTGATGAACATGGGCACCGCCACCGTCTCTCTGGATGAGGCCACCGGCGATGAGATCGTTGCCGCCGCTCTCCAGAACGACAGCAGCGTGGTAGTGATAGCCCCAGTGGTGGCAGCAGATGCCGGCCGGGTAGCGGTGTCCCTCACAGGAAAGACCGTGCTGAACATCGCCAGCAAGACCGCTGCACACCTGCGGATTGAGACCGCAGCCGCATCGGTTACCGTACCCAACCACGTTCTGGACAACCTGCGTCCCACCCGGGATCTCACCGTGTCTGTGGAGCGCACCGACAATATCGTGACCCTGGATGTCTCCGTGGACGGCAAGCCTGTAACGGACCTCACCGGCGAAGTTCGCCTGGAGATCCCCGTAACTGTCTGCAAGCCCAGCACGGTAGCCGTGCTGCTGAAAGAAGACGGTACCCGGGAGGTCGTCCGCACCGCAGTGCCGGATGTGGACGCCAAAGAGGTGATCGTCGCGGTGGAAGGCAGCGCTCAGCTGCTCCTCACGGACAACCACAAGACATTTGATGACGTGCCCGCTGCATCGTGGTACACCGAGCATGTGGACTTCGCCTCCAGCCATGAGCTGATGAATGGCAATGGCAACGGCAAGTTCAATCCTTCGGACTTTGCCACCAGAGGCGTGATCGCGGCCATCCTGTACAACCTGGAGCACAACCCGGAGACCGGTGAGCCGGTGTTCCCGGACACCACGTCCAAAGACTGGTTCACCAACGCTGTGACCTGGGCTGCCTCTGCCGGCGTGGTTTCCGGCTACGGTGACGGTACCTTTGGCGCCACGGACAACATCACCCGCGAGCAGCTGACCTGCATCCTCTTCAACTACGCCGCTTACAAGGGGATAAATACCACAGCCAGTTCCGATTTCGCCGGTTTCTCTGACGCAGACTCCATCAGCGACTGGGCTGAGAATGCCATGGCATGGGCTGTCTCCAACAAACTCCTCAACGGCTCAGACGGCAAGCTGAATCCAGGCGGAACAGCCACTCGTGCTGAGATCTCCGCTCTGCTGCGGAACTTCTGCACCTTCTTGGCGCAATAACCAAGGATCTGTGGCCCAAAATAGTCCATAGTGAAAAATCAGCAGGCGCGGTTCCCATAAGGGAACCGCGCCTGCTGATTTGTGCTGTCCAGTTGTTTAATCCACCTCGCTTACGCGGGGAACAACTTGAATGGCGTGCTCATGTTGGTGATGCTCTTTCAATTTCAATCCACCCCGCTTACGCGGGGAACAACTTGAGGAACCCGCAATCGGGCATTTCGGGAGTATGATTTCAATCCACCCCGCTTACGCGGGGAACAACCTCAAGATTGACTTTGACATTGATCCCACCCGATTTCAATCCACCCCGCTTACGCGGGGAACAACGGCAATCACATACAAAAGGACTGCCACTACAGTGCAAAGAGTGTACGAAACAACCAAAAACTATATTGCTTCATCGTAAAAATCCTAAGATAGACGAACTGCAAATTGTACAATCCTGCATGATAACCCACTGGAGATTTCAACACAGCTTCTGGTTATCAGACTGCCAGAACCACTCTTTTAGCACTGTTAAATACGTTTCGCGTATGACTTTTCAATGCACCCCCTTATAGTAGAATGATATTACACAGAAAGAGACCTGAGAAATGCTGTTCTGTGTCAATCGGTCTCCTTCTTGTGACGCAAGGGAAACGGACGCCTGCGTATAATCACAAAGATGGGCTAAAGTGAGCATACAGGCCAAGGATTGAACAACATGCATACAAATGCTGGATGGTGCCAAGTCCATAGCAACGTACTAATAGATAATAAACTATCGCACCAGGGAAGTCAAGGACTTCTTTTCCAAAAATTATGGGGAGAACTGGCATTGAAGACGGCAAAGCCAACTGGTGCAAAACAAATCCAGTGCGGAACTCAATTGTGTTTCCTAGGGGCTTTCTCGTTCTAAATGGCGTGAAGAATGCTGCGCAGTGCAAGGTGGTTCAAATACCCGGAAGGATGGAGATCCTGCCTGTGAGATGGTTTTGGGGGAGCCCGGAATGGGAAGGCGGGAGCGCTTCTAGGGAGTGATGCACGCAGAGAACACCGGGAAGACCCTGTGCCGGGTCCTTACATTCTTTGCCAACGAGAAGACACTTGTGGTGATGCTGCTGGTGATCGTGAGCTTTGGCACCGTCTGCGCGGTTCTGGCTCCCAGCCTCCAGACATAGACCGGATTGCAGGGGTGCGTCCGGGAGACCCGATCATCGCCGTGGGCCTCATGCTGGCGGCGTACCTCCTGTATAGCGCCAGCCAACTGCTGCAGGGTCTTGTGAGCGCTAGACTCAGCCAGCGAATCGTGGCGTGAATGCGGGAGGAGCTCTTCGACAAACTCGTAGACCTGCCTGTGCGGTACTTGGATACCCACTCCCACGGTGATGTCATGTCCCGCATGACAAACGACATTGAAGACATCTCATCCACCGTATCCCAGTCTCTGCCGTCTCTGTGTTCCGGCGTTCTAACAGTAACCGGTACGGTGGCCATCATGATCTGGTATTGCTGGCAGCTGGCACTGTTGAGCTGCGTTATGGTGGGACTCACCATCGCGGCTACCCGGTTTCTATCCGGCAGGGTGCGGAAGTACTCCCGGCAGCGGCAGCAGCTGTTGGGCCAGCTGAACAATATGGTGGTGGAGATGATCTCCGGCTACCGGACTGTGGTGGCATACAATCATCAGGAACAGACGTCTCTTTTGCGACACTGCAGAGCGGCTCACCAAGGCCGGTATCCAGACGGATATCACCAGCGGCGTAATGGGATGATCGGTGATGAACTGTATCGGCAACATCGGTTTTGTGATCATCGCTGCTTTCGGCGGGTATTTCTCCGTCCACAGGCTGATCTCCGTGGGTGTGATCTCTTCCTTTATCGTCTACGCCCGGCAGTTCAGCCGGCCGATTAACGAGATCGCCCAGGTCTACGGACAGCTGCAGACCGCTGTGGCTGGGGCGGAGCGGGTTCGCCGATCTCTCCCGGGAAGATCTCCGGCGGAACGTGGCTATTGTACTGCAGGACACTGTGCTCTTCTCGGATACTGTGCGGAACAACCTCCCACGTAGCCGCCACCCTCCAGATAGCCATCGCAGCGCTTGGATTCCCCCAGCACTTTGCCGATAGACTGGCCTACTGATGGCTTTTCAGTGATTATCAGCTTCATTTTGCACCTTTGTAACCATCTGCACTAAAAACATTTTCTTAAGAATGTGTCGTTGATATTGGGTAAAACGAAAACCTCCTGCAGACAGCAGGAGGTTTTCACATATTAGAGAGTTTGGTTTTGCGAGGCGATGGTTTTACAACTTTTAAGGGGCCCCAGGCCATAGCAGCGATGGTTCCAAGAGGTGATAAACACAGTTGCCAAGTGGTGGGGAGATAGTAATCAAGGGGTAAACCGCTGAGATTACAGCGCGTATTCTAAGTTGCATGGCTTTGCAGTAAAAGGCAGTGAATTCTTGTTCTTCGGGAATTCGCTGAATCAAAAAGAAGAAAAACTGGATTTCGTTATGACGCGATAAATAACATTGCCAGGTCAAGCTTCAAACAATAATTAGTTTAAAGGATGCGCAATCAAGATTCTTGCTTCCTTCAGGTATTTTGCCTTCCAGAGAAACATAGAACCCTTTTTGATGCGCTTCGATAGCTTTTGAATAGCTTTCAGAGTCCAAAATTGCAGTCAGAACCCCAGCATTGCTTTCTTCGTCAAGGTATGCCACTTTGATCTGCCCACCTTGACGGTTCTCCGGCAAAGGATCAGCCTTCAATTCCTGAACACGTCCGACAACTGTCATGGTTTGCTTCCGCGAGGGCTTTAATGTCTTAGACATAGCCTTCAGAGGTGCCACGTAATCACTGCTGAGCTTGACACTTGAAAAAGAAGGGGTGTTTTTCCTGACTTCGGGTGACCATTGTGCCTGAAAGTCAACCTGAGCATTTGCATATTGACCGCATATACCGACAACGGCATCACAGAAGTTAGCGCTCACTTTAACATCTGCCATCGAATCGTTGTCTATAGCAGTCTTAATTGAATAAATGCCTTCAATAACATGCCGTGTAACTTGCCTTGTCAATGATGATGCACAATCATCCTCGTTATCAAAAACCGATAATTGTTCATAAGTGTCGCTGGCCATTTCCATAAACGGGCACACTAGAGGGACAACATAGCTGCCTACCTCGGTTTGCCCAAAACGACACTGACTAACGAATTGGAGTACTGAGTCATTAGGACGCCCTGAATGATAGCTCTTTGGATTTATAAAGATGGCCGTAAAACCACACCCCTTTACGGGGTGTGGATGTAAGGCCCCGCGTTTTGTAATTTCATA
>CANQII010000092.1 GCA_947623875.1 uncultured Oscillospiraceae bacterium
GGCGTCGGCTCAGGTGTAGGTTGAGGCGTCGGCTCAGGTGTAGGCTGCGGTGTAGGCTCGGGTGTGGGTTCCGGCGCGGCCTGGGGCGCCTCGTCCGCCGCATAGTTGCCGCCGGTGGCGTAGTCCAGCACCACGCCGGGCTGCACGTTGTACGCAAACACGCAGAAGCAGACCCCGGCTCCCCCGTCCTCTACAGACCAGCCCTCCAGCAGCACGCCTCTTGCCAGAAGATCGCTGCCTTCAAAGATGGGGGTAGACCGGTATGCAACATGGTTGCCGGTCTCCTGCACGTAGTCTGCCACCAGGTTCTCGAAGGGCAGCATGCCCTCGATGTTCAGGTAGCGGGTGCCGGTGATGAGGTTGGAGGTGTTGGCGTTCTCTCCACTGAGCTGGTACCCTACCAGGTGGCAGCGGTTATAGAGGTACTTGCCGTCTACGAAGTCGTAGCGGATGGTCTGCCAGCCGGTGGGCTTCACGTTGCCGATGCTGCCCCGCTCCTCGGTGGGCATGAGATCCAGTCCCACGCAGGCGTAGGTCTCGCCGCAGCGTCCGAGGGCGTCCAGAGGACTGTAGAACTCGGTGGAGACGGGGGCGATGGCAGTGGTGTCAAAGAAGGGCACGTTGCCGTGGACCGCTGTCCAGGCCTCGCTGCCGTATGCCGCCACGCTGCTGAGCTGGAAGCCGGCGATGTGATCCGTGGGGCTCCAGGGGGTGGAGAGATTCTCTGGAGGTGCCTCTGTCTGGGCAGGCGGCTCTGCAGGCGCCTCCGTGGCCGGAGCTGCGGTGGGCTCCGCCGGAGTTTGGGTATCCGCCGGAGTCTGGGTGTCTGCAGGTGTTTGCGTATCCGCCGGTGCTTGGGTGTCTGCAGGGGCTGCGGTCTCAGGCGCCTCCGTTTCCGGCGATGCGGGGTCTGCCGGCTGCTGGTTAGGTACTGCCTCTTCCGTGGGAAGGGGCTGCGTCTCCCCTGGGTCTTCCGGTGTGTCTCCCGGCTCATTCGCCGGGGTATCGGCGGCAGCGGGATTCTCCGGCACATTGGGCTCGGCCTGGCTCTGGGTCTGGGCCGGGGTCTCCGAACCCGCAGCAGGGGTATCGCCCCCGCCGCATCCGGAGAGCAGCAGGAGCACCGCCAGCAGCAGGGCAATCCAATTCTTCTTTTTCATCGTGAATACACCTCCATGGTGATGTTGGGATGGGAGTGGCCGGGGAAGTCCTGAGAGGAGATCAAATTCCAGCCCTCCAGTGAGATATCAAAGGTCCGGTCTGAGGGGTAATGGCGGTTCCAGCGGAACAGCACCAGCTGCTCCACCTGATCCTCCACGGGGGCCAGCGGTGCCTCCTCTACGAAGCAGAGATCACCGGGACCGGCCTCATCCAGAAACTGCGGGGAGACCGCCAGCCGGCTGCGCTCCTCCTGAGGGAACTGTCCGGCGGTATAGGGACTCACCCACAGGGGCTTGTCCCCTGCCATCTCCAGCAGTACCCGCCGCACCTCCCGGTCCATGCTCTGCCGCCGGCCGTTGAACAGCGTGCCGTTGCGGTCGTCAAGACAGATCGCTGCAATCATATGCATTCTTCCTTTCCTTCAAGATTGCGGGCAGTATATCACGGGATGAGTCCCATAAATGGGACTCATCCCCGCTGCAGGCACACTTCTTTTCCAACAATGATGGGAAAAGATGTGTTTGCCCGTCAGCGCTTGCCGCCCTTCCAGCGCTCGTAGACCTCCATGGTGAGCACGTTGTGGCTGTGGCCGGCGAAGTCCCAGGATGTGGTCTTGCGCCACCCCTCCAGTGGAATGTCCAGGGTGCTGTCTGCCAGGTACCGGCGGTTCCAGCGGATCAGCATCAGCTGCTCCAGCCGGTCCTCCACCGGGAGCAGGGACTGGTCCTCCACGAAGCAGAGGTCTCCAGGCACCGCCTCCTGCAGGAAGCGGGAGGACACCGCCAGCCGGTTCTGGTCCTCCTTGGGAAACTGCTCTGCGGTGTATGGGCTCACCCACAGGGGGCGGTTGCCGGAGAGATCCATCAGCATCTTCTGCACCTCCCGGTCCGTGCTCTGCCGCCGGCCGTTGAAGAGGGTACCATTGCGGTCGTCGAGACATACCGCTGCGATCATGTACATCGGTCCTTTCTGTTTGAGATGGGCCCATGATAGCACAGGGAAAGTCCCATAAATGGGACTCATCCCCCGCATTTCAAAATTTCTTTCCTGCCAGATCGCTTCTTTGTAAGACCGTCCTTGTCTGATTTTGAGATTCCGTATTCTATCGCGTTTCGATCTTCGTTGCAAGTTCAAGATGTGGTTGCATTGACTCGGCATTTCCGGTATACTGATCTCTGTCAGACACAATTCGAGAGAGGTGTTTCCCATGCAAAAGGGACCAAACAAAAGAGCCGAATCCGCCGGTTTTCCAGGAGCACCGGATGCCATGCCCCCCGCAGACGAGATGCTCCGCGAGATGTGCAATCTCATCCGGCACGATGACACGGAGGACAATATGCGCTCGCTTTTGACCGCTGCCCTTCTATACCGTACGCCGGATGCCGATGTTCTTTTGTCTGCGCTCACAGAGGAAGACCGCCAAGTGCTGCGGCTTCGCATGTACAGGGATTGTATGGCCACAGCCATCCAAGACCTTCAAACCAGGACTCCGCCGAACGTGGAGAACTGGCATTTTCTAGAATTCTATTATCGCGCATTCCAGCTGCTTGGGCCGCCGGCAGAGGAGGATGCATCGTATCTGTCCTCCATGGCACTGCTCTGTGTGGCGCTGGACAAGCACCGGGAGGCCCAGGAATATCTCCGGAGGCTGCTTGCGGAAAAGCCCGAGGACGCCTTCGCAAACGCCGCACTGCCTGTGGTATCAGACTGCATCTCCCTCCCCCGATTCCGTGTCTCCTTTCTCACCCGCTGCCGGATGGCCTGGCTCACTGCCTCCTCCATCCTGGAGGACTACTGCAACGGAAAAGAGGAAGCGCAAGAAGTGGAGGACGGTGTCTCCATGGTCTTCCGCGTTTGGACGGGGCTGGATGTGCTGACGTTCTGCCGCTCTCCCAAGGGCGGTGTCCTGGAGTTCTCGCTGTACGACTGGGAGCGCAGCTACTACCTCTCCTTACGATCCCTCGACATCTGGCACGATGAAATGCCCACTTCCTTCCAGAAGGCCTGGGAGGCCCAGATTGGAGACAGCCCTCTCATGGATGTCCCCATGGAGGACGGCTCCCTTCTGGATTTTCGGGATATCCAGACGGCGCTCGTCCGGGACAAAGAGCGCAAAGGTGTTCACCTGAAGCTCTATCACCCGGTGTTGGCCCCCTATGCGGCCTCTCCCAAACTCCGCAAAGCACTCACCAAAAACGTGTCCAGCTATATGAACGGCGCAGACTTCTGCGTCTACATCCTGGATGTAGAGGTGCTGTCTGTGAAGCCGGACAACATCACCGGCACCATTGCCACCGTGTCTCAGCAGGTAGCCGATCTGGGATACACCATGGACCTCCCGCAGGTGGAGATTGAAAACACGCGGATGCTCCAGACCTTCGAAAGAAAGCCGAAGGAAGGTGTCATCTCCCACCTCCGGGATGACATCCTTGTGGGAGCCACCTGCTGCATGCCGCTGCAGACGGAGTATGAGGCCAATCAGACAGACACTGCAGACTACTACATGGAGCGCGGCATCGCCCCCTGCTTTATCGCCTGGCCCAGGTTCATACTGGACTGTGACGAGATGACATTCTCGGAGCGGCTGGTAGACGCGCTGCTGGACAGCCAGATCCCCTACAATGGCAAGATTCTCGGCAGGGCCTTCGGCACCCAGTACTGCTATCTGGACCTGCTGGTCTACGACACCTTTGAGATCGTCCAGTTCATTGAGAAGTACTTTGCCAGGATCCCCGGCGGCGATACGGTGCGCATCCAGTCCTTCTACTACGATGCCCAACCCTGTCCCGTCTCCCGGGCCTACCTGCGGGAGCACTCCAAGTGGTCCTACGATGGCACGCCGATCCTCTACGACACCTTCCCTGAAGCGGTCCGCACCGCTCCTCCCAAGAAGCCCAGCAAGAAAAAGAACGCCGCCAAGGCAAAGCGGAAGCACAGCAAGAAGTTCCACTGAGCATCTTCCGTCTTGTGCCACCGCATCCCGCCATTCCACGGGTCCAGAAAAGGAGGACTCCATGCCGAACGAACTCAGTCCGATTGCTCTTGCGATTCTGGCGAGGGCCACTATGAAAAACAATCCGGAGAACATCCGGGATCTGTATACCAAAATCGCACAGAGAGACTCCCTGTGCAACAGGTATGTGCTTCTGTTTTCAGACTTTCTGTACGATGTGTTCCCCATGGACGCCGTCCGCTCCGCCCTCACCGAGGAGGAGATCCGCAACCTGCGCAGCTGCGTATTCACGGTCTTCCTGCAGGAACTCCGAGGGTTCATCCAGCCAGGGGATCCCCCGATCCCAGCCTTGCGGCAACTGATGGAGGAGTTCTATCACGCCATTCAGCTTCTGGGGCCTGTAACGGAACAGGACTCCTTTGAAGATCAGGCGGTCTACGCCTATCTCTGCGCCAGGCTGGACCGCTATCGGGAGGCCCGGGATATCTCCCAGAGACTGCTGGCCCGGAAGCCGGACAACGCCTTCGTGAAAGCTCTTCTGGCCTACGCATCCGGCCGCATGTCCTTCCCCCAATTCCGGTTTTCCTTTGTCTCCCGCTGCTCCCACGCGTGGAGCGTCTTTGCCCTTGCCCTCCAGGACTACCAAAAAGGGCATGTGAACGGCGACATGCTGTCTGGCGACACGAAAAACACCTTCGCCATATGGACCGGCCTCTCTGTGTTCCTGGACTGCCTCTCTCCGGAGAAGGGCGGCACACTGCACTTCTCCGTCAAGGACTGGCAGCTGAGTCTCTTCCCCTCTCAGGCGGCGATCGCCGTAGGCCTGGCAGAACTTCCGCCGAAGGTGTCTGCGGTCTGGCATGCGGACTTCAGCACCAGCGGCAGCTCCATCCGCATTGTCCTGGAGGACGGCTCCTCGAAATCGCTGGGAGAGGCACTCACCGTGGTGAAGGATACGCCCAAGCACGAGGGCGTCCATCTGCAGGTGTTTCATCCCATCCTCGCCTACGGCACCACTCCTTCAGACATCATGGAGGCGTGTGAGAAAGAGGTGGCAAGCGTACTGGGCACCCCGGACTACTGCATGCTCATCCGCTCCATCCAGGTTCTGAAAAGGCGTCCCTCCAACGATACCGGCACCATAGACAACCTGAAGGAGCAGCTGAAGGCACTGGGATACACCCTGGGCCACGATCTCTCGGAAGTGGAGACCGGCCGCATGTTCCGAAAATACACCCGGAAGCCCCAGGAGGGCCCCATGCAGCGGCTGCGGGATGACATCCGCCGGGGAGAGACCGTCCTCTGGCAGTTGCAGGACGATTACGATCGCAATGAGACGGCTGCGGCAGACTACTTCATGAATCTCGGCATCGCCCCGGTGTTTCTCGCCTGGCCCAATTCCCTTCCAGATGGCCAGGAAGAGGCTCTGTATGCAGTACTTCTCAATCCAGCGGTTGCGCTCAGCCTGAAGCCCCTGGGCAAGGCATACGGCACCCAATACAACTACATGGATCTGCTGGTCTTCAACATCCCCGTGGTGGTGCAGGCCTTGGAGAAGTTCCTCTCCGGGCTCCCCGGCGGCGATGCAGTCCGCATCCAGTCCTTCTACTGCGATGCCGTCCCCAGTCCCGTCTCCCTGTCTCAGCGCAAGGCCCAGAGCTCCATCCCCAACCTGGACAAGTTCTTCCATCCGGACAGCTCCCGGACGCCGCCGCAGAAGTCCAAGGAGAAAAAGAAGAACCCTGCCAAGGCAAAGCGGAAGCACAGCAAACGGTTCCGCTGAGCTCCGTCCCAACCCAGATCATAGAAAGAGGTGCTGCCCATGGCCAACACCATACCAATCATCCATACAGCGAAAAACCGATCGTTCATCCGGTATTTGTATGACGAAATCGCCGCCAACACGGCGATGCGCGGCCAATCCATCAAGATGTTCAAGGAATTTGTATCCCCTGTAGCGGATCCGGAGTTGATCGCCTCCTGCCTCACCGAGGAGGAGCGCCGCAATCTCCGAGACGTGTTTCTGCAAACCGCCCTGAAAGACCTGTCTGCAGGCGCAGACTCGGCAATGCGTGCGGATTCCTTCTTCCGGTACGGCCTGGAGCAGGACTATCGGGTACTGCAGCTGCTGCAGCCGCTCACATCCGAGGACAAGGCCGAGGATCTGCTCACCTACGCCACGCTCTGTTTTGCGGTGGACCGGTGCCGGGAGGCACAGGATCTCTTCCAGGTGCTGTCTTCCCTGCTGCCGGGCAACCTCTTCGTCCAGTCCTCCCTGGCCTTTCAGACCAGCTGCGTCTCCCTTCCCCGGTTCCGCCATAACTTCATCTCCCGCTGCAAGTTCGCATGGAAAAACGTCTTTTTCATGGCCCAGAAATTCCATGCCGGCGAACTCAATCTGGACGATCTGCAGGCAGCAGCCCGCAACAACTTTGCCATCTGGACAGGCCTTGAACTGATCGTGGCCTATGCTTCGGACGGCACCGGCACGTTTGCCCTCTCCCCGCTGGAGTGGCGGCAGGATCTCATCCCCCTCCAGACGGCGCTGGACATAGGGTGTCTGGAGATCCCGACGGATCTGGCAAAGCGCTGGGACATAGGTCTTCTCAACCGTCCCGTGGGCGACCCAGACAGGCCAGGCAGGCCCTTCTTTGCCCCAGACAGCATCCAAACCATAGCGGAGGACACGCCGGACCACACCGGCATCCGCCTCCAACTGTACCATCCGTTTCTCCCCACCGCCCCTGCCGGCACGAATCTGGTCGCGCTCCTCTCCAACGAGGTATCCAGCCTTCTGGGCACCCCGGACTTCTGCCTTCTCATCCACTCCATAGAGCCTCTGACAGAGCCGCCGCAAAGCAGCACCGGCATGCTGGAATCCCTGCCCCAGCAGTTGGAGGCACTGGGCTACACCCTGGATCACGATATGGACGAGGTAGAGCCGCTCCGCCTGCACCGGGAATACACCCGGCAGCCACAGGAAGGCGCCGACCTGCCGCTCCGGGACGACATCACCCGGGGAGACACCGTCTGCTGGCCGCTGCAGGAGGAATACGACCGCTATGAGACGGCCGCCATGGACCGCTTCATGGACCAGGGGATCGCACCGGTGTTCCTGGCCTGGCCCCGGTCTATCATGAACTGCGATGAGGAGACGTTCACCCAGCGGCTGCAGGATGCCATTGCAAAGAACGCAGCGGGCAGCGCAAAGGTGCTGGGCCGGGCCAGCGGCACCCAGTACTGCTATCTGGACCTGTTGGCCTGGACTACCATCCCCCTGGTGAGCGCGGCGGAGCGGTTTTTCTCCAGGATTCCCGGCGGCGATGCGGCCCGCATCCAGTCCTTCTACTGCGATGCCACCCCCTGCCCGGTCTCCCAACAGTATCTCCAGACCACCTCCGCGATCCACCCATCCGGTCTTCCCTTCCCGCTGGAGACCTCCGGCACATCGTTCTCCAAGGGCACGCCGCCCGCCCATCCCAAGAGCAAGAAGAAGAACGCCGCCAAGGCCAAGCGGAAACACAGCAAAAAATTCCATTGATCCATTGAGAGCGCACAAGCCAGAACGAGGTGCTATTCATGCTGCAAGATTTCAATGAGGCCGTAGCGACAAACGAATTGCGCGGATACTGTGACACAAGGGCCCTCCGTCAGTGGTACGCTATTCTCACCGCAAATCAAGAGAGCCGGGAAATATACACGTTCCCGTTTGTGGACTTGCTGTACGACATCACCGTGCCGATGAGCATTCAGGCGGCGCTCGACACCGAAGAGCTCCGCTACCTCCGGCGTACGGTCTTAGTGGCCTGCCAGCTCGATCTGATCAAGCTGTTTCAAACAAATCCCTTGGACCGACTCCTCCGGCAGCGCCTGATTGAGTACTATCACGCCATTCAGATGCTGGGGCCGCCTGTGGAGGATGGCACCTATCTGGATCTGCTGGTCTACACACTTCTCTGCGTCGCCCTGGACCGGCACCGGGAGGCCCGGGATCTGGCGAAAAAGCTCCTCACCTTGAAGCCGCAGAACGACACGGCTCAGTCGATCCTGGAATACGCCGAGGACCATATGTCCCTGCCCCGCTTCTACTCCGTCTTCATCACCCGCAGCCGGAACGCGTGGGCCGCCGCCTCCCAGTACATTCTGGACTACCGCCGGGGCAAAATCCTGCAGGAACAGCTGACAGAGCAGGTCCGCAAGGTCTTCGACATCTGGCTCGGGATATCTGCGGACGCGGATGTGACATCCCGCCGGGAGGGAATCGTGTCGTTTACCTCAAACAACTGGCCGCTGGACCTCTATTCTGTGCAGGCATCCGTCTATGCCGGACTGCCGGAACAGCCAGACAGTCTGCGAGAGAATTGGCTTGCCTCCGTCAGCGCCGGCGCCCGCTATGAGACGGTTTTGCTGGAGAACGGCGCCGCACTGGACCTCAGCACCGTCCAGACCGCCGTGGAGGACAATGTTGCCCACACCGGCGTCCGGGTCAAGGTGTATCACGATGCCATCTCCCCGGTTGCCGCCTGTCCAGAAGTGCAGGAGCAGTTCACCCATGTGGTGGAACACATTCTCGGTGCGCCAGATTTCTGCATCAACGTCCGCGCTGTAGAGACGATGCGTGCGATGCCCCGGCATGTTACCGGCACCCTGGCCACTCTGGTGCAGCAGATCGAAGCGCTGGGCTACACCAGCGGCCACGAAATCGATGACGTGGCACCGATCCGATTGCGCCGCACCTACACCCAGCGGCCCCAGGCAGGCCCGGGGCCGCGGCTCCGGGACGACATCCGCAAGGGCGACACCATCTGCTGGGCCCTCCAGGACGATTACACCCATCAGCGGACAGACACGGCAGATCACTACATGAACCGCGGCATCGCCCCGGTGTTTCTCGCCTGGCCCAGGTCTATCATGGACTGCGATGAAGAGACGTATACCCAGAGACTGATCAATGTACTCAGGGAAGGGGACCTCCCGTACAACGTGCAGGTGTTGGGGAAAGCCAGCGGCACCCAGTACTGCTATCTGGACCTGTTGGCTTGGAGCTCTCTGCAGCTGGTGGAGGCTTTGGAGAAGCATCTCTCTGAGATTCCCAACGGCGACACGTTCCGCCTCCAGTCCTTCTACTACGATGCCTATCCCTGTCCCATCTCCATGGCAAGGACCCAGGAGCACAGCACGCTCCGGAGTCTGAACACGGCTTTTTTGAGCGATGAGCCCGCCGCTTCCAAGCCCGGTGTGAAGCCATCCGCTGTGCGCCCTAAGGAAAAGAAGGAGAACGCCGCCAAGGCCAGGCGCAAGCACAACAAGAGACATCATTGAGCATCCCCCACAGAAAGCATCCCTCTCAGACATGCAATCACAGAAAGAGGTGCCACCTATGTCAATCCTAGAGCGCTTTTACAACGGTTTATCCCGCGCCTACGCTGAATTGGAGGAGGAACGTCAGATCTATCAGGAGTGGTATTCCCTTATCATCGCAGATGCTGCAGGCAGAGAGGAGTACGCCTTTCCGTTTGTAGACATGCTGTGCGGCCTCACCGGCGTAAAAAGCCTCCAGCATGCCTTCTCAGACGCACAACGGCTCGCCCTGCGGGCGGCGATTTGGACAGAGTGTGTAAAAGATCTGATGCCATATCTCACATCCCCTACTGTGGATCCAGCCCAATGGCAGCGGCTGGCGGAGTACTATCACGCCTTCCAGCTGCTGGGCCCGCTAACGGGAACCGGAGCGGAGCTGGGCAACTACCTGCTGCTCTGCATTGCCCTGGATCGGGACCGGGAGGCCCGGGACTGCGCGAAGACACTCCTCGCCAGCGTCAGCAAGCCGGAGGATGACTATGTCCGGGTTTTATTGGAGTACGCCGAAGATCACATGTCTTTCCCCCGCTTCCACACCACGTTTCTCAACCGCAGCGTGCATGCCTGGCAGACCGTTTCTCAGTCTATCGAGCAATACCGCGGGGGCGAAATCGATCTGGACGAGCTGTCTGAGCAGGTACGCAAGGTCTTCAATCTTTGGGTTGGGCTGCCTGCAGACCTAGAGATTCTCTCCCCCGAGGAGGGCGAGATTGCTTTTCCGTCGGATGACTGGCAGCTGGATCTCTATTCGATCCGGGCATCCATCTTTGCCGGCCTGCCTGCACAGCCGGACCATCTGAAAGGCTACTGGAGCGCACTCATCGGCCCCAGCAGCCGCTACGATAAAATCCAACTGACGGACGGTACCGAGCTGAACCTCAGCGACATCATAACCGCTGTGGTGGACAGCAAGGCCCACAACGGCGCCCAGGTCAAGATCCACTGTCCTGCCTTGCCCCAGTACTGCAGCTACGGGGAGGCGGAAGAGTTGTTCACCCATGTGATAGAGAACATCCTTGGCGTGGCAAATTTCTGCATCAACGTCCGCAAAGTGGATTATATCCGCTCGATGTCTCGGAAGCCCACCGGCACCCTGGACACTCTGGTAGAGCAGCTGGAAGCAGCGGGGTATCCCTGCGGCCATGAGATTGATGACGTGGCACCCCTCCGGATGCACCGCACTTATACCCGCGATCCTTCGGAAGGTTCCGGACCGCGTCTCCGGGACGATATCCGCACAGGCGACACCATCTGCTGGCCCCTCCAGGACGACTACGAGAACAACCGGGTGGTCACGGCAGACCGCTACATGAACCGCGGCATCGCCCCGGTGTTTCTCGCCTGGCCCCGTTCCATCATGGACTGCGATGAGGAGACGTACACCCAGAGGCTGATCGATGTGCTC
>CANQII010000093.1 GCA_947623875.1 uncultured Oscillospiraceae bacterium
GCTCTATCGGGGGATCACCCTCATCGATGATGATATCCTGCAGGAGGTGGAAGAACAGGTCCTCTCTGGCAAAACCCGCAGCAGGAAGCGCACCCCCATCCCACGGTATGCCGTTCTGGCTGCCTGTCTGGTTTTTGTGATCGGCGGAGCACTGCTGCTGCACTACCGCAATCAGCCGGGCACGTCGATTCTCGTGGCTGAGAACAACCAGCAGCCGGCGGGACAATCCAGCTGCTATCCAGCGGATAATCATCAGCAGGCCCCCGGCGCCCAATCCCATGGTGTGACCATCCCCAACATGGAGGTCTCCCTGGACGCCAACGCCAGCGCCTGCATGATTCCCTTCTTCATTTACCAGGGAAAGCAGTTCATCTGGCTGGCTGAGGTGGAGGATCCCTCCGTACTGGGGGATTATCTGGGCACCGTTACCGGCCCCATAGACGTCTGGACTCCGGCAGAGGGGTACGTGGACTTTGCCGGCAGCATCCAGGGAGAGATATACAGCGTCCAGGGCTCTGATCCCGGATTCCTGGTCTGCCTGGAAGAGGACAATGGCAATCTGGCATACTACGCCAACTCTGTGGGGATCACTCTGGTAACGGGGTCCGATCTCTTCCGGGACCGCTTCCCCGTCCAGGAGCACTACCTGTCTCTGGACTATCAGGCCTGGGACGACTGGTACTACAGTCTGGGCAACATCCATCCTCTGAGCCCAACCCTCAAAGACACCGCCCAGGACTTTCTGGAACTGCTGCAAGGCGGCACCTTCGTCCTCCGCACTGGGCTGGAGGAGCTCACGGACCTGATCCACGTCTACGTCCATCTGGACAGCGGCCTCACCCTGCACTTCTTCCTCTATGAGAACGACACAGACGGCTATATCTACCTGGACAACTTCTGGTCCACCTACCTGATCGTGGACAAAGCAGCCCTGGAGGACTTCATCTCCCAACTGGAATTCTGAATTACCCAGACATTACATCAGCCTCCCTGCCGCACGGCAGGGAGGCTGATGGCGTCTATTGGGTTCAGTGTGCCGGGGTGTACGTCACGACGGCGTGGGGGCTCTCATCCGAAGCGGCGCTCTCGATGTGCAGTCCTGTGCCTACCACCCTGGCGGTATAGAGGACATCCTCCTGCAACGGATCTCCCTCGTCTGAGTGGATATAGAGGGTACCGAAGCAGTACTTGCCGTCCTTCCCAGGATAGGAGAAGGAGATGGCGGCATTGCGGGCGTAGGTTCCGTCTGCATTGCGCGGATCCCACCAGACCGCATGACCGGCCGGAAAGTCCAGCGCCCTGTCCGTAGGTGCCTCATGATCCCCAGAGGCGCTATCGTAGTCGATGAGCTGTCCGTTGTTGCAGGTTGCGAAGACGGCCGCTCCCTCATCAAACTGGAAGGAGAATGCCGGCTGGACGTCACTGGTTGCCTGATGGGAACACCACCACACGGCGGTTCCCATGGTCTCCTCGTAGACCATGCTATAGATGGACCAGATGTCCATGTGGCCGGACGAGGGTACATTCGTGTTCACCAGCAGCAGATCGCCGTCTGCAAAGAGCAGGAAGGCTTGTTCGTTCAGGGGAAGGTGACGGAGGTCCTGCACCTGGGACGGCAGGCTGCTGATCGACTCGCTGCCCATCAAGACCAGTTCTGCCCACTCCTCCTCGGTCCAGGGGAACGGCTGCCAGGACCAGTCTGAGACGGGGATAAGACCGTCCTCCTCATCGTCTTCCGCATCGTCTTTCTCCAACGGCTCTCCCCCAGGGTAGATCACTGCGCCTTCCGGCTCATGCCATCCCGCCTGTGGGATCTTGGCAAAACCGTCCTCCCGGATCTCATATCGGAAGCCGGAGTCCCCAGTGGCAATGGCACTGCTGAGCGGCGAGAGGTACAGGCACTCCCAGGAGACGAAGCTGTTCCCCGGAGTGAGCAGGATATCAGCCAGAACGGATGGATCTGTCTGTTCCATGCCCAACGCTCCATCCCGCAGAACCAGCCGTCCCGTGGCCACCAGATTGCCATCTGAGAATCTCCTCTGATCGGCAACCAGGACGCCGTTCTCCACGCGAAGGGTATAATCATAGAGCATGCGGTCTTCCAGGGTATAAACGGTGTCCGTGCTGCTCTCCCAGCAAAGGATCCTGTCGTCCACGATGCCAGAGCCAATACTCAAGGTAGCGCAGAGCTCCCGGATCCCATCTCCGTTAATGTCCTGGAAATAGGCATTCCAGATGGGCATGCCCTGCATCAAGGTTTCCTCAGTGCCATCCGGCTTGGTGGCAGTGATCACGCCATTGTATCGAAAGACGAAACCGGGGAGTTCCGGCAGTTCTATGGTGAGATCCGAGGGAATGTTCCAGATTTCGTCCGGGTTCTCGGGTACCACCCAGGCGATCAGCCCGGCTGCGTTCTCCAGGTTGCTCTCCGTGCCCGGTGTGCTGTCCTTTGGGTTCTCCTGGTTCACAGACGCCGGCGGCCTGGGGTCTTCTTCCCTGTCTGCAGCGGGCTCCTTGGGATTGGTGAGAAGGCACACCGCTACAACAACGGTAACCAAAAGGGCCAGCACAACCAGGACCACAGCGGGCTTCCGGTACTGCATCACCCGGGCGATCCGCTCCTTCACCCCCACTTCTCCAAAGGCCAGCGGGCAGGCTGCCAGGACGGCAGGCCTAGCAGAGCACCGCAGCAATGCCGTGGAGTATCCCACCCGGGCATCCTCCGCCATCTCTCGGATCACCTTTTCATCGCAGGCGGCCTCGATGTCCCTACAGAGCAGCACATAGGATACCCAGAGCAGCGGATTAAACCAGTACACCGCTAGAAGGACAAAGCCCAACGGCTTCCACCAGTGATCGTGCCGGCGGATGTGGGTCTCCTCATGGGCCAGCACATAGGGCAAATCCTCCTCCGGGATATTGTACGGCACATAGATTCGCGGCCGAAAGAGTCCAAACACAAAGGGAGACTCGATCTGATCGCTCTGCCAGATGTTGTCCCGGAGCTTGGTGGCGGTTCTCAGGCGATACCGAAGAAGCACTGCACTGCCAACGCCATACAGGAGGATCCCTACCAATCCGATCGCCCAGAGCACAGAGAAGATGAACGCCCAGACCTGTGCCGGGTTGGCGCTGGCAGCCGGATTCGAGGTGAGGGTGCTCTCCAGGACGGGATTTACAATGGCATCGATAGCGCCGATGCCGCTCTGGATATGGGGCACCTGGTTCATGAGGATGGATTCCGGCACCGGCTGGGCGCTGGGAATCAGGCTGAATGCACTCTCAACAGAGAAGGGACACGCCAATCTGAGGCCCACCAGACCCCAGAGAAGACAGTAGATCCATCTGGGCGCCTTGCGGAACACCAGGCGGACCAGGAGTACCGCCAGCACCATCCAGCTGGCAGTGAGACTCAGGTTGAGCAGCTTCAGAAACAGCGTTTCCACATGCGCACCTCCCTATTTCTTTTTCAGGATGCGGAGGATCTCGTCCAGGTCCTCCTGAGACAGCTCCTGCCGCCGGGCGAAGGCGGCCAGAAATGCCGGGACAGAGCCTTCAAAGGTCTTCTCCATCATCTCGTCCATCTGGGCCACCTGGATGTCCTCTTTGGAGTACAGGGAGGACACCGTGGCATTCACGTTCTGCACCACGCCCCTGTTCTGGAGACGCTTAATCACGGTATAGGTGGTGGTCCGGCTCCAACCCAGTTCCTCTTTGCAGAGCCTGGCCAGCTCTGCGCTGTTGATGGGCTCATGCCTCCAAAGGATGAGGCAGAACCGGTATTCGCTTTCAAACACTTTCGGGGTTTCCATAGAGATCTCCTTTCTAGGGGCCTTGTCTAACAGGTTAGACTGAGTCTAACAGATTAGACAAAGGGTGTCAAGGGGGGAGGAGGGAGAAAATTTCTGGGAGAAGGCACCGTTCGAAGGGCAGTCAGGTCAATCCATGCTCAGGGTACCCACAAGCTCCTGGCAAGATACAGCTTATGAGGACACAATTCTGCCGCGAGACGGTGCCGTCTGCGTCATTTCTGCCCTCAGAACGACTCAGCAGCAGGCCGACAGGAGATATAAAATTGAGGCTCGTTTTCATTTTACATTTGTAATTCATTGTTTTGCAACTCTTTCTTGATCCCTCTCGGTGTCCGACAGTCTTTCACCATTCAAGAAACCTGTACTGTTCTATTATTTTGAGTATAAATCAGTTCTTATGAGAATTTCCCTTTCCTCCTGAAATGGATAGTGATCTATCTCTAGCCTTTACGCCCGTCTTTTAATGATCTAATTCTATATTTCTTAACCTATTTTGCTTTCAAATTAGCCCTTGCCGCATCTCGATATCCTTCCCCCATTTATGGAAAAATTGTTCAAAAAACTTCTTGCATTCGCTGCCCGGCTGTGCTATACTAGGCAGCGTCATTCAAACATAACCTATTCCTCGAAGTAATCAGCTCCTATTATACATCTCACACATAATAGGATGAGTCTACACGTCAAGGCGGGATCGACCAGACTTGCTCGGGAAGGCTGCAATAGCAGAAAATTCACTTGAGATTCCAACCTCCACATGGTATAATACCAAGCGGAGAGGACACAAGCGTACCTCTGCAGTGCTATCCTTGCCTGAGCAATCCCGCCTCCTAGTTTAAGAGAGAGAAGGGATTTCATGGCAAAGAACAAGGACAAGAATCAGAAACCCGTACACGGGCCAAGCCAGGACTCCATCCCAGACCAGGCCCCAATCACAGACCAGAGCCAGAGCAATTCCCTCGGCTCAGGACCGGGACAGATGTCCGGCAACCAGGATCAGCTGCCCAACAACCCGCAGAACCAGGATCAGTCGCCCGACAACTCGCAGAACCAGGATCAGCCGCCCGACAACTCGCAGAACCAGGACCAGCCGCCCAGCAACCCGCAGAGGCAGCAGAAGAGCGGGCAGAAAAACAACGAAAAACCGCAGGAAGTGGTTCTCACCGAACATGACCAACTGCTGATGTCTTTCGCAATGAACCTGCGAAGGCAGAAGATTGAGTATGATACGGTTCACATTCCCGATTTCACTGTGCAAACTTCTCAGGGGGATGTCAAGTACTCCGAGATTCTGCGGAATGCTCCTCAGGGCGCAATCAACGCCCTGAGCAATGAAGCCAGAAAGGCAATTGCTGAAGCAACGGCCGATCTGGTGGCAAAGCTGCGTTTCCTTGATGATGAGCTTTTTCGCGCAGCCATGGAGGGGCAAAAGCACATCGTTCAGGCAATGCTCCGGAACATAACCGGAGATCCCAATCTCACGATCGCTACCATGCATCTGCAAAAGGACTATTATTTCCCTGGGCAATACCACAGCTGCATGCCGGATGTGTACTGCGAGACAACCGATGGCAGGATCATCATCATCGAGCTGCAGAAGCAGGAGAAAAGCGAAGACGCGGCTCGCGCATCTTTCCTGGCGCACGTTGCCAGCTTCGCTTCTCTGAAGGCCAATCATCCCTACAACGAGATGAAGAATGTTTATGTCATCTTTCTGGCAGATATTGATGTATACGGCACGGGCGAGTTCATCCACTGGATCCGGGACCCTGAAGTCTTCCCCAAGTCCGTGCGCACGTCACAGCCTAGGCACACACCGCAGACACACAAGATCTTTGTGAACTGCATGTATGGGTTCGAGGCGGTTAACAACAAGAAAAAGTTGTTGTCTTTGCGAGCTGAAGTAGCTCGCGAGACGGACAACACCAAAAAAGCCGAACTGACAAGTCAGATCGATGAATGCATCAAGAACCAAAATAATCTGAATAAGCAGTTGAGGCGCGAGACCTCGCGGTACGGTCTTACCGCTAAGGACTGGAGAAGCGCACTAGGATGGACTCACGACCTCTGTTCTGCTCAGCCTGAAGAAATCGATCAACCCGCCTTGGCCAACCTCATGCGGCTGGTCAAGAAACCCGACTCGGAGGGGGTGAATGCAATGAGCGCAATCGTTTATGAGGCAATGCAAAAGGTCAGTGCCCAGGTTCGCGAGCAGGAAAGGCTTGATTTCGCCGCGAAGCTTTTGGCGGACGGTTACGATAACGCCTTCATCCATCGCTATACCAACCTCACCGATTCCCAGATCCAGGATCTGCGGTCTCGTGTCACCACGTAGTGTACCCCATGTTTCCGCTGAGGCAATCCAGTCTCAGTCAGCCCCACTTCCCTAAAACAGAATGACGTCGTTCGCACCTCCAATCAAACGTACTGGGTGGACGGGCTCTGTTTCTGTTTCAACCTGGCATAATCCCGCCGAGATGCACGCTCTGCATCTCGGCGGCGTTTTTCATATCTCTGCAAGTGGTCATCAAACCGTGGGGTTCGGTACAGGACACACCAAGCCCACAACAGTGACAAGAAAGCCTCACCACACTTGACCTATCCACACATTTCGGCGCTGTCTCCTCGCTGCATCAGGAGGCAAAGCAGAACACCTCATTACGAAAGTGTCTCTCCATCCCGTGGTCAGCGAAGTCCTCCAATCTTCCGCAACGTAGTTTTTTCCATCTGAAGGCACCAGACAGATAGTGGCCTACTGGTAAGGATGTTGTGTGTTTGTATTGCACCTGCGAAACAGCGTATTGGTTTTGTAATACAAGTGATATACAATGTAATGCATATGCATTACATTGTTTCAGGGCAATGCACGTTGTGATTGTCTTTGAATTTCATTTGATTTTTCTGGCGTCTTATAGTATAATCTAGCACAAATCTTCGAACCCTACGCCCAGCCGGCCTTGTTCCGGCAAAGACCACTTATGAGGCTCTCAGCATGCAGATGTACATCTACCTGACTTGGCCAACCTCATGCGGCTGGTCAAGAAACCCGACTCGGAGGGGGTGAATGCAATGAGCGCAATCGTTTATGAGGCAATGCAAAAGGTCAGTGCCCAGGTTCGCGAGCAGGAAAGGCTTGATTTCGCCGCGAAGCTTTTGGCGGACGGTTACGATAACGCCTTCATCCATCGCTATACCAACCTCACCGATTCCCAGATCCAGGATCTGCGGTCTCGTGTCACCACGTAGTGTACCCCGTGTTTCCGCTGAGGCAATCCAGTCTCAGTCAGCACCGCTTCCAACAGCAGGACAATATCGCGCACACTGGCATGCAGGTACAACAACTGCGGTCTGCCCTATTCCTACCGGACAGAATGCCGCTGAGATGCATACGCTGCATCTCGGCGGCATTTTCATTTTCCCGCTGTAAAATCACCAACCGTGGACCCGGTTGCAGACAATGGTCTGGATACCACGCACCGGTGGAGCGCACATGAACCGTCCCGTATCTGTCCAGACAATGTCTCAGTCCCGCCTATAATGAATCACCTGGACATCATCCCACTTTCCGCCAAACATCTCCATGATCTCGGCCAACACCGCTTTCATGTTCTCGAAAAAGCCTGTCGCACGCCCCTCGCTCACGGTGATCACCGCACCATCCAATCCCTCACAGGTGATCCGATACCGCCATTGGGCGGAGAGTCCCGTAAAGGTACCGTCCCATTTTCCCTTGTTGATATGCAGGACCTGAATGAAGCTGTCCGGGTTCTCCGTATTATAAAGATACACCGTTCCCTGATCGCCTCCGCTCCCCTGCACCTCAACTTTGATCTGCTGGAAGTTGGTGTAGAAGACGTATTGTCCAATGTCCTCTGCGTTGGCCCGGAAAGCGCCTTCTGTCAGATTAATGGTACCGGGCTCAACTTCATAGACGGTCGGGGAGGACTGCTGCATCATCCTCTGAACGGTCAGAAAGAGGATGCCGCCTAAAAGGGATAAGACGAGCACTGATACTAAGGCCAGAGCGGTGATCCGGAGGCGGTGTCCCCGGACTTTCTTGGCGTAGGCGCTGAGATCCGGCGCAGGGTTCTCCACAGAGAGGTCCCCCGGCAAGGTGCTCCGCATCCGTTCCAGCTTGGCCCGGCAGGACGGGCAGTTCTTGAGATGTTCCTCCAGGGCAGCGCGGCTGTCCTCAGAACAGCTGTCTTCCAAATACAGCGGCAGCAGGTCTGCTGCCATCTCACAGCTTATTTTCGTGCTCATTGCTCCTCCTCCATCCGTTCCACCAGTTTGTCCTTGGCCCGGTAGAAAGTCACCTTGGCCCATGTCTCAGACCGCCCGAAGATATCCCCGATCTCCTTGAACTTCAGCCCGCCCAGCACCCGCAGCATGAAGACCTCCTTGTAGGGCTCGCTCAGGCAGTGCAGGTGCCGGTAGATGCTCGCCGCCTGCTCCTTGTCCGAGAGCCGCTCCAGAACGCCGTCCTCCACCTGGGTCTCCTCCAGCTGCTCCCATGGGACCGTCCGCTTGAGCCGCCGGTTCTCCTTGTATAGTGCGTTCTTCGCGATCTGGCATAGCCATGTCTCCGCCTTACAATCTCCCCGGAACTGGTCCAGGTGCAGGTATGCCTGATAGAAGGTCTCGGAGGTAAGCTCCTCTGCCAGGTCCTCGTTCCCGCAGAGGGACAGCAGGAAGCGATAGACAATGGATGCGCAGCTCTGTCTGATTTTCTCGAACTCGTCCATCGGAATCCCCCCTCTGCATATTAGAGCAACAAGACCGGAAAAAGATACAGGAATCTTGCTTAAAGTTTTATGAAGGAACCGGAGCAGCCGTACTGCCAAGTTTGTCTGTCTGCGAATTGCCCTGTTTGTGCGGACAGCCCAGCGTTCTTTTTGGGGCAATGGCTGAAAAGTGCTGAAATCGTCACAAAAGCATTGCAAGAAGGCGGAAAATCGCTATAATGTGCCCGTTGTACTCTTTAGCTCTTTACCGTGTTAGCGAGCTAAAGAAAGGAGATCTTAGCATGAATTCCCAAATTTCCGCTCTGTGTCAAGACAGAGTCTTCCACCACTTCTACGCCATCAGCCAGATTCCCCGGGGCAGCGGCAATGAGAAAGCCGTCTCAGACTATGTCCGGGACTGGGCCGCAGGTCTGGGTCTGGAGGCCATCCAGGACAGCTGCAACAACGTCTTTGTCCGCAAGCCGGCATCCCCCGGCTATGAGGACAAGCCCGCCGTCCTGCTGCAGGCCCACCTGGATATGGTGTGCGAGAAGGCGATCAAATCCCTCCACGACTTCCTCCGGGATCCCATCCCCTGGGTGTTGGACGGAGACTGGCTCACCACAGACGGCGAGACCACCCTGGGTGCAGACGACGGGATCGGCGTGGCATTGATCATGGCCGTTCTGGAGGACAGTTCCCTTCCCCATCCCGCCATTGAGGCTCTCTTTACCACCAACGAGGAGGAGGACATGACAGGCGCCGCCGGTTTCGATTGTTCCCTCTCCCAGGCCCAATACCTCATCAACCTGGACCACACGGTAGAGGACCAGATCAACTGCGGCAGCTGCGGCGGCATGCAGGTGGACTTCTGGCTTCCCCTGGAGTATCGCCCAGTACCGGACGGGTGGAAGACCTACAAAATCTCCTTCTCCGGGCTGAAGGGCGGCCACTCCGGCGAGGACATCCACCGAGGCCGGGGCAATGCCAACCAGCTTCTGGCCCGCATTCTCTCTGCAGCAGAGGACGCCGCCAACTATCTCCTGGTCTCCCTCCACGGCGGCAGCTTCCGCCTCGCCATTCCCCGGGAGGCCGAGGCTGTGATCTGCATAGACCCCGCTCAGGTGGGCGCCGTGCGGCAGCAGCTCATAGACCTGGCCTGGCACCTGGTCCGGGAGTTCCCCGAGTCCGGCAAAGATGTGGCCGTGTCCCTGGAGCCCCTGGAGGACATGGTAACTGAGGCAGCCGTGCCCGCCAAGGCCGTCTCCGCCATGCTCCTGATCCCGGACGGCATCTATCAGATGAACGAGGCCCTCACCGGCCTGGTGGACGCCTCAGACAACCTGGGCGAGATGTACCTGGAGGACAGCCAGCTGCACCTGGTGCTGGAGATCCGCTGCGCCTGGGAGAGCGAGGGCAAGGACCTGTACCGCCGGATGGAGCGCCTTGCCAAACTGCTGGGCGGACACTGCACCAGCAGCAATGCCTATCCCAGTTGGCATTACCGCCCCACCTCCAAACTGCGGGATATCTGCTCTGAGGCCTATGCCGCCTGCTATGACGGCGCCAAACCCACCTTCCTCACCGTCCACGCCGGCCTGGAGACAGGCTATCTTCTGGAGAAGAAGCCGGACATGGACGCCGTCTCCATGGGGCCCAACTGCCTGGACTTCCACTCCCCCGCAGAGCGGCTCTCTGTCTCCTCGGTCCAGCGCTTCTACAAGTACCTCTGCGCCGTTCTGGCCCATCTGGGCTGATCCGCCCAGACAAATCAAAACGCCTGATCGCCTATACCCCCATTCCGAGATTCACCACTTCACCTCCCACAAGGGAAGCATTCGAAAGTGAGACGTACTGCAATGAGCAATCTAGCAGAAAAGAAAAACAAAGAAAAGACCATGAAGGCCATCAACCCCATGCTGTTCCTGGTGGTGATCCTCCTGATCGTGGCCCTGGCCTCCTACATCGTCCCCGCCGGCACCTACGACAGAGAGTACAATGAAGCCGCAGATGCGGACGTGGTCATCCCGGGCAGCTACCACACGGTAGACCGGAATCCCACCTCTCTCTTCGGCCTTCTGATGTCCGTCACCCTGGGCATGCAGAATGCGGCGTATATCATCTTCTTCCTTCTCATCATCGGCGGCATGTTCGCCATCCTGAACGGCACCGGCGCCATCAACGCCGGCATGGCCAATGTGGTCCGGGCCATGAAGGGCCGTGAGTTCCTGATGATCCCGGTCTGCATGGTGGTCTTCGGCTGCGGCTCCGCCTTCTG
>CANQII010000094.1 GCA_947623875.1 uncultured Oscillospiraceae bacterium
ACCAGATAGCAAGAGGGCACCTGCTGATCGGCAGGTGCCCTCTTGTTGCGTTTTGTGTTTTCAAGGAGCATGGAACTGCCTCATCGAGGTGTTCTACGCTTGAAGAGAATGGCCCCGGTGCTCTTTCCATGTGATGATCAGGCCATCGGTTCGCTACCCAAATCACAGCAATCAGCTGTCTAGGACAGAGGCGATGAATGTTCAGCCAATAGAGACAAGTCTCCCACAGAACGCCCCAGATGCCATCGTTACCGGCTCAGCCGGACGCAGCCTCTTGGTGATCTTCCAATTGCCGCTTGCTCTCATTCACGTACGCTTCGACATCAGCTAACGTACAGCCATTCTGAATCATCTGCGAGATCTGATCGAGAACTTCCATCCTGCCTTGCTGTACGCCTAGCTGAAAGGCTTGCTGAAAGGCTTGCTGAAAGGCTTCCGCCATGCAGTTTTTCTTCCACTCCTCCATGCTCAACAGTTTCTTTTTCATATCGATACCTTCCCTTGGCGTCCTCTCTGGGACATTGCAGTCTCGTTTGTTATGCATTCTCTTGGCTGCCGCAGGCATCCTTTGGCAGAGTGCTGTCCTTACTCCAGTTCGAAGGCGCCGGTATACAGCTGGTAGTAGGTGCCCTTCTGGGCGATGAGCTGCTCGTGGGTGCCACGCTCGATGATGTGGCCGTGGTCCAGTACCATGATGGCATCGGAGTTCATTACCGTAGAGAGCCGGTGTGCGATTACAAATACCGTGCGGCCCTCCATCAGCCGGTCCATGCCCTCCTGCACCAGACGCTCCGTGCGGGTATCGATGGAGCTCGTGGCCTCGTCCAGGATCATCACCGGGGGATTGGCCACAGCGGCTCTCGCGATGGAGATGAGCTGCCGCTGGCCCTGGCTCAGACGAGCGCCGTTGTTGGTGAGCATGGTGTCGTAGCCCTCGGGGAGACGGGTGATGAAGTCATGGGCATTGGCCAGCTTCGCCGCCTCAATGCACTCCTCATCTGTGGCGTCCAGTTTGCCGTAGCGGATGTTCTCCATCACGGTGCCGGTGAAGAGGTTCACGTCCTGGAGCACCACACCCAGGGAGCGGCGCAGGTCCGGCTTCTTGATCTTGTTGATGTTGATGCCATCGTAGCGGATCTTGCCGTCCTCAATGTCGTAGAAGCGGTTGATGAGGTTGGTGATAGTGGTCTTGCCGGCACCGGTGGCGCCCACAAAGGCCAGCTTCTGTCCGGGCTTGGCGTAGAGGGAGATATCGTAGAGGATCTGCTTGTTCGGCACGTAGCTGAAGTCCACCTGGTCCATGACGATGTCGCCCTTCAGCTCGGTGTAAGTGATGGTGCCCTCTGCCTTGTGGGGGTGCTTCCAGGCCCAGTGGCCTGTGCGGTGGTCTGCCTCGGTGATAGTGCCGTCCGGTGCGATGTCTGCGTTCACCAGGGTGACGTAGCCGTCGTCCACCTCGGGCTGCTCATCCATGAGGTCGAAGATGCGCTCGGCGCCGGCGAGAGCCAGCACGATGGCGTTCAGCTGGTTGCTGATCTGGGCGATGGGCATGTTGAAGGTCCGGGAGAGGATCATGAAGTTCATGAGGGCGCCCAGCTGCAGGAGTTTGTTGCCGGAGAGCACCACCAGAAGGCCGCCCACCACGGCGAGGACAGCGTACTGGACGTAGCCCAGGTTGTTGTTGATGGGGCCCATGGCGTTGGCATAGACGCCGGCGGTGTAGGCATTTTTGCAGAGGTCCTCGTTCAGCTGGTCAAACTCCTTCTTGCAGGTGTTCTCGTGGTTGAAGACCTTAACAACACGCTGTCCGTTGATGAGCTCCTCCACGTAGCCGTTCACCTTGCCGAGAGCCTGCTGCTGCTGGAGGAAGTACTTGCCGGAGCGGCCCACCACGAAGGTGGTTACCCGCACGATCACGAACACGGTAAATACCATCACGAGGCACAGAATCCAGGAGGTGGTCAGAAGCTTCACAGAGACCACGATGAGGGTGATGATGGAGGACGCGCACTGGGGGATGGACTGGGAGACCATCTGCCGCAGGGTGTCGATGTCGCTGGTGTACCGGGACATGATGTTGCCGGCGGTGTTCTGGTCGAAATAGCGGAGGGGGAGCTTCTGCATCTTGGCGAACATCTCGTCCCGGATCACCTTCTGGGTGCCCTGGGCCACAGAGACCATCAGGAAGTTGTAGAGCCAGGCGCAGAAGATGCCTACCACCAGGATGGCCGCCAGCTGCAGCAGGAACTTGCCGATGGCGTTGAAGTCCGGCTGCCCGGACGCCACCATGGGAAGGAGGTAATCGTCCACAAGGTCGCCCAGGGCGGTGGAGCTGCGGGTCTGGGCGTAGGCGGTGACGGCGATGCAGATCAGAACGATGATAAGGATGGGGATGTACTTCTTCATGTAGCTCAAAAGCCGCAGAAGGGTCTTTTTCGGGTTGCGGGCCTTACGCCCGTCTCCCCGCATTCTGGGTCCAGGCATCAGTCCTCGCCCCCTTTCACCTGGGATGTGTAGACCTCGCGGTAGATCTGGGAGGTCTTCAGCAGTTCGTCGTGGGTGCCCATGGCGACGATGGCGCCGCCGTCCATGACCAGGATCAGGTCTGCGTCCTGGACAGAGGCCACCCGTTGGGCGATGATGAGCTTGGTGGTGCCGGGGATCTCCTCGGCGAAGGCCTTGCGGATCATGGCATCGGTCTTGGTGTCCACGGCGGAGGTGGAGTCGTCCAGAATGAGGATCTTGGGCTTTTTCAGCAGGGCCCGGGCGATGCAGAGCCGCTGCTTCTGGCCGCCGGACACGTTGGTTCCGCCCTGCTCAATGTAGGTGTCGTAACCATCGGGGAAGCTCTGGATGAACTCGTCCGCGCAGGCTAGCACACAGGCGTGCTGGATCTCCTCATCGGTGGCCTCCGGGTTGCCCCAGCGGAGGTTCTCCTTGATGGTGCCGGAGAAGAGCTCGTTTTTCTGCAGCACCATGGCCACGGCGTCCCGCAGGGTGGTGAGGTCGTAATTGCGGACATCCACGCCGCCCACTTTCAGAGTGCCCTCTGTCACGTCATAGAGACGGGGGATCAGCTGGACCAATGTGGACTTACTGGAGCCGGTGCCGCCCAGGATGCCCACGGTGTAGCCGGAGGGGATGTGGAGGTTTACGTCCCGCAGGGCCATATTCTTGGCCTTGGCGGAGTACTTGAAGCTGACGTCCTCAAAGTCGATGGAGCCGTCTTTCACCTCGGTAACGGCGTCCTCGGGGCTCACCAGATCCGGATCCTCGGTGAGGATCTCATAGGTACGGCGGAGGGGCGCCCGGCTCATGATCATCATGACGTACACCATGGAGAGCATCATCAGAGAGGAGAGCACCTGGGTGGTGTAGGTGAACATGGAGCTGAGCTCGCCGGTGGAGAGGCCCAGATTGGGGTTGTTGCCGGATTCGATCACCATGTGGGCGCCGAACCAGGAGATGGCCAGGATGCAGCCGTAGACGCAGGTCTGCATCACGGGGTTATTGAAGGCCAGGATCTTCTCGGCCTTGCAGAAGTCCTTGTAGATGGACTGGGAGATGGTGGTGAACTTCTCGGTCTCCTTGTCCTCCCGGACGAAGCTCTTCACCACCCGGATGCCGTGGACGTTCTCCTGCACCACGTTGTTCAGCTTGTCATAGGTGCGGAAGACGCGGTCGAAGATGCTGTGGACCAGGGGGACCAGGCCGATGAGGACCGCGATCAGGATGGGCATGGCCACGCAGTACACCAGAGACAGACGCGGCGAGATGGTGAGGGCAGAGATGAAGGCCAGAATCATGGTCATAGGAGCCCGGACTGCCATGCGGATCATCATCTGGAAGGTCATCTGGAGGTTGGCCACGTCGGAGGTAAGCCTTGTCACGATAGACGCCGTGGAGAATTTGTCTATGTTGGCAAAGCTGTAGTCCTGGACGCGGTAGTACATGTCGTGCCGCAGGTTCTTGGCAAAGCCGGTGCCGGCTTTGGTGGCGAAGGCCGCAGAGGCTACGCCGAAGCAGAGCGAGCAGATGGCGCAGAGGACCAGCTGCAGGGAGCGGATGAGCACCACCTGCATGTCTCCCAACTGCACGCCGTAGTCGTAGAGGGCGGCCATCACCTTGGGGATGGTTACCTCCATGGCTACCTCGCCGATCATGGTAACCGGCGCCAGGATGGCGGCGAGTTTGTATTCCCGGACACACCGGGCAAGTCTTCCAATCAAGTTTTCATTCTCCTTCCTTGTCCCGGCACCGGTCGCCGGAAGCCAATGCTTTTTCTACCAGCCGGTCTAAGAACCCGTGAAAGGTTGTGAGCTCCTCCGGGGAGAAGCTGGAGGAGAGCCACTCATCCAGGCCGTCCAGCCGGGATTTCGTCTGCTCCGCCGCATCCCGTCCCGCCTGGGTGATCACAATCCGCTTCAGGCGGCCGTCGTTCTTGTCTGCAGCGAACTCCACATAGCCCTTCTCGCAGAGCCGGGACAGCAGCCCGGTGGCAGTGGGGTGCTTGATGTTGAAGCGCTTCTCGATGTCGTGCTGGCAGGGGGGCGTGTCGCCGTGGGAGTGCAGGTAGCCCAGCAGAAAGGACTGCATGCCTGTGATGCCCAGCTCCTGGGTGCTCTCATCGGCGATGCGGCTATAGCTGTTGTGGATGATCCGCAGCTTGTGCCCCAGTCGCATGGGACGGTCTTCCTTTGCCGTTTCTGATCACCTCTTGAAAAATGTAGCAAGCGACCTAGTTTCGTCGCATGCGTCATATTTTAGTGTGCGGTGGGGGACTCGTCAATAGTGAAAAGGGGAATATGTGGCAGGCTTTTGCGGGTGGATTTGTTGATATTGCTATGGGGATGCCAGGCGGGCAGGACGGAGGAAAAGAGCGCCTGCGGGAAGGAAGGGCGGTGCTCTGATTGCGGTGTGGAGAGATGCGGGAACGGTTCGCGGAAGATTGTAGGACAAGGACAGGTTGTTGTATTACAATGTAATACAATTGCATTACAATGCCATACAGATTTTGCACGTTCAAAAATGTATGGTAAAATGATGAAAAACGAATCTATTTCAAAATCTCTATTGACGGCGACAGCAAGATACATTACAATTTAGAACAGAATATCTGCCCGGCCGAGCCGGGCAAAGCGGGATCATTCAGAGGAGATGAGTCAGACATGATCCAACAACCGTTTCCGGATTCTCGCCTGTCCTGGGACAAAACCCTCATCCCGGAGGAGTGGGTCTCGCCGGCCGAGATCGAAGCCCTATGCGAGCAGATGTATCAGCACGCATGTGCTCTCTGCAGAGAGGATGCACAGCGCCGGGATCAGGAGCGGGTTGCTGCCCGGCAGCTGGTACAGTGGGGAAACCTGGCAGAAGACCAGGGCGGGTACCATCCCACCTATGCCTGGAAACTGCTCACCGGCGTCCTGGACCCACCGCTTCAGGACGCCTGTATCCAGCTGTCCCTGTACAAGGGGAAGGACGACTCCATCCTCATCCAGCGAAAGAAAGCCCAGGGTCCGATCTACCAGCAGATCGAGGATGCCATGGATTTTGTGGCGTGGAGCATCAACTGCGGTTCCCGAGTCCAAGGAGCCTACCGGGTGGATTACTATGAACTGCCGTTGGACAGCGTTCAGGAGCTTCTCTCCAATGCGGTGTGTCACAGATCCTATGAGGTCCCTGGCCCCATACAGTTGTCCGTCTATGGGGATCGGCTGGACATCTCATCCCCCGGCGGACTGTGTCCGGACCGGACCATAGAGCAGCTTACGGCAGGCGGATCCCGGCCGCGCAACTTCGCCATCGCCGGAGCCTTCCAGTACATGCACATCATCCAGGGGACGGGTGGCGGACTGCTGCGGGCTGACGCGGAAATCCGCCGGTATGGCCTGGGGGAGCTTGCGTATCGCGTATCAGACACCGCATTCACGGTCTCCATCCGCCGCAGGCCCTTTACAATGGATCTGCACGGCGTTGTGCCGCCGTGGGAAGTGGCGGCGTATGAGGCAAAATAGCTGCTCTGGCAGCAAGGGAAGGATAGACTGCTCCTGTGCCGCCGGGGGTTGCGAATGAGCGGCTGCCGGGAGAAACCGAGAGGGGGAACGCTATGCGTTGTTTCAATACGGAAGCGATATGTGTCCCGGAAGAACACTATTCGGTCGATGTGAGCGCGAAAGCCAGACAGATCATTACTGCTCTCATCGACAAGCACAAGTACTTCACGATGAACCGGCCGTGGCAATACGGGAAAACCAGCATGCTTGCAAAACTGGAAGAGATGCTGGCACCTAGTTATTATGCTCTGAGCGTCTCTTTTCAGGATACCGGGCAGGCGGAGCTCGCCGATGAAGGGGCATTTGTCTCGTACTTCATAGACCTGCTTTCTGAAGTGATGGAGGATGTTGGATTCCCGGATTCGCTTGTGGCAATGTGGAATGATCCCACAACGCTGGGAGAATCTTGGAACGTAAGGTCTTTTAGCTATCTTCGCAGGAAAATCAGAGAACTTTGCAAGGAGGCGGAGCGGCCGATTGTGCTCATGATCGATGAAGTGGACTGTGCCTCGAACAGACAGGTTTTCCTGCGTTTCCTCGGAGCGCTCCGCGAGAACTATATCGCCGCTCGGAAAAAGCCAAGTCGGGAAGCTTCCTTTCAGAGTGTTATCCTGGCGGGTGTCACGGATATCAAAAACCTAAGAGGGAAGGTCAGACCTGAGGAGGAGCATCGTCTGAACAGCCCTTGGAATATCGCCGCAGATTTCAAGGTGGATATGAGCTTTTCCGCGGAGGAGATTGCGGGGATGCTCCAGGAATATGAAGCAGATCACCATACGGGAATGGATGTATCAGCCGTGAGCCAGGAGATCCGCAGACTCACGTCTGGATACCCGTTCCTGGTGAGCTGGTTGTGCAAGCAGTTGGACGAGCAGATCAAGAATTGGACCGTGAAAGGGGTGCGGATGGCAGGGGATGCCTTTCAGGTGATCCCAAATTCGCTCTCAGATCACATCCGATGGAATGTGGAAGAGTATCCGGATTTGAAGAGAGAACTGGCACAGATCCTGCTGTGCGGCAAGGAATACACATATGCCCCTCTTCAGCCAGAGACAGAGCTTGGAATCATGAGCGGGGTTTTTGCAGAGGGCGATGGAAACCATGTGAAGATCTCCAACTTGCTGTTTGAGCGATTCCTTGTCCGATATATCACGGATGGTATGCGCCGGTAATCCCCTGGCAAGGGGAATCTGGACCGAGGAATTGGGGAAACCGTAGGACAAGACAGGGATTTCAGATCTTGTTATACGGATTAACCTGGAGAGCGTGCCGCGCCGAATCCAGGGCGAGGCTGCGGAGGCCAACGGAGAATAGAACAAAAGATCCGGCCAGAGCCGGGCGAGAAGCCCGGCTCTGGCCGGATCTTGCTGTTCTGGGAGCGCTCAGATGCCGTGGTCCACGGTAAGGGTGCTGCCCTTCTGGGTCTTTCTCACCTGGATCTGCTGGGGGATCTTGCTCTTGAGCTCCTCTCTGTGGCTGATGACACCCACCAGTTTTCCGCTGCCGGTGAGGTTCTGGAGGATATCCAGGGCGCTCTGGATGGAGTGGGCGTCCAGGGTGCCGAAGCCCTCGTCCAGGAACAGGGCCTCCATCTGGATGCCGCCGCTGCGGGAGGAGACCAGATCAGAGAGGCCCAAGGCCAGGCTGAGGGAGGCCTTGAAGCTCTCGCCGCCGGACAGCGTTCCCACGGGACGCCGCCGGCCGGTGAAGTTGTCCAGCACCTCCAGGGCCAGGAAGGTATTGGCCCCGGTGGCGCTCTCCTTGCGGAAGATCTGGAACTGGTTATCGGACATGGGCAGCAGCCGGCGGTTGGCCGCCTGGATGATGCCATCGAAGCCGGCGGCCTGGACGTACTGCTCCAGACGGACCCTGGCGCCGGAGACCTTGCCCTGGGCCATGTCGTAGAGGCGCCTTGCGATGTCGTACTTCTGAGCGGCCTTCTGCAGCGGCGCCTGGAGGGCCTGGATATCTGCGGCCTTGCCGGCGTTCCCCTGTCTGCGGTTCTGGGCGGTGTTCTTCTGCCGCTGCAGGTCCGATACCTTGGCTTCCTGGGTGCGCCTTGCCGCCTGAATGGCGCCCAGATCCTGCATCTCCTTGCCCTCTGCATCCTTGGCGCTCTGGGCCAGCTGGTCCGCGTTGGACTGCACGGCGGTGTAGTAGTCCTGGATGGCCTTCTGTTCCCGGGTCATGGAGGATTCGGTGGAGACATAGCGCAGGAACACAGCCAAACTCTCGAAATGGTGCTCTGCCAGTTTGGCGTCCAGGTTCTGCTGCAGCTCTCCTTCCTTCTGCTGCTGGGTCTCCAGAGTGGCCCGGAGGGTGTCCAGGGAGCTCCGCAGCTTGGTCAATGCCTCCGATGCGGCTTTGCTGTCCCGCTGTGCCTTCTCATGACGGGCGGTGATGGCATCGCTCTGGGCCTGGAAGTTCGCCTTGTCCCGCTTTGCCTCTGCGGCATTGGCATAGGGCAGCTGCTCCAGGGGCTCCAGGGCAGAGCGGTTCTCTGCCAGGGCGGTCTCATTCTTGTGCATGTCCTTGGTGAGCTGATCCCGCCTGGCCTGCAGGGTCTTTGCCTCCGGCCCCTGGGCGTTTTGGAAGGCACCGGAGACGGATATCCGCGAGGCGAACGACTTGAATGCGATCAACCGTATCGCGCTGATGCGGGTGGAATGGGAGAGCATCGGGCTGGGTCCCGAGAAGCCCCGTGAGGTCTGGGACATCACGCTGAGCAGCGGCGATCCCAAGGAGGAGGGGCAGCTGCTGTATCACCAGACGTTTGGTGATGACGAGGGCAAGCCGATTGTCCACATGGCGTATCTCAGCTGTGGCGTTGCCAGAGATCTGGCCCAGAACGATAACGCACGGCAGAATCCGCAGGATGGCATCGACCTGCAGCGCTGGCAGGATCTGCTGCAGTGGGGCGTGAACCTGGGGGTGCATAACGCCGATGAGGTCCAGAGCGATGACGAGCTGAAGCAGTGTGTCTCGAGAATCCCGGGTGCAGCCACGGAAGACGGGGTGCGAGCCCTGGCAGAGGAATTGCTCAGGTGGTATGGGAGCGCCTATACCAAGGGCATGGAGGTGGTAGCCACGAATTTGCTCGTGATGGGTCTGTCTTCCATCTCTGTGGCCATGATCACCGACCTGGATGACCGGACGATCTGCCGGCTGGAGGACTCCTTGAGCGCCTGAACAACTGAAGATTGCCCGGAAAGAGGGCATGGATGCAGACGAAAGGGGGCAGAGTGCAGTGAGCGATGAGTTTGCCAAGTTGCTCAACGATAACTGGGCTGAAGCCATGGCTAAGGCCAAAGAGGAAGCCATGAGGGACAAGGAGCAGATCGCGATAGCCTTGCTCAGAAAGGGGATGCCGCCCAAGGAGGTGGCTGAGGTGACCAGGTTGAGCAAGAAGGACGTGAACCGGCTGAAGGCTTCCTTGGGGTCCACCAAGAAGAGCGCCTGAGCGGTGTCAGCGGGCGGCCGGGATGCATTCCGTGCCGAGACACATGGGCACTGTGAGACAGACCGGCCGGCCGAGACACGGGACCCGTCCCACCCACGGGGGACAACACAATCAAGACCATACGATGATGACGCTCAGAGGGGGCGGATGGAACACAGTCTGAAGCATGGGATTGAAAGTTCCGAAAACGATGGAAAAAGTTTGGCGGATTCCCCGGATGAGTCCCATTTATGGGACAGCTGCAATGCTATACTGACTCCATCAGGAGTCGAAGGGCATAAGTCGAACACAGGGATGACGGAGGCCTTTCCAACCCGGCTGTGGAGATCTGGAAGGATATGGAGGCAGACCGGGGTACATGACGGGGGAATGCCTATGGCTGCGTGAAGCAGGGCAGTTCTGATGACAGTGGCGAGCAGAGTGCTGAGCGAATGGCTCCAGTATGGCCAAAAAGTTTGGCAAGGTTGGGCTTGAGTCCCATTTATGGGACTCACCCCGTGCTATACTGTGGTTATCAGGAGAGAAAAGCCCAAACCACAAGACATCGGAGAGTCAAGGGCTTTTCAAGATCGATAGCACGTACTGTCTCGCGTGAACGATGAAAGACGTGCCAAAGGGGGAATGCGTATGGGCTGATCCAATACGGCTTGCAGGTTCCTGTGTCTGTGAGCCGCGGTAATACAAACTATACTGTGTGTACGGCGATATGTTCCTGATCGTATTGTCTTGCACCGCTTTCCGAACAATGAGAACGGGAGCAATCCCAATACCGGCGTGCATGTGATATGAAATCAAGCTTGACCACCGACCTTTCTTGTGATAGAATCTGAAACAGGAAAGAATTCGCGCCGGATGCATCGACTTCTTTAGAGAAGCCAGCAGACGACAAGAGACACATGCGCCCGGATGGGTTGCTCCTCAAATGAAGAGGAGTACTTATGGGCATGGATACGACCGATAAAAAAGACGAAGACGAGCTGTCCAAGCTCGCAGATACGGAGAGCGAGCCCGAGATCGATGCCTCGGGCGGATCTGAGAACACGGCGGAGCTTCAGCAGGTGGAGACCGTTGAGAACGACATCAGGGTTGACGTTGAGGAGGAGTCTCGCGCTAACCTCAAGGCCAATAAGGACTATCACACGGAGGTTCCCGTAGACACGGGAGACTCCAGCAATGCGGGCAACTCCAAGGACACGGGCAACTCCAATGATGCGGGCGGCCCCAAGGACAAGGGCGGCCCCAAGGACAAGGGCGGCCCCAAGGACAAGGGCGGCCCCAAGGACAAGGGCG
>CANQII010000095.1 GCA_947623875.1 uncultured Oscillospiraceae bacterium
AGGTACTGGGTGATGTCCAGGATCTGGGCGACTTCCTTGACCTTCTTGTCGATCTCATCCTTGGGGACCTTCTTCAGCTTCAGAGCGAACGCCATGTTGTCGTAGACGGTCATGTGGGGATACAGAGCGTAGGACTGGAAGACCATGGCGATGTCGCGGTCTTTGGGCTCCACGTTGTTGCAGAGCTTGCCGTCGATGTAGAGCTCGCCGTCGCTGATCTCCTCCAGGCCAGCCACCATACGAAGGGTGGTGGACTTGCCGCAGCCGGAGGGGCCGACCAGCACGATGAACTCCTTGTCCTTGATGGCCAAGTTCACGTCATGGACTGCCGTGACGCCGCCGTCGTAGACCTTCTTGATGTTCTTCAATAACACTTCTGACATTTCTCCTGACTCTGGCTGTTACCAGCCTCACGGATGCTCTCGCATCCGCATTGCGACAAAATCTCCACGCTGCCGCACCGCGAGCCTGCGGGTTGACAACCTCCTTTTCTTTGTACAGTACGCTAGGTCGTGGAGTAGCGCACTGCCTGCAAATGTCCCTTCCTATTACCGCAAGATGCGCGGGCTGTTACAAAGTGTAAACTTCGTCGTTTACGTTCCGCCCATCTCGTGGTGCGCATTTTATGCCTTTGTTCACAGTCTGTCAACAGTCAATTTGAGCTTTTTGGTAATTTCGTCCCTTTGTACAAATCGCATAGGGGTATTTTGTGCACTTTCACGGAATCCAAGATTTGGTCGGTTATGCAGGCGTAACCTTCGTGTTTCACATGCTGTTACATTTTGGAAGAGCTTGTAAATGTATGATATTGTGATTCCTTGCTTCCAGTCTCGATGAACGTGCGTGGATTGCAAATCTTCCTGCGGAACTGTCGAACTGCTCCGCAATCAGAAGATACAATTGCCCTTTCAGAGGCACGCTGCACAACAAATGCAGGCACCGCCAAAATAGCGCTCTTCCCTCTTCAGAATCCCGGCAGACATCTGCCTGCGTCAAACCGGTACAAGCAATTCGACCAAGCGAGTTTTTCCCTTCAACCGAACCATGCCCACTCTGGAACAGATGCCTCCTCTGCAAAACACCGCAGCAGTGTCGCCCTCTTTTCAAGCGCATCCATTCTCTGTGTCATCACTCCCGTTCTTAAATCGGCAGCAGTCCCCCGACGGCCGTGCCACTTTAAACGGCACATGCCGCACAGCATATCTCACGATCCGTTCGAGCAAGATTCGTCATCCTTCGCCATACTTTTTCACCCATTTGCACTTTTATTTGACAGCTGCCCCCATTTGGTATATACTGGAGGCATCAGCTGCCTCTGAGAAGGGACCTCACCCCTGTCTGTCTCACCCTTGGGATGATACGGGTGCTTCATTCTGCTATCCCTGTTTCCGGCACACCGGACTGCCCCTTCCTCTCCTGACATCCCAATCCCATCCCAGTTCTGGCAGCAGCGTTGCGCATAGCGTCCCGGCACCCAGTTCCGCCTGCTGACCCAGCATGGTCCGTAAGGATACAATTTGCACATTTCAGACCAGAATGCATGGATTCTGCGTTTTCCCATTCCAATGGTGCATAATCGAACCCCCTGCGCAGGCCGTCCTCGCAGCTGGCTCGGCGTCCAGCGGCCCGCTCTGTTTCCAGTTTGGACATTTTGTGCCTAAAATCAGGATTTACGTTTTGTCCATTTACCGTGCATTCCTGTTGCATTCTTCGCAGAATGTGCATTGCATTTTTTGGAAAGCCATCCAATTCAACGATTTGCACAAATTTGGAAGCAAAATTTTGTGAATAATCACACCCATCGTTTACGTTTTGCCCATCTTGATTTCCATGTAACGATGTGTTAGTATAACCATGCTGCTAGCTGCAGTCCCCTTCCCTTACCATGCGCATCCCCGTCCGTACGAATTCGGAAACAGGAGGTTTTTCTCGTGGCTCTCAAACGCGTTACCATGCAAGACATTGCCGATGCCTGCAGCCTGTCCCGGAATACAGTGTCCAAGGTTTTCAATGACCGCGGAGCCGTCCCGGAGACCACACGGCGCATGGTTCTTCACAAAGCGCAGGAGTTGGGGTATCTTCAGGTCCCGGATGCCACACCGCAATCCGCCGCATCAAAACCCAGCACAGAGGCCCAGAACAGCGACAATACCCCCAAACCCCGCTTTCAAAACGTTGCCCTGATCACAGCCCATATGCCGTCTGAATTCCACTTCGCCATCATCTTCCTGCCGGCTTTCACTGAGTGTCTGAGCCGGGCCGGCTACACCCTGATGATGTACGAGGTCACTCCGGAGGAACTGCAGGCCCGCAAGCTGCCCTCTCACCTCTCTCTGGAGAACACCGCCGGTATTCTGGGCATGGAGCTCTTCGACAGGGGCTATGTGGAGATGCTCACCTCCCTGGGGCTTCCCCTGCTGATGGTGGACTCCTTCTCCGGCGCCAGCCTCATTCCCATGACCCATGACCTGATTCTCATGGAGAACCTGGCCAGTTCTGTGGCGATCACCACCGAGATGATCAATCACGGCGCCAAGCATCTGGGCTTTGTAGGAGACCCCAATCACTGCTGCAGCTTCCAGGAGCGGTGGCAGGGATTCAATATCGCCATGACCAGAGCAGGCCTCTCGGTAGACCGGCGCCTCTCCATTCTGGACAGCGACAGCCAGCCATACAGCGAGGCGGAATGGATCCAGTCCCAGATCAAGAAGATGCCCACCATTCCAGACGCCATCTTCTGCGCCAACGATTTTCTGGCCTTCCGCGTGGTGACCGCGCTGAAGAGCCTGGGCATCTCCATCCCCGGCGATGTCATGGTCTCCGGCTTTGACAACGCTCCCCAGTCTCCCCTGATGGAGCCCTCCCTCACCACGGTGCACATCCCCAACCTGCAGTTCGGCCGGGTTGCGGCAGACATCCTGCTCAACCGGATCAGCCACCCGGACCGCCCGTACAGCAACACCTATGTGCACACCAGCCCGGTGTGGAGAAACTCCACCGCCCGCAAGCCGGAGAACTCCCCTGCATAATACAACACGGACGCTTCCCCCTCCCGGCGCAGCGTCCGTGTTCCCGTTTTCGGCACATGCTGTTCCCTTTTCTGCCTTTCCCTGAATGCGATCTACACCCGATAGGAGGTACTTCATATGGCAAAACGTGTTCTCTCCCTGCTGCTCTCCTGCTGCACCGCTCTGCTGCTGGCAGTTCCCGCCTCCGCCCACACCCATCCCGGAGACAGCGCCCCGTTGTACAACACCTCTTCCTGGGCCCAAGAGGAAGTGGTCCAGGCCGCCGAACTGGGTCTCATCCCCTACGCCTTTGAGGACTACACGGTCCCCATCACCCGGCTGCAGTTCACCGAGTTTGCCATACAGTATCTCGCGAGACAGGAGCGTTCCAGCCCGGAGGCCCTCAAGGGCATGGCCCTCCAGACGTCTGATGTGCTCATGCAGAACAACAGCAAGCCCATCTTCTCCGATGTCCAGGGCAGCGTGGAGCAGTCTCCTGAGGCCGAAACCGTTCTGGCAGCCTATTCCCTGGACCTGGCGAAGGGCCGGGGCAACGGCTCCTTTGCCCCGGAGGCCCCCATCACCCGGCAGGAGGCCGCCACCCTGCTGCTGAACACGTACAAGGCCCTGGGCGGCAGCGCCGTAGAGGAGAGCGATCTCTCCCGTTTCACCGATGCAGACGACATCCCCAGCTACGCCCTGGAGGGTGTGAACACCATGGTGGCGCTGTCTGTGATGAACGGCACCGGGGAAGACACCTTCTCCCCGAAGGGCAACTACACCGTGGAGCAGTGCGCCGTCACGTTCCTCCATCTCTGGAAGAACGCCCCTGTCTCCCAGGAAAAGGGGAATGTCTCCCCCAGATTCACGTACAAACAGGCCTCGGCGTATGTGAAGAGCCTGGTCCGCACGGATCAGTCCTCCACCGGCTATCGGGAGGCGGCACGCTGGACCGGCCCGGAGGCAGATCTGGTGCGTCTGGACTGGGGCGGCTCCATGCACGCCCATTCCGTGTTCTACCTCATCCGGCACAATGGCTCCGTGGAGGAGCTGGACCTCGGCATCTGCTACGATGGCACCCTCTTCCCCGCCTCCTGCACCCTGGAGGATGCTGGCTTCTCTGAGGACGGCGATCTCTTCACCTGCTCTGTCACGGTGGGGGAGACGATGCGCCGCGAGAACGCCGTCCTTCACGCCGCCGGTACCTATCACATCTCCATCGATGTGGCCACCGGTGTGGTCTCCCTCTCCTGACCCCAGACCATCCAGACCATCCAGACCACCCGCTCCATCCTCAAAAGACAGCGCAGCCGGCGCAAGACGTCCCCCCGGGACGACCTGCGCCGGCTTTTTGCACTGCAATTTCCAACAATTTTGGATTTCTCGTTGACCGCCCCTCCCCTTCTGTTGTATTATGAGGGCAGCAATTCATCCAGCACAGAGGAGGCACAGCCTATGAGACCCCAGATCCCTTCCGCCGATACCCTGTTTGAATGGATCGGCGCGGGAAAACAGCTCCGTGTCCGAGAAGTGGTAGAGGCCATTCCGGAAGAGCAGCGCTCCCCGGAGATCACCTGCGCATACTGCGCCGCCGTGGCAACCTGCCTGGACCTGCCCACACCCAGCCGCACGGCAGACCTGCGGAACATCATTGGAATCATGCACACCCTATTGAAGGGGCTGTCTGCCAAGAACCCGTACCACAAGCGTGTCATCGCCATCTGCTACAATCTGCTCGCCCATGCCCATTACCAGTTGGGAGACTTTAAGGCAGCTCTCTCCTGCTTCAAGAAGGCCCCGGACGTCCCCGGAGACGACTTAAACCGGCAGCTGATCAAGCTCTGCCGTGAGGCAGCGGAGCGCCCCAAGGACACGGTAAGCTTCCGCGCCAGAACCCAGAAAGCGTGGACCGTTTTTCTCTCCAAAGAGGAGGCCCTGCGGGGCATGATCCAGGACGCCTCAGGCGATCCCAAGCTCCAGAGGAAGTTGGAGAAAAAGATAGACGGCATGCTCCAACTCGCCTTCAGCCGTACAGACTGGTCCTGGCAGGCGGGAGATGTGCCCTGCATCACCTTCAACCCGATGCGCAGCAAGTGTCTTCTCCTCACCCAGCAGTACTTCCTCGCCCATGCTCCCCAGGCGCTCCAGGGCCGCTGGGCATTCCAGGTGGGCTTCCCTGCCCCCACAGATCAGCAGTTGCAGGCGATCCGGGCGGACAAGCACTCCTTCAGCGACATGGACGTACAGCTGGAGCACACCGATGAAGACAAGTTCCGCCTCGAACTGTATCACAAGGACCTGCCCATGGAGGAAGGCACAGGCTCCGCCCTGCAGGTTTTGGACATTCTCAACCGGTGTGTAGGGGAGGTGGTGCTTCTCTGCCTGGTCTCCTCCATCTCCATCAATACCAAGCCGCTGGACGGCAGCACCGTCAAACTGGGGGATTTGCTCCCCACCCTGGCGTCTATGGGCTACGTGGACCGGGCGGACATCCAGTCCCTGATCCTGCAGCGCCGTCCGTACACCCACAAGCCGGATCCCCACAACCCCGGTCAGGAATACCACTGGCGGGACGACATCATCCGGGGTTCCACCCTGGACGCCTCCATCGGCCAGTCCTTTATTGAGGACACCTCGGATGAGGGCGCCGCGCCGTATCTCGGCGGCAGCGGCGCCGTCCCCGGGTTTGTGGTCTTCCCCCTGCAGGGACAGAGCGGCAGCACCGCCCTGATGCAGGCGCTGCTGGACGAACTGGATACCGCACTGGACCGGGAGATCGGCATCGCCCTGGGAGAGGCAGAGGGCGTAGAATACGGCTATCTGGATCTGTTGGCCTTTGATCAGCAGCCTGTGTTGCAGACCGTAACCGGCCTTCTCCAGAGACACAACATCCCATGGGCCTGCTGGCACTCCTTCCACACCCTGGACACCACCGTGCCGCTCTATTGAGGCCGTCCAGGCAGCAGAGCCACACCGATCCAAACCGAGAGGAGGCAGATGCCTGTGATATTTTCTTCCCGCAATCCAAAAGTCCTTTTGCGTTGGATCAACAACGGCAAACAGGACCGCGCCATTGCCAGGTTGCAGGCCATCCCGGAAGAGCAGCGCACCCCAGGCGAGCAGCTTTTGTACGCCCTCGCCATCATAGCCAAACCGGACTGGTCCACTCCAAGTCGTATGGAGGACCTGCGCCAGGGCATCTCGCTGATCCACAGTGCGCAAAAGGCTCTGAATCGAAAGGATCCTGACCAGGCAGGTCTGGCCAGCCAGGGAGACTATTTGCTGGGCCTTGGATACTTTCAGCTGGGTGAGTACGAGAACGCCATCCCGTACTTCCAACATGCGCCGGAGCTCGGTGCCCACATGAGCAACCAAGAGATGATCGAGAAATGCTGCAATGTGCGGGACCGGCCGAAGGACAGGGAGAGCTTCCGGGTGCGTACCAAAAAGGCATGGGCCGCCTTTGTCCCGGAGGAGGCCCATCTGCGCAAGATGATCAACGAAGCCGTCTCAGACAAAAAGGTCTGGGACAAGATGGTGCGAAAGGTGTCCGCTCTGTTTCACATCGCCTTCCGCGATGTGGGTTGGAGCTGGTGGGCGGGAGATGTCCCCGGCATCATCCTGCTCACCGGCCGCAACAAATGTATCGCCCTGGCAGATCAGTACTTTCTCGCCGCGGCCCCCAAAGAGCTGGAGGGGCGCTGGGCGTTTCAGACAGGGACCAGCTCTCCGGATGACGAAGACCTGGAGTGGATACGGGAGGAGCAGGATTGGCTTTCGGACAGCGATGTCCAGATCGAACAGGATCCCAGCGGCATGCTGAAGCTGGTCCTGTATCACCCGTCCCTGCATGTGGAGAGGAACTGCAGTGAGGATGCCAAAAAAGTCTATGAGGCGATCTCTGAGAGCATCGGAGACCTGGTGTATCTCAGCCTGATCGATTCCGTCTCTTTCAGTTCCACCCCCCTGGGCGGCGGTACGGTGAAGCTGTGGCAGCTGCTCCCGGCACTGGAGTCCATGGGCTACGTGGACCGGCAGGACATCCAGTCTCTCGTCCTCCGCCGGCACCCGTATACCCGCACGCCTCACGCCCACAAGCCCAAGGAGGAGCGGCGCTGGCGGGATGATGTCATCCGGGGCTCCTCTATGGACCTCGTGCTCATAGACCGGTATCACGAAGAGATTGCCGAATATGGTCCCGCCCAGGCGCTCGCCGGCAGCGGTGTCGTCCCCTGTTTCGTGCTGTTTCCCCTCCGGGGCCAGACAGACGCGCCTACCGCCCTGATGCAGGCGCTGCTGGGCGAACTGGACGCCGCACTGGACCGGGAGATCGGCATCGCCCTGGGAGAGGCAGAAGGCATAGAATACGGCTATCTGGACATTCTGGCCTTTGATCTGCAGCCGGCGTTGCAGACCGTAACCGGTCTTCTCCAGAAGCACAACATCCCCTGGGCCTGCTGGCACTCGTTCTTCACCACAGACCGCACCGTGCAGCTCTATTGAGGCCGCCCGGGCAGCAGAGCCCCACCAAATCAAGCATAGAGGAGGCAGAAGCCAATGGAATCCACCCCTGCAGAGGCCGGCAGCGTCTTGGAACTTGCAGACCGGGGAGAGTATAGCGCCGCCATTGCCAAGTTCAAAGCCATCCCAGAGAGTGAGCGCACCCCCAAAGACATCCTGGGCGTTGGCACCGCAATGGTAGGCCGCCAGGACTGGATCACACCCAGCCGCATGGAAGAACTGCGGGAGGCTATCTCCCTTCTGAAGTCCGTGGAAAAGGAGGCGGAGAAGCCGGAGACCTGCAGCAACCTCATAGGCTACGCCTACTTTCAGCTGGGAGAGTTCAAGACGGCGGCAGCGCACTTCAACAAAGACGCCAAGGGCAAAGAGGCGGTAGACCTGTGCCGTAAGATTCTGAACCGGCCCAAAGACAAAGAGAGCTTCCGGAGCCGGGTACAAAAGGCCTGGAAAGCGATCACGCCGGTAGAGGCGGAACTGCGCAAACAGATCAACCGCACCCAATACAGGCCTTACAACCAGGATCAGCTGATACAGCGGATCCACAGCCTGCTGCGCATCGCCTTCCGGGAGACGGGATGGACCTGGAATCCGGGAGACAAGCCGATGCTGGAGTTGGACCCGGACCTGCTGTGCTGCGTGGCCATGGCCCAGCAGTATTTCATAGACCACGCCCCCAAGAAGGTCTCGGAGCACTGGGATCTCCATGTGGGGGACTGGTCTCCCTCGGAGGAGGAACTGGATCGGATGAACCGGACCGAGGGCTGGCTCTGCGATATGGATGTGCAGATCGAATGTCTAGACAACGGCCTTCTCCGGCTCCTGGTGTATCATCCGCTGCTGGATCCCAAAACCGTGACGGAGGACACGAAAAAGAAGGTTGTGGAGAAGATCACCAACAACCTGGGCGCGTTGATGTTCATCAGCGCCTTCTTTGCGGTAGACTTCCGCGGCATGCCTCCCAAGGGCAGGACCATGCATCTGGGCCAGCTGCTGCCCACCCTGGAGGCCATGGGCTTTGGAGATCGGAAGAATCCCCACTCCATTCTGCACCGCAGGCGCAGCTTCCACACCATCCCCAGAGACCGCACGAAAGATCCCGGATATTGCTGGCGGGATGACGTCTTCTGCGGGACCACCATGGAGCCAACCTTGAGCCTTCTCTTTGGCCGCCAAGGCATGGATTCATTGGGCCCGGGACACCTGGCCGGCAACGGCATCGTCCCCTGTTTTGTGGTCTTCCCGCTGAAGGGCCAGACAGACAACCCGCCTGCTCTGATGCGGGACCTGCTGAAAGAGCTGGATGACGCCATGGACCCCGAGATCGCCTTGGTTCTGGGCAACGCGGAAGGCCTGCAGTTCGGCTATCTGGATCTGCTGGCCTGGGATTTGCAGCCGGCCCTGGACACCGTGGTAGACCTGCTCCGCCGGCACAATCTTCCCTGGGCATGCTGGCACTCCTTCTACAATGAGGACCGCACCGTGCAGCTCTTCTAACCGGTCCCCCCGGGCAGGCAGCCCGCAAGCACAAGATACCTGGAGGCAGAGATCATGATTTCCAACCCAATCATCCCCGGCAGCATCTCGGATCTGGTGGACCGCAAGGAACTGGACGCCGCCATCGCCAAGTTTCGCGCCATTCCAGAGAGCCGGCGTACCGAAGACGACATCCTCGGGGGCGCATCCGCTCTCCTCTTTCGGATGGACTGGCTCACACCCGCCCGCAGAGCGGAACTGCAGGAGACGCTGACCCTCCTGCAGTCCATGGATCAGCGGTACACCCGCGTTCCTGCCTTCTGCTACCTTCTGGGCCTCACATACTATCAGCTGGAGGAGTACAAAGAGGCCGCCGTGTGGTACAAGAGGGCGCCGGACACTGGCTTTTCGCCCAACAAACAGGAGATCCTGGCCACCTGCCGCCAGGCACTGAACACGACGGCGGAAAAGGAGAGCTTCCGGAGCCGGGTACAGCGTTCCTGGGAGGCCTTCGCCCCGATAGAGGCGGAACTGCGGCAGAAAATGAACGATGCCGATGGCAACCGTAAGCTGGAAAAGAAGATGATCGCCCAGATCAGCAAGCTGCTGAACATCGCCTTTCTCGATGTCCCATGGTACTGGAATGCCGGCGAGTTCCCCCTGCTGCAGCTGGACCCGGAACATGTAAAAATCGCCGCCCTGCAGCAGCAGTACTTTGTGAACTGCGCCCCGAAGCCGGTGAAAGATCACTGGTATCTCAGCGTAGGGGAAAGCGCCCCCACCGATGAGGAGCTGGAGGATCTGCAGGAGGATGACGGGTATCTCTCGGATATGGACGTGCAGATCGTCCGCCGGGACACAGACATACTCGAACTCGTGCTGTACCATCCCTCCCTGGACCCCAAAAAGGTCTCCGACAAGGCCAAGGAACATGTCATGGAAAAGCTCATGTTCAACCTGGGGGAGGTTGTGTATCTCGGCGTTTTCACCGCCGTGGTGTTCAATGGCATGCCTCCCAAGGGCCGCACCATAAAGCTGGGGCAGCTGCTCCCCACGCTGGAGGCCATGGGGCTTGCAGACCGGAACGATCTCAAGACCACCCTGTACCGCAGGCATAAAATAGACCGCACGCCCATGGTTCTGGACGCCCAGAGTGAGCACATGTGGCGGGAGGACATCTTCCGCATCAACACCATAGACCCGCTTCTGGACATGTTCTATCAGCGGAAATTGACCCAAACGTACATCGCACCGTGTTTCGCCGGCACCGGCGCCATTCCCGGTTTTGTGGTGTTCCCGCTGAAGGGGCAGACAGACAATCCGCCTGAACGGATGGATATGCTTCTGAAAGAGCTGGATGACGCCATGGACCCCGAGATCGCCTTGGTTCTGGGCAATGCGGAAGGGCTGCAGTTCGGCTATCTGGATCTGCTGGCCTGGGACCTGCAGCCCGCTCTGGACACCGTGGTAAGCCTTCTGCAAAAGCACAATCTCCCCTGGGCCTGCTGGCACACCTTTTACTACCCGGACCGCACGGTGCAGCTGTTTTGAACGCCCAAATCCCCAGGCAAACAACACCCCATCCCATCATAATACACAAGGAGGCAGATGCCGATGCTTTCCGATACGCCTATCCCCGGCAGCGTCTTAGATCTGGTGGAGCACCAGGAGCTGGACGCCGCCATCGCCAAGTTTCGCGCCATTCCAGA
>CANQII010000096.1 GCA_947623875.1 uncultured Oscillospiraceae bacterium
GGCCTGGACGCAGAGACCAGGCGCTTTGTGGAGAAGAAGATCATGGAGATGCCCTGCGACATCCTGATCGCGGCCATTCATGAGTACTCCCCGGCATTTTTGGAGCACTTCAACCGGGTATTCGTGGTAAAAGGCGGCGCGGTTCATGAGGCGCTGCGGAGTGAGATCCAGACCTGAAACTGGAACGAATGCAGAACCATGCGGAGGTGTATGGATATGAGGGAAGCCCTCTCCAGGACAAGACTGCTGCTGGGAGAGACCGGCATGGAACGGCTGGCTCGGGCCCGGGTGGCGGTATTCGGCCTCGGCGGCGTGGGCGGTTACGTGGTGGAGGCCCTGGCCCGCAGCGGCATCGGCGCCCTGGACCTCATCGATGACGACACCATCAGTGAGTCCAACCTGAATCGGCAGATTCTGGCCCTGCACTCCACCGTGGGCATGGCGAAGACGGAGGCAGCAGCCCTGCGGGTGCGGGACATCAATCCGGAGATCAACCTCCGCACCTACCGCACTTTCTTCACCCGAGATACCGCTGATGCGTTCGATTTCTCCGCCTGGGACTACATCGTAGACGCCATAGACACCGTCAGCGGAAAGCTGGAGCTGGTGTGCCGGGCCAACGCCGCCCATGTGCCGGTGATCAGCTGCATGGGCACCGGCAACAAGCTGGACCCCGGTATGCTGGAGGTGGCGGACATAGGAGATACCTCCATGTGCCCGCTGGCCCGGGTGATGCGGAAGGAGCTCAAAAAGCGGGGCATCCAACGGCTGAAAGTGGTGTACTCCAGGGAGCCGCCCATCGAGCTGGGAGAGGCTGCCTTAAACAACAACGACGGCGAGCCCAATCCCCTTCGGAAGGGCAGCCCCAAGAAGACCGTCCCCGGCAGCACCGCCTTTGTGCCCGCTGCAGCAGGACTGCTGCTGGCCGCGGAAGTGGTGAAGGACCTCAGCGGGGTGGGAGACCTGCCCCGGAGAGGCATGTGCTGAGCGGCCAGACCAAATGAGACAGGAAACGGCATCCCGCCGTCCCCGAGAGGGGAGGGCGGGATGCCATTGCATTTTGGGGTGATTGCGCGGGCTCAGTCTTTCAGAAAGCGGGCGCCGCTCTTCCAGGCCTGGCCAATCTTGTCTCCCACGGCGTAGTAGCCGTTGCGCATCTGGTCGAAGAGAAAGGCGTTCAGCTTGCCGGCATCGATGAGCCCCTCCTCGTCCAGCACGGACTCGTCTGCCAGCACGTTCACGATCCGGCCCAGCACCCGCAGTCCGTAGGGCTCATCCTCCATCCGCTCTACCACGCACTCCAGGGTGACGGGATACTCCTCCACCACCGGGGCGTCCACCCGGCTGCTCTTCACGGCGTGCAGGCCGGTGCGGGCGAACTTGTCCGGCACCTTGTTGGAGGACACGATGCCCATGTAGTCCGATTCCTCCAGGGTGTCCGTGCCGGGGATGGCCAGGGTGAATGCCCCTCTGGCCTTGAGGTTGGCCACCGTCTTGTGGTCCGCCTCCAGGTTCAGGGCCACCATGTCCTCAGCGCAGATGCCGCCCCAGGCCATCATCATCTGGTCCACGGTGTCGTCCTCGTTGTATGTGCCGATCATGTAGCTGACTACTCTCACCAACCTAAAGGTTGGGAGGCTCTAAGGCATAAGCTCCTATAGAGCCCTATCGAGCTCTCAGAACATGCGGTTGACGACCCCAAAGGCTTATAAGGTCTCCCGACTTACGGCATCACCCGGCAGGTATATGCCTCCAGACGTGCAGGGCACGTCCCAAGACATACAGAGCTCCCTGGATATAGCACTCACGATGTTCTTTCCGGTCAAACACGCCCGCTGGCATGCTTAGCGACCGCTGGCAGGAGTCTACTACCAGGGGCAAAGATTTTTAGATACCCATACAAGATGGGAAGCACTTGCCCATTTGCTTCTCCTTACGGAGGGTCTGAATCAGTTTGTCGTGTTGAATACGGAATGTCTTGAAGTTTTGAACGCACTTCTCACGAGAGACAATATACTTGTCCCTGTCTTTCTCTTTATCAAACTCTGTTTTGAGGTTGCCAAGACAAAATGCGGAATAGAGATCCCGCTGTACTGCTGATCTCTTGGTCAGCTGCTTCCAGCGCTCATTGAGCGTCGCTTCCTGGTATGTATTACGAATATGGTTGTACTGGCTTGCTTTCGCATCAGACGGAGTAATCTCAATTACTTCACCGCCATAGTACTTTGCCTTCTGCGTCAGGATTGAAGTAAATTCAGCAGGGGCATGACACAAAATGCTCTTGCCGAAGCGCTTGCGCTTGGTCTTCTTCTTTTTCTCTTCGGTTTTAGGCTTGTCCGTCTTTTTCTGTACGGGCTTCTTCTTCGCTTTCTTCTGAAGGCTCTCCCAGTTCATCTTCTCAATGTAGATCGTCTTGCCGATGGTATCGATGATCTTGTTTGCGAGGATTTGATGGCTCAGCTTGACTTTTGCCTTGCGTTTGCGTTGAAGCTCTCGCAGCTTGTTTCTAGTTTCGAAATAGCCTTTGGAATAGTTCCAAACACGCTTTTCACCCTTCTTCAGACGCTTAATCTGTCCATCTTCGGTGTAATTCTGCAGATTGTTCGCCCTGCGCTGCCGGTCCAGCTTGCGCCGGAGGCGAGCGATCTCATGGTCAATCTTATCTACGTCATCAGCAAACTCCTGGAACAGGATCCCTTCTGGTGACCACACAGCAACTGTAGAAGGACCAATATCCAGGCCGGCTACCGCTTCTTTGGCATGGTGTTTGAGCTCGCCAGTTTTGCGGTTAACCTTTGCAGGCGGCAATCCTTCCAGCACCAGCTGGAGGTAGTACTGCCAATGGTTCTTGTGCCACCGCCGCATAATGCGGCAATACTTCACACGGCTATCCGCAAGTGCCATTTGGGCATAGATATCGTTCTGGCGGATCTCTACAGGAATCTCAAGTCCCTTCCACTTCATATATCCATCGCGATACCTGATACCAGTGTTATCTTTGCCCTCTACAGAGGTCAGTTCTTCGAGCTTGCGGAAGTGTACGGTCTCTCCATTGCTGAAGAGCACGCTCTTTGTTGCTTGCCAGCAGCGGGAAGCGAGCTTCTGGATCGTATTGGCATCGATCATCTTTTTCAAGGGAGCGTTCTGCTTCTTGATGTATGTATGAAAATCAAATTCGGTAAGACCAAGCTCTGCTTGGATCTTATTCATGGTATCTTTCTCTTCCTGGGTGAACTCATAGTTTTTATTCTCTTTCCGTTTCTTCAGAATTGCCTTCACCTCAGGATTCATGTAATATCGGCCCAATCTTCTGCGGGCTTCCTTCACCATGACGTTGTATACCTTATTGCACAGAAAGAACCGATGACCAAGTTCCTGTTCCTGCGGAACAGTTGCATTCAACTTCACTTCCAAGATATATGACGGTGTTTTGCTGCGACCCATGAGCGCACCTCCTTCTTGTTTTAATCTACATGATTCTTTTGGTCCGCAATATATCGTTTAACAACTTCTAATGAGGCATGTCCAACTGTTGAAATGAAAGCGCTTCTTGTCCAAAGCGTTGGTATTCCAATGGAAATCACCCCAAAGTGCTCCCTTTAAGTTCCTACTATTTAATACGCGAAACGTTCCCAAAATATAAGGACGAAATGCAAAACTCACGCAAAATCATTTTGAACGCTTCGTCTATACCATTGGTTAGTACCTTGCGTCTATATTTAGGGCAGAAGACAACGTGATATCTACAGCAATATACGTAATGATTTTTGGTCTTAATTCATATCGCAGATTAGGATACATTCTATATAAATAATATGTGCTTGCCTGAATGAAGAAGGACTTTGGCGTACGGCCCTGGCTGTTCCCCATGCCCACAGAAAATGCGCAAGGGGGCTCCCAACCTTTAGGTTGGTGAGGGGAATTGCGCTCCTGGGCAAACGAATGAGCCAACCGGATGTGCCAATGTGGGATACCTCCTTGTACGATGAGAAGCGCTCCTGATCATACAGAATACGCACTTTTTCTCCCTGCAGGGGATTTCCTCCTTGACGGCTCTCCCTGCAGGCGCTATCATTTTATCCAGCGTGCAACACAAGTCAAGTACGCACTTTCCGGTGCGATACTATACTGGAGGTAAGTACCCCGTGATCACGAAAACGCCTGACACAGACGATCTGCCCTGCATCAACACCAGTAAGCTGGAGGACACCGGCTTTGCCTACACCATGTCCCTCATCTCCGGGAAATACAAGATGTCCGTTCTCTATGCCCTGGCCAACTTCCAGGTGGTCCGCTTCAATGAGCTCCACCGCTACCTGGGCGGGGTCTCCTTCAAAACCCTCAGCGCCGCCCTGAAGCAGCTGGAGGCAGACGGTCTCGTGCACCGGGAGGAGTATCCCCAGATCCCGCCCAAGGTGGAGTACTCCCTCACCAAGAAGGGCCTCTCCTTGATTCCTATCATGGACGGCCTCTGCACCTGGGGAGAGACGTACATGCCCAAGAAGCGCAAAACTGCCAAGAAGGCCCCGAAGGCCTGAGACATTCCACAACCAGAATCGAGCGGCGCCCGGACAGGATACCCTGTCCGGGCGCCGCAGCGCGTATTGGGTTGTATGGCTGCCGGTTCAGCCCAGCACCGCCGTGCCCCAGGGACCCAGCGTGCCGGAGAAGGGGGCGTCAGCGATCAGATCGGTCTGGCCGGCGTAGTCCGGGAAGGGCGCCTCGCCGGGGCCGGCGTGGAAGAGCAGGGTCACGGCATCACCCTGGAGGCACCGGGTCCAGATGGCGGTGCGGTTGTCATCATCCGTGCGGAAGAGGACGGTTTTGCCCCTCACAAGGCAGGGGTGCTGATGCCGGATGGCGATGAGCTTCTGGTACCAGGCCAGCATCTCCCGGTCCTGTTTGGCCTCGTCCCACTGCATCCCTCTCCGGCAGTCTCCGTGGTCTCCGCCGTCCATGGCCACCTCGTCTCCGTAGTACACCATGGGCATGCCGGGGAGCAGCAGCTGCAGCGCCGCCGCCAGCCGCATCTTGGCCTTGTCTCCACCCATCTCCCGAAGGAGCCTGGGGGTGTCGTGGGAGCCGTTCAAGTTCCACAGCATGGCATATACCTGGGGATGGAGGTTGCCCCGGAGAAAGCCCAGGCTGTGGAAAAAGTCCGTGATGGAGATGCGCTCACTGCCGATGAGGTCCAGCACGCTGCGGTAGAAATCGTAGTTCATCACGGTGTCCCACTGGTCTCCCGTGAGAAAGTCACCGCCGTAGTGCCACTCCTCGCCGATGAGCAGGGCGTCTGACTTCACTTCCCGGATGGCCTCCCGGAAGCGGCGCCAGAACCGGTGGCCCACCTCATCGGACACGTCCAGCCGCCAGCCGTCGATGTCGCAGGTCTGAATCCAGTGTTTGGCCACCCCGATGATGTACTCCGCCGTCTCGGGGTTCCGGAGGTTCAGCTTGGGCATGCCGCCGAAATAGCTGAAGGTCTTGAAGTTGGGCTTCTTCCCCCAGGCCATCTGCAGGGGAAAGCCCTCGATGTAGTACCAGTTCCAGTATGCGGACCGCTCGCCCTTCTCAGCGATGTCCGCAAAGGCGAAGAACTTCTGAGAGGTGTGGTTGAACACCCCGTCCAGGATCACCCGCATACCCGTGCTGTGGGCCTGGCGGACCAGCTCTTTCAGATCTTCCTCCGTGCCCAGTTTGGGGTCCACGGCGTAGTATTCTATGGTGTCGTATCGGTGGGGCGTGCCGGCGTGAAACACCGGTGTGAGATACAGCACATCGATCCCCAGCTGCCGGATGTGGTCCAGGTGCTGGAGAATCCCCTGCAGAGTGCCGCCGGGGTCCACCCGGTGGTCTATCCTGGCCCGGGACCAGCCCTTGGGGACAGGGCCTGTGGGGGCAAAGCTGGCGGGGAAGATCTGATACACCACCTTGCCGGCGGCCCAGTCCGGGGCCTCCAGCATCTCCTCCTCCCGAAGGGTCTGGGGGCAGTCGAACATGCGCTCAATGTCGGTGATGGGCGTCTCAGAGAACTGATAGTTGCTGTAGTAGATGTGGCTGCCGTCTGTGCCCTCCAGCTCAAACCAATACCGGAGGCAGACCAGGTGCATGGCGATCTCGGCCTCGAAATAGTCGCTCACGGCGTCCCGGGCGGCTAAGCTCATCTCCCGGACGGCCCGGGTGTCCTGGATCTGTAGGGGCAGGTACTTGTCCTGGATGTGAAGGATCGCCCGGCGGAGATCGCCTCTCTTGGCCCGCAGGCGGATGAGAAACCGATCCCGGGCCAGGGGAAAGCAGAAGCGGTTGTCTGCATAGTGGATAATGGCGGAACGCTCCATGTGTCTATCTCCTCTCGTTCCCCAAGTGTCCCCCAAAGACTCCCCAGTGAGTTTCGCTTGTTGTCCCCAGCTACGGGATTACTTCCGTGATGGTGCCGCCGCCCAGCACCCGGTCCCCCTGATACAGCACGGCAGCTTGTCCCGGGGTCACAGCCCGCTGGGGCTCCAGAAAGGTGAGAATTACATCCTCGCCCTCCAGAGAGACCTCCACTGGCTGTTCCTTCATCCGGTACCGGGTCTTGGCGGCGGCAGTGAAAGGCTCGGTGGGCGGCTGCATCATCCAGTTCCAGTCTGTACACCGGCAACCTCGGGAGAAGAGAGCGCTCTCCGGCCCCAGGGTTACGGTGTTCTTCTCCATGTCCTTCCCCAGAACATAGATCCGGGCCCCGGCGGCCACGCCGAGGCCCCGGCGCTGTCCGATGGTGTACCCCGGGGCGCCGTGGTGCTGCCCCAGTACATTTCCCGCCTGATCGATGAAATCTCCGTGGGGGAAGGGCTTGCCAATCTCCCGCTCCAGAAAGGCGCAGTAGTCCCCGTCCGGCACAAAGCAGATGTCCTGACTGTCCTTTTTGGCGGCGTTGCCAAAGCCGTTTTCTGCGGCGATCCGGCGCACCTCGCTCTTGGGCAGCTCTCCCAGGGGAAAGAGGGTGTGAGCCAGCTGATCCTGGGTGAGGGAGTACAGCACATAGCTCTGATCCCGGGCGGGGTCCAGCCCCTTGGCCACGCAGTACCGGCCGTCCTCATCCTGCAGGATCCTGGCGTAATGGCCGGTGGCGAGGTGGGTACACCCCAACTCCCGGGCCCGCTGGAGAAGGCGGTCAAACTTGAGATAGCGGTTGCAGTCGATGCAGGGGTTGGGGGTGCCGCCGGCGAGGTAGGTGCCCACAAACTTGTTGATTACTTTCTCCTGAAAGTCCTCGGTGAAATTGAACACATAGTGGGGGATCCCCATCCGCCGGCACACATCCTTGGCGTCCATGGCATCGTCCAGGGTGCAGCAGGGCCTGGCGTCTGTAGGGGGGATTACCTCGCCGGAGAGCAGCTTCATGGTTACCCCGATGCACTCCCATCCCTGCTGCTGGAGGAGATACGCCGTTACACTGGAGTCCACCCCGCCGCTCATGGCGGCCAGTACTTTTCCACTAGACAGGGGACTCACCTCCGCTGGCGAGATAGCGCTGCAGCCGCTCCAGGGCGATGGCCCGGATCTTGGGAGCGATCTCCGGGAGATGGTTGCCCCCTGCGGTGTGGGGTGTGAGCAAGACCCTGGCCTGCTTCCAGAGGGGATGGTCCGGCGGCAATGGCTCCGGGTCCGTGACGTCCAGACCGGCGCCCCAGAGGTGTCCCGCTGCCATAAGCTCTGTGAGGGCATCCAGGTCGATGGCGGAGCCCCGGCCGCCGTTTAAGAGGATGGCATCGCTCTTCATCTTCTGGAGCCGCTCTTTATTCAGAAGGCCTGCTGTGTCCTTGTTGTGGGGCAGCATGAGACAGACCACGTCCGCCTGGGGGAGAAGGTCGTCCAGGGCGTCCATGCCGTACATGGCATCGATCCCAGGAGCGGGCTGATCCGGATGGCGGCGGATTCCGGCGGTGCGGGCACCCATGGCCTTGCACATGACGGCAAAGTTGGATCCCAGATCCCCGGTGCCCAATACCAGCACCTGCGCATTCTCCAAGGTTTTCACCGGGCCCAAGTCCTCCCAGGCGCCTTTTGCATCCCGATATGCGGGCAGCCGCTTCATCAGGGCCAGCAGCATGGCGAACATGTGCTCTGCCACCGCGTGGCCGTATGCCCCAGAGGCGTTGGTGAGAATGGCACCCTCGGGCAGCACCCCGGGGACCTCATACTGCTCCGTGCCGGCGCTCTGGGTCTGCAGCCACTTGAGCCTGGGGCACTGCTTTATGATGGCGGGAGAGGGATTGCCGATGATCACGGTGACATCCTCCAGCATATCCTTGTTCAACAGCCTGGTGTACCCCGGGTCCAAAAACCGATGCAGGTGGCCCTTCGATGCGTCCATAAAGGCGATCTGTTGGGCGCGGGTGAGGGGGAGCAGGTTTAAAATGATTTCCATGGTGGTTCCTTTCAGCCCTCAGCGGGCAATACGTCCGTCACCGTGAGAAGGTCGTTCTGGACGGTGAAGCGGACCTCCATACCGGCAAAGCCGAAGCCGTACACCCGCTTGGGATCTGCCTGGTACTGGGGACGGGGGTCCAGGGCCAACACCTTCTCCAGGGCCTCCCGGCGCTCCGCTGGGATACGGGACAGCAGATCCTCCGGGATGGAGACGGTGAGCTTCTCCGTGGGTGCCTCAGCGGCAAATCCCCCTACTGCCTCCGGATGGCAGTCTGTGTAAGGCACATAGGGCTTGATGTCCCAGATAGGGGTGCCGTCCATCAGGTCCGCCCCGGCCACCCGGAGCACAGGGCCCTCCGGGGTGTCCGGCAGGATCTCCACAAGGCGCACGCAGGAGAGACCGATGGGATTGGGCCGGAAGGGGGACCGGGTGGCAAAGACGCCGAGACGCCGGTTTCCGCCCAGACGGGGCGGCCGCACCGTGGGAGACCAGGTGTCCCGCTGGGCGGCGGAGAAGGCCCAGATCAGCCAGAGATGGGAGAAGCCCTCCAGACCCCTGAGCGCCTCCGGTACCCGGTACTCCGGGGTGAAGACGATCTCAGCCTGCAGTTCCTCCACCAGGCCGGCCTGCCGTGGAATCCCGAACTTGGAGGAGAACTCCGTGCGGATGTGGGCGATGGGATTCATGCCTTGGCGGCCTCTTCACTGGCCCGCATGGCGGCGATGGTCTTCTCCATCAGCTCCTCCAGGGTCCAGCCCAGGTTGTCTGCCCCCTGCTGGATCACGTCACGGGAGCAGCCTGCGGCGAACTTCTTGTCCTTGAACTTCTTCTTCAGGGACTTCACCTCCATGTCTGAGACACTCTTGGAGGGCCTCATCAGCGCGGCGGCGCCGATGAGGCCGGTGAGCTCGTCTGCGGCAAAGAGGATTTTCTCCATCTGGTGGGTGGGTGCATATTCCACGCCGGTGAGACCGTATCCGTGGCTGGCGGCGGCCCGGATGAGCCGCTCATCGATGCCCTCGGCCCGCATCAGCTCCTGGCACTTGACGCAGTGCTGCTCCGGCCACTGTTCGAAATCCAGGTCGTGGAGGATGCCCACGGCCTCCCAGAAGTCCGCCTCATCAGCGTAGCCCTGGTCTATGGCGTACCAGCGCATCACGTCCCCTACCGTGCGGGCGTGCTGACGGTGAAAGTCTCCTTCATTATAGCGGCAGAGAAGTTCCCATGCCTGCTGCGGGGTTGGAATCATAAGGTAAGACCTCCTTGAAAGTTTGGTTTGTAGTTAGGAAAGGGTGGGGAAGAGCTGTTCGGAGGCGGCTTTCAGGGCTGCCACCAGCCGATCTGCCTCTTCCTCGGTGCTGTTGGGGGAGAAGGACAGCCGCAGTGCGCCGTCCAACAGGGGTTTAGGCAGTCCCATGGCGGCAAAGACGTGGCTGGGCTTGCCTTTGTGGCAGGCGGAGCCGGAGGAGATGCAGATCCCCTGATCCCCCAGCACCCGCACCACCACCTCGCTCTTGTAGCCGGGGAGGGACACCGCTGTGATGTGAGGGGCATCTCCCCGGGAGAGGATCTGCAGCTTGGGCAGGGCAGCCTGCAGCTTGTCCAGGGTGTATGTCTTGATGACCTCTGTGCGCTCCAACCGGTCTTTGTCCTGGACCATCGCAGTCACTGCGGCGGCAAAGGCGGCGATCTGGGCGGTGGGCTCGGTGCCGGAGCGGAGACCCTCCTCCTGGCCGCCGCCGGTGAGCAGGGGCGCCAGCTTCAATCCCTTGCGGATATAGAGGGCGCCGATGCCTTTCGGGGCGCCGATCTTGTGGCCGGAGATGGCGATGAAGTCTGCGCCGGTGGATGCGAGGGTATAGGGGAGTTTCAAAAAGCCCTGGACGGCATCGCAGTGGATGAGCACATGGGGATCTTTGGCCTTCACGGCCCGCACGGTCTCCTGCACCGGCAGCACCACGCCGGTCTCGTTGTTCACTGCCATCATGGAGATTAGGGCGGTGTCCGGGCGGAGGGCGTCCAGCACCTGCTGGGTCTGGATTCTGCCGGCTCGGTCCGGCTTTAACACCGTGAGTTCGTATCCCTGCCGCTCCAGGTCCTTGCAGGTCTCCAGCACGGCGGCGTGTTCTATGGCGGTGGTGATGATGTGCTTGCCTTTGCGGCGGTTCAGCTCTACGCCTTTCCGGATGGCCCAGTTGTCTCCCTCCGTGCCGCCGGAGGTGAAGAAGAGCTC
>CANQII010000097.1 GCA_947623875.1 uncultured Oscillospiraceae bacterium
CAGGACTCGTCCACGCAGAACTCCAGGAAGAACTTGGCGATATCCACCATGCAGTTGTCCTCGTCCATGACGATGAGTCCGCCGGAACCCATCATGGAGCCAATGGCGGTGAGGGAGTCGTAGTCGATGGGGGTATCGATGAGGGACGCCGGGATGCAGCCGCCGGAAGGACCGCCGGTCTGAGCGGCCTTGAACTTCTTGCCGTTGGGGCAGCCGCCGCCGATGTCGTAGATGATGGTGCGCAGGGTAGTGCCCATGGGGACTTCCACCAGGCCCGTGTTGGTGATCTTGCCGCCCAGAGCGAACACCTTGGTGCCCTTGGACTTCTCGGTGCCGATGGCTGCGAACTTCTCCCAGCCCTCGTTGAGAATCCAGGTGATGTTGGCATAGGTCTCCACGTTGTTCAGCAGGGTGGGACGGGCGAAGAGGCCCTTCACTGCCGGGAACGGAGGACGGGGACGAGGCTCGCCGCGGTGGCCCTCGATAGAGGTCATAAGAGCGGTCTCTTCACCGCAGACGAATGCGCCGGCGCCGAGACGGAGCTCCAGGTCGAAGTCAAAGCCGCTGCCCAGGATGTCCTTGCCCAGCAGACCGTACTCCTTGGCCTGGCCGATGGCGATCTCCAGGCGCTTGACGGCGATGGGGTACTCAGCGCGGATGTAGATGTAGCCCTGGCTGGCGCCGACGGTGTAGCCGGCGATGGTCATGGCCTCGATGACGGAGAACGGGTCGCCTTCCAGAACGGAGCGGTCCATGAATGCGCCGGGGTCGCCCTCATCGGCGTTGCAGGCCACGAACTTCACGCCGTCCGGGCTCACTGCATCATAGGTGAACTGCCACTTGGTGCCGGTGGAGAAGCCGGCGCCGCCGCGGCCGCGGAGGCCGGACTTCTTCAAAGCGTCGATGATCTCCTGCGGCGGGGTCTTCTCGGTGAGGATCCGCTCCAGGGCGGTATAGCCGTCCACGCCCAGATACTCGTCGATGTTCTCGGGGTTGATGACGCCGCAGTGACGCAGCGCAATCCGCATCTGGTGCTTGTAGAAGTTGGTCTCAGAGAGGGAGGTGACAGCTTCCTTCTCGTCCTCTTCCTTGTGCAGCAGGCGGGTGACAATACGGCCCTTGACGATGTGCTCGGCCACGATCTCCGGCACGTCTTCCTGCTTCACATGGGTGTAGCAGGCGCCCTCCGGGAATACCATCACAATGGGGCCCATGGCGCAGAGACCGAAGCATCCGGTCTTTACCACACGGACTTCCTGGTCCATGCCGGCATCCTTCAGGGCTGCCTCAAAAGCGGTGATGAGCTTGGGGCTCTCGGAGGAGGAACAGCCAGTGCCGGTACAGACCATGATGTGACTGCGGATATGGTTCATATCGGAATCCTCCCTCTTATTCGTACGCGCCGACGGTGTAGTCGGTCACCACGTTGTGGTTCACCAGGTGCTGCTCCACGATGGTGGGAACCTTGTCCGGGGTGAGCTTTGCGTAGGTTACTTTCTCCTCGCCGGGCACAAAGATCTCGGCGACGGGCTCCAGACGGCAGAGGCCGATGCAGCCGGTCTGGGACACGGAAACGTTCTTCAGGCCCCGGCGCTCTACCTCATCCAGGAAGGCAGTCATCACCGGACGGGCGCCTGCAGCAATGCCGCAGGTGGCCATGCCCACTACTACGCGGATGGTGTTCTCGTCGTTGTCGCGAACTTCCATCTGCGCCTTCATTTTGGCTCGAATGGCTTTCAGTTCTTCCAAACTCTTCATTATACTAAAATCCTCCTTGCAGAGAAGCGGGAGGGACTTCCACAGCAGCCTGCTCCTCCTGCTCCGTCAGATAGTCCTGCATCCAGGCAAAGATCTCCGGCTCTGCCAGAGAGACGTCTTCCCCGAGAATCTCCTTCAGTTCCTCCGTGGAGAGTTCCGCGGTACCCCTCGGGGTGGTATGGCGGTACAGTACTTCCACATCGGGGCTTCCCTGGATCAGCAGCGCAATGGTGCCTGCCATATCGCCCAGGGGCGGACAGTCCAGGTGCCGGCGCTGGAAGCGTGCGGTCACCGTGGTGCCCACGCCCACTTCGCTCTCGATGTCCAGGGAGCCGCCGGTCTGTTCCGCGGTGAGGCGGTACAACGGCAGACCCAGGCCCACCTTGCGGGTGGTGCGGGTGGTGGTGAAGGGATCTGTCACCCTGGCGAGAAATTCCGGCGCCATGCCCCGGCCGTCATCGCGGATCGTGATGGTGAGCCAGCCTGCATCGTCCTCCTCCAGGATGATCTCCACATGCCTGGCGCCGGCGGTGAAAGAGTTCTTCGCTACGTCCAAGAGGTGGAGAGAGAGTTCCTTCATTTCTTCTCCATGTACTTGTCCAGAATCGGACCTACCTGGTCGGGGGTGAGCCGGCCGTACACGTCGTCGTTAATCATGATAACCGGGGCCAGGCCGCATGCGCCGATGCAGCGGCAGGCGTCCAGGGAGAACACGCCATCGGGGGTGATTCCGCCCGGCTGAATGTTCAGCTTGGTCTCCACTGCGTTCAGAATGGAGGCGGCGCCTTTCACGTAGCAGGCGGTGCCGAGGCAGACGGAGATGCGGTACTTGCCCTTGGGGTTCAGGGAGAAGAAAGAGTAGAAGCTGGCCACGCCGTATACCTCAGAGAGAGGGATATCCAGGCCTTCTGCCACCATGATCTGGACCTCTTCCGGCAGATAGCCGAAGATCTCCTGGGCGGCTTGCAGCACCGGCATGGTAGCGCCGGGCTGGCCTTTGTGGGCCTCGATCACCTGACGCAGGCGCTCCTCCTGCTCCGGGGTGCCCTTGTAGGGGACGGCGGTTTTGCAGTTGGGCATAGGGGTTCCTCCTTTTTTCGTGAGAAGTGCGGGATGGCTGTCCCGCGCAGAAAACAACCGGTAAGCGCCTCTGGGCGCACGTCAAGATTTTAACATAGTGAGTCCAGTTAGCGCAAGGAAACTCGCATGAGAGAGAATCGAAACTTCCTGGGATTTCAGCCTGTTTTTGCGTCATTTCGACCAAACAACCACTGAAAAACCGCATTTGTGGTTCTTTTTGGAAGCTCCATGTATTGGTGGGCATCCTGGATCTGATCCAGGTAGTGGGCGTCTGAGGCATCGAAGTGAGGGATGCCCTGCAGGTCCTCCCGCTGGAAGAGATCCGCCGGGCAGCTCCGGGACACCTCCGCCCGGACGAAGTGCATGGCGGGGTCCCAGAAGCCCAGGTTGGCCAGCAGCGAGAAGGACGGCCGGTCTATGTGGGCGGGATAGGCGATGCCCCCGCAGGACAGCGCCAGATCTGCCGCATCGTAGATGCTGATGGAGGTGGCGCCGGCGTAGAAGCAGTCCTCCTCCCCCAGCACGTTGTCCTCCTCATCCATCAGGATCTGGGGGCCGTAGATGTCCCGCCGGTTCTTGATGGGGGGAAGGGCCTCCTTCACAATGGCGCCGAACTTCTCCGCCGCCTCCAGTTCCGGGAACAGGCAGACCACATGGGCCTCCTCCGCCGTGGTGAGCTCCATCCCCGGAATGCCCAGAATGCCGTACGCCTCTGCCGCCCGGCAGAAGGCGCCGCAGTTTCCCACGGCGTTGTGGTCCGTGAGGGCTACCACCTCCAGGCCGGCCAGGGCGCACATCCCCGCCAGGTTTGCCGGGGTGTTCTCCTCGCCGCCGCAGGGGGACAGGCAGGAGTGCAAGTGAAGATCAAAGGCATAGCGGGCCATAGGTGCCTCCCTGTGTGTACGATTGGTATGGGTGCTGTGGGTTTGCTCAGCCGATGAGCGCATGGAGCTTGCCGGCGCAGTCGTAGGTGCTCATCTCGGTGCCCAGCAGGTTGATGTCCTGGGCCCGGCACCGGGCCAGCAGCGGGGGATCCGGCTGCACGCCCTCCGTGAGGATCACGCAGGCCACATCGGCCAGAGAGGCCACCGCAGCCACGTTTACATTGCTCATGATGGTGAGCCATGCCCCTCCGGCCACGGCCCGTCCCATCACCCAGCTCAAAAGGTCTCCGCAGTATCCGCCCTCTGCGGTGCGGTCCGGCTCGCCCATGTTGAATTCCTTGAGCTGCAGGGTATCTGCCAGTTCCTGTACGGTCATTCTGGTCTCTCCTCTCCGCTGTCCTGGGGTCCCATGGGCTCCAGACAGTCTGTCTCCGGGGCGGGCTGCTTGCGGCGCAGCCGGAAGGGGGCGGGCATGTAGTCGTCCGCCTCGGTGTCTCCCGCCATGTGCTGCATGCGCTCCCGGACCTTGAAGATGCAGTCGTCCACAGAGGCCCGGCCCATCACCACGTCCTCGGCGAATGCCCGGCAGCTGGGGGCGCCGCAGGAGCCGCAGCGCAGACCCGGCAGCTGATCCTCCAGGGTCTGAATGGCCATCATCTTCTGCATGGCCACCCGGCGGTTGGGATCCAGCTGGAAGGTGGGCAGGAACACCGGCTCCTTGGTGGAGCGGAGGATCTCCAGCACGTCCTCCCGCACGCCCCATTGGGGAGACGGCGGCAGGTTGCCCATGAGATCCTTCAGGTGCATCTTGGCGGTGAAGGGGTTCTCCACGTTGAGACAGCCGCCGAGACAGCCGTTGGTGCAGGCCCGCAGCTCGATGAAGTCTGCGTCCGGCATCCGGCCGTCCTCGATCTCCTCCAGCATGCGGATCACGTTTACGATGCCGTCCACGGCGATATAGCGCCGCTCCCGGCGGGTGAGGGCCTCTCCGCCGGAGAAGGCCCAACTGGTGCCCACCCGGCTGCCGGCCAGGGGGAGCATGTTGTCCTTGTCCAGATCCCGCATGGGACCCAGAAGCTCCAGATACACGTCCCGGATGGCCAGGGCGCCGTCCAGCACCGGTTTCTCCAGCCCCTCCGGAGCAGACACCGCGGTAACCTGAGAGGAGCAGGGCACGATGGAGAACACGCCGATGTCCTCCGCCGGCACCCCCGCCTCTACCGCCTGCTTCCTGGCCAGGATGGTGGCCAGTTCAATGGGGGTTACCAGAGGCGGCAGGTGGTTCAAAAGGTCCGGGAAGCGGATGCAGATGAGCCGCACCACAGCAGGACATGCCGGAGACAGTTCCGGCTTCTGGGGGGCCTCCAGGCCCTCGCAGCCGTCCAGGGTGGCCGCCAGCATCTCAGACGCAGTGCCCGCCTCAAAGATGTCGTCGAAACCGATGTTGAGCAGGGCGTTCAGCACGATGTTGGCGTCATCCAGGTTGTGGAACTGGCCGTACAGGGAGGGATCGGGAATGGCGATGTTGTACTTGAAGCGCTGCAAGGCCTCTTTCACGTTCATCCGCTGAGACCGGACGGCCTGGTGGGGACAGACCTGGATGCAGGTGCCGCAGTCTATGCAGCGGTTGGGAAGAATCGTGGCCTTGCGGCTGCGGACGCGGATTGCCTCGGTGGGACAGCTTTTGATGCAGGTGGTGCACCCAAGGCACTTGGACAGATTCAATGCCACGGAATGGCGCACGAAAACACCTCCTCAGAGTGGGTGGGCTATGGGATGTTGATCACCATCGTAACGGTGGTTCCCATGCCCACGATGGATTTGATTTTCATGTCATCGCTGTACTTCTTCATGTTGGGAAGGCCCATGCCGGCGCCGAAGCCCAGATCCCGCACGGAATCTGCGGCGGTGGTGTAGCCGGCCTGCATGGCCTTGTCTATGTCCGGGATGCCGGGGCCGAAGTCTGTGAGGGTGATGACAATGTCGTCCAGTCCCACATCCACCATGGCGAGGCCGCCGTTGGCGTGGATCACCATGTTGATCTCGCCCTCGTACATGCACACGGACACCCGGCGGATCACCGCCGGATCCAGACCCAGCTTCCGCAGGGTCTGTTTTACCGACGAGGAGGCCTCGCCGGCGCGGGTGAGATCTCCACCCTCCACCTGGTAGGACAGGTGGATCTTATCGTCCCCGCTCATCCGCTTAAGCCGGCGCTATAGAGTACGCCGCAGGCCTGGTACATACGCAGGGGCGTGGACATCACCACCAGACCCCGGTCCTGTGCCAGCTCCAGAATGCTGCTGGCAGGCGCCTTGCCGCGGATGAAGACCACGCACTTCATGTCCATCATCTCAGCGGTGCGAATCACCTGCGGGCTGTTGAGGCCGGTGAGCAGCAGGCCCTGGTCCTGGACAAATGCCAGAACATCGCTCATGAGATCGCTGCCGAAAGCAGCATGTACTTCTGTGTCCAGTAGCTCGTCCCCAGAAAGGACTTCGGCGCCGAGTAAATCCCGGACTTCACGCAATGTCATATCAATATCTCCCCCTCGGGCTGGTAGCCCATGTGATAGCCCTATCTTAGCAGACTTCGGGAAGAAAGTCGATAGAAAATTGTGAAGTATGCCCAATGATTCCGAGAAAATTGGAGAAAAATGTACGGCGAGACAAGATTCCTGGAAGAAATGCAAGAAGATGCGGGGTGTTCCTGTGGATCAGGAGACGAATTGAAGATAAGAGGGACAGGAAAAGCGGCTGCCCGGCGCGGGCAGCCGCTGAATAGGGAGGCGGAGAGAAGGTGAAAAGGCGAGAAGGAACCGGAGGGGTAACCGGGGGAAGAAGGGCGCGGGGCGGGGAGATCCCCGCCCCGCGCCAGCTACTGGTCTCACCCCTTTATTAGAAGAAGGGCGGCACCTTGCCATTTGCAGACTACAGGGAGTTCTTCCCATTCTGTGCCTTTTGGCTTCACATTCCATGCGATCCTCAATCTCTCTGCTTGTAGTAGTAGAATGCTCGTAGTAAGAATGCTCGACCTTTTTTTCTGCCGACGGACGATTCCCGTTGAAAGTCTCCCACAGGATCGGTGCACGACTGGGCTCACTGTACAGCTACTTTTCTTGCAGCAGGTGCTTGCATTTGACAGCAGATGCTGTTATACTCAGTGGTGAAAGGACGGTGTGACTCATGGTAAATACGTCACCGGTTACCGTTTGGATCGACACAGATCTCAAAGACAGTGCGGAAGGCATTCTCGCAAAGCAGGGAATCACACCGAATAGCGCAGTCCAGATGCTCTACAGCCAAATTGTCCTTCGCAACGGGATTCCCTTTGATCCGTGCTTTACCACGACAAAGCCTACTGCCATCGGCGGTATGACCCGTGCTGAATTGGAAGCAGAACTATGGAAGGGAATTGATTCCCTCGCTGATGGCAGGGTGTACTCTGTGGAGGAAGTTGATAAGATGTTCGAGCAAGATTTCGAAGCATGGTAAAACGTTTTCGGGTTGGTTATTCATCTAATGCGCTGGAGGATCTCAAGGCGATACGTTCTTATATTGCGCACGAACTTCACTCCCCCCATAGCTGCTAAAAGGCAGGTGCGTTGTATTCGCAACGAGGTCCGTTCACTAGATCATTTTCCTGAACGGTATGCTGCGGTCGATTTTGATCAGTTGGCATCTATGGGCTTGAGAAAAGTCCCTGTAGGAAACTATATTGTCTACTATCTCATCGACTTGGAAAAACAGACAGTTACAATTGTGCGTATCCTTTACGGTGGTCTTGATGTAGAGCATATCGTGCATGAGTTGGGGCGTTTTTAGTTGAAACAGGCGAGAGGCATTGATGGAATACCCCTACCTATTCCACAGAAACGACATGTACGTACCTGCGCTGTTGTTCCCACAGTGCACAGGTTCACAGCCAATGAACAAAAATGAAGCGCGAGGCGTATGTTTTATTAAGACATACACCTCGCGCTGTTCTATTGGGCACTGTTTTTTACGATCCAGAATCTATCAATCTGAATACTATACCCACGTCTCTGTTAAGCCATAAGGGTACGATTATCAGCCAATAGTTCCCTGTTGGCCTCGGCTGTGGGGTGTTCCAAGGATATCTGTGCAAGATTTCCATGAGATGAACTGGAAGAAGGTGGGCCTCTCCGTGGTGATCCTCGGCGCCACGATCCTGCTGCTGTTCTTCGGGCTGATGGGACTCATCGCGTCCATGACGTCCATGTGAGGGATGGATGGAAATGAGCGGGATATGCTCCTGCCTGTGGACATGAGACGCGCTGAGCGCCTGGGCAGGAGGCTCCTTTTTAGACCAGGAATGGGTGTTTCATATTGCTGCCGTATGCAGAGAGAATGGTTCGCATTACTTATAAACGAATTAACACTTATGACTTGCACGAAAAAAGATGATTCTCTGTGGATCGGTATGTGCGTGTGCTGTTCTTTGGTGCTGTTGTTTCCTTATGTTTGCGCATCCTGCGGCTTTGCATGGGGAAAGAAGAACAGGATTGGGCTGCTTTTCGGCGTGCTGGAACTGCTGGCCGCCTTCCTCTCCTCTACAGGGTGGACGGAGGCGCTTCGGATCAGCGGAAAGATGGACTGGCTTCAGGTGGGCTCCAGGACGGCGTCTGTGGCTGCGGAGATATTCGTTTTCATGTTCGCAGTGGGGATCGGGTGTATCGTAGCGAACGTTGTTGGGCTCTTCCGAGAGGAAGAGTGGGTGGAGAGACTGTGTAGATGAGCAGTGGCCTCTGCGATTCGATCTGCTGGCCTGCGAACTGGCACAGAAAAGTTTATCGTCGGGAAAAAAGCACCTGGAGACAGGTGCTTTTTGCTGCCTATCTGCAAGGGACGAGGGCTTAAGAAGTGTGGCCTACAGACTTGGGCCTGAGGACTCGCAGTGCGACAGACTAAGCCTTGCTGTTTTGGACAAAGCAGTCTGGGAAGTTCTCAGGACGCGGGTATCTGGCACGTTTCCAGCCGGTGCGATCCAACATCTGGAGAGCTTCGGCTTCGGACATGTCATTGTCCTTCATCAAGTCATACACATCTCTCCAAAAGGCCTTCGTTGCAGATCTAATCTGCAAGCTTGGGAATAAATCCGGTAGCACAAAACCACTTCCTTTCATCAGATCATGGAGATCTGACCTATGATTCCATTGGGGCAAAGAAGCTTGGGAGGTTCTCGGGACGCGGATATTTGGCACGCCTTCTGCCTATGGGATCCGATTTCCGGAGAGTCTCAGCTTCGGCGATGCGGTCGCTCTCCATCAGAATGGACACACATTTCCAACAGACCAGTGCACTTTCTTGGAAGCATATTCAGCCACTTGTTCGGCAACGTAATCGAACAAATTGCATTCTCCTTGGTTTAAGAAGCCGGATCTACATTTCTTCTGGAGCAGATTTCGGATGCAGATCTGATATCGGGTGCCAAGCATCTGGAGACATGGTATCTGCCGGCATAGGATCGGTGCCGGCGATTGATTTTGTGGAGGGCTGCGGTTGGGAGCTTGCAAAGCAGTTGGGAAAGCTATCTGGGCGGGGATACATGGCACGCTTTGAGCCATCGGGATCCATCACGTTGAAGACGGCTACTTCATCGGCGCCTGCCAGTACCAAACGAGCGATACATTCCCAGAACTCCTTGCCGCGTACCCTTTTCTGGAGGTTGGGAAACAATTCTACTACCATATTATCACTTTCCTGTGGCGGATCTTCAGATAGACTGTCAGAGCATCAAATGCTCCTGACTGAAATTCTGGGATATGCTATGTTGCGGCGGGAGAGCGATAGCCAGCAGGCTGGGAAGCAGAGGCATCAAACAATTCAGGATAGAATGAGCGCATCTCTCCGGTGGGATCCAGTTTCCTGAGTGCCTCTGCCTCGGTGATGCTATCACTGTGCATCAGATTGTCCGCGCAAACACACAAAGTCTTTGTCTGTGTCATAGGAAAAATGGTGTCGACCATCGTAGGCCTTCCTTTCTGTGACATGTAAGTTTGCTCGATGTGATTCAGAAGGGCAATGCCGAAAGTGCTGCTGGAGATCGCCTGATAGATCAGTGCGGTTGCGGCTTTTGGGTGTTTCAGTTCGGCCTGCATGTCTCCATCAAGCTTTTGTAATGGGGTCACTGTCTAAGTCAAAGTTGTCTTGGGATGATTGCTCATGGGTGTCTGTTGCTTCCAAAATGATGCCTCCTTCATCTGGTTGTGACTGCTCGGAACATGGTGCCGGCAAAGGGAGAAGCTTTCAGTCAGATCGGTTAGCACTATTGTACCATATAATTGATTGAAAGGCAATCGCTATTTTCTCATAAAACACATTTGTGATAACGGCAGAAAGGCATCTGCTTGTATGATGAATGTATTACAATGTGCTGTGTTTCAAATTAATAAGATTGATATTTGAGAAGGCACGCTATAATCAAAGAGATATGGAAGTGCTCTCCAACTGAGAACATGAAAATAGAGAGCCCGTGACCCTCGGAGGATACAGACTCTCTCACTTAACGATGCCTCAAATGGCAGGGTACAAGAACATGCGGCCGCGCCTGTGACTTGTGTTATATGGGGCATCAGCGGAGTGATACCACCACTCGTGACGAGAAGAAAGAACTGCCCTGCTTCTAGGTAAGCAGGGCAGTCTCAGCGGAGATGCTTGGAAATGGGAGTGGGATCCGTGTTTCCCGGTCCCGAGGGTAGGGGAGCAGGGGAAACACATAGGCGCAGGTTTACTGGGCGTCCGGTGACATGGCAACGATGGGCTTGGGGCCGCCGCCGCTCGGTACGGTAGCGGGCTTCGGCTGGGTGGTGGCAAAGCAGTCAGGGAAGTTGTCCGGACGCGGATACTTGGC
>CANQII010000098.1 GCA_947623875.1 uncultured Oscillospiraceae bacterium
GGCGCATAACCCATAGAAATCCCCCGCAGAACACCCAGTACATGCCCTACCGGATGCTCATCACATACACCTGACAGGGATTCCACTCGTCCCACAACGTGGGGAACACCTCGAACTCCTGAAAGCCCAGGGAGAGATAAAACCGGTTGGTGCTGTCATACTCCGCATATCGGCCCATCTGGACGGTCTTCACCTGCAGGAAGGCGTATCCCTGTTCCACTGCTGCCACTTTGGCCCTTTGGAACAGCGCCGTGCCGATCCCTCTTCTGTGGTATTCCTGCAGCACCCCCATGACATACAGTTCCGCGGTGGCGCTGCCGGTCTCCTTCAGATACAGGAATCCCACAGGCTGCTCTCCTTCGAAGGCACAGAAGAATATCTTGCGGGCGCTCTCTGCAATGTAGCTCTCCCGCGCCTCCGGGATGCCGAACCAATCTGGCAGAGCCTCCAGGATGTGCCGTGCGATGGTTTTCTTCTCCCCATCGTCTGTGATCTGCCGGATCTCCATGCTCTCTGTTTCCCTCCTGCCGGGGTGAACTGTTGCGCCGATGCTCATAAGTTCTCGATGTAGCGGATCTCCTGGGTGCCCAAGCCCGGTTTGGTGTGCTCCGTGGCGTGAAAGCCCTTGGCCTCGTAGAACCTGCGGGCCCTTGCGTTGCCTGTGAAGACCCACAGCACAACCTCAGAGAACCCGGCGTCTTTCATGTCTGCCAGTACCCGGTCCATCATCATGCTGCCGTATCCCATGCCCCAGTGCTGGGGCAGGCTGTGGATGCAGATGAGTTCCGCTTTCCCGGTGTATTCAGGATCTCGGGCCGCATCCCACCAGGCGATGCAGTGGGGCTGCCCGTCCAAGGTGAGGAGATAGCCGTTTCCCTTGTGCTCCTGCAGCAGTCCCTCATACATACGGGTGGCCCGGTCCAGGTTGGTACACCGCTCCAAGGTGGCAGGATCCAGGATGCCTCGAAAGGCCGCCTTCCAACTCTCCGTCTGGATATAGGCCAGGGCGGGCGCATCTCCAGGTTGCACGCTCCGAAGGATCACTTCCATGTCCTCGCCTCCTATCGATCTATTTTGCTGGGTTATCGGTACAGATCCGCCACAATATCAGCCACCGCCACCAATGCTGCCTCTCCGCTGATGGTGATCCGGTGGTTCTCCTCCATCCTGCAGTGGAGATACCCGCCGCGCCTGGATGCCTGATAGGCACCAATCTCCGACTTCCCCAGCTGCACCGCCCAGTATGCGGCGATCTGACAGTGAGCGGAACCGCAGACCGGGTCCTCTGCAATGCCCAGTTTCGGACAGAAGCTGCGGGATACGCAGTCTGTCTCTGCTCCCCGTGCGGTGGCATTCTGAATCCGGCCGGGGAGACCTGTGAGAAGGGCCTGATCCGGTTTCATGCTCCGGTCGGTCTCTTCGCTGTCAAAGACACAGACCAGATCCAAGCCCAGCACCGCCTGGATAGGACGGGCTCCAAAAGCCAATTCCATGGCGTCTGTTACGGGAATCTCCTGGAGCTCATATGTGGGGAAGTCCATCTCATAGAGATTTCCCTTCCGGTGGACGGTGAGATCCCCGCTCATGGTGTGAAAGGTTACCGCAGTACTGTCCGGCTCGTAGCAGTTCAGGATCACAAAGGAGGATGCCAGGGTGGCGTGCCCGCACAGTTCCACCTCCGTCTCCGGTGTGAACCAGCGGAGATGGTAGCCGTGTGCTTCCTTCACGAGAAATGCCGTCTCGGAGAGGTTGTTCTCCATGGCCAGCTGCATCATGGCGGTCTCAGACGGCCAGCGGTCCAGCACACAGACGGCGGCGGGGTTGCCAGAAAAGGGCTTGCTGGTAAAGGCATCTATGATGTACTGCTTCAAATGGGCCATCTCCTTCCGGGCGCGGACTGTATGTCAGTCTGTTTGCTTCTTGGGAATAAACCACTGCGGAATATACATCCCGATCCAGGAGAGAAAGATGATCCTGCTGCCGGGGCGGGAGTGGAACATGAAGATGTCGCTGCCGTTCTTCCAGTGATGCAGGTAGGCCAGGAGCAGGGCGGAGAGAAAGTGGATGAGCCAAAGCACGGCAAAGACGTTGGGGAACTTGTATAGGACGAAGGCGGTGGGCTGGCTTGGCCGGTACGCCTTGTGCCCGGTGCGCTTGCGGTACCAGGAGAAGAGGGCGGATGCAATGGGGATCAGGACGAAGGAGAGCACCAGCGTCCCGATGAGCATGCCCTGGAGCAGAACATATCGCTGCTCCGTCTCCACCCGCCAGAACCACACCAGGGAGAGCAGGCTTTGGACAAGGAGGATGACGCCCTCACACAGGAGCACCGCTGTATAGAGCTTCTCCGCTCTGCACATGTCGCATCCCCTCCGCTGTGCAGTTTGGCCCTACAGCTGATACCAGTACAGACAGATGTCCTCGTAGTGGCCGTCTTTCATGTGAAATCCCCCGGGAATGGTGCCGAGGGGCTGGAATCCGTGCCGCTCATAGATGTGTCTCGCGTGGATGTTGGTGGTCACCACTGCATTGAACTGAATCAGCCGGAAACCCACCTCTTTTGCCATCTGCAGGCTGTCTTGGACCAGCTGGTCTCCGATGTGCTGGCCACGGAAAGGAGATAGGACGGCGTAGCTCACATTCCCGATGTGGCCGCATCTGCCGATGTTGTTGGGGTGCAAGATGTACAGCCCTACCACTTTGCCGTCCAGTTCCGCTACGGCGGTGTAGGTCTGGGCTGCGAAGAAGGCAGAGCCGCTCTCCAGGGTGAGGCAGTCCACCTGGGGGAAGGCGATGCCGTCCTCCACCACCTCGTTCCATATGGCGATCATGTCCGCCATATCCTCTTCGCGGTATTGTCGAATGATCATAAGAAAGGCCTCCAAAGGGATGGGGTTTATCAATCGAAACGCTGGATGAAAGCGGTCTTCTCGGTGTCTGTAAAGCCGACATTGCGGTAGAAGCGGAGCGTGGAATCGCTTTTGGACCCTGTGAGCAGCATGATCTTGTAGCAATGGGCCTGCTGGGCGAGGGACTGGGCGTAGCGGAGACAGGCGGTGGCGTAGCCTCTGTTGCGGTAGTCCCCGTGGGTGACCACGTTCTCGATGAGGGCATAGGGCCGGACGTTCCGCGTGAGGTTGGGGATGATCACGCACACGCAGGAGGAGACGAGCTTGCCGTCTACCTCGTAGACGATCACATGGTGATTGCTGTCCTGAAGGATGGCGCTCCAGGTCTCCCGCAGATGCTCCGTGTCCTGGGGGACGGTGTCCTCGTGCAGGTAGAGATACAGCTGCAGGAGCTGGTCTAACTCGTTCTCATAGATCTCTCGGACCATGTATAGCACCTCGCTTATTACCTGCGCAGTTCCATGGATGCGATCTCCCGCGCCGGCCAGAAGGCACAGAGGTGCAGCCGGACGATGTCTCCGAGAAAGGGGCAGAAAGACTGGAGAGGTATGGGCAGAGCGGCACAGATCGCTTCCGGCTCGTCCTGCAGAAGGGAGACATGGGGTGTCCACGGGTGTGCTTGAGGCATATTCCCTAGGCACGCATCGTGCAGCGCATCCAGCTGCGGGGTTCTCTCCGGGGCGCAGAACAGGACCTTGCCGCCGGCAAAGAGGCCGATGTGGCTGATATGGAGCGGAATGCGGGCAAACTGAGAGGAGACCTGTTTCATCCTGGCGAGGACCGCTTCTTCCTGGACCAGGGGGAACTTGCCCACACTGATGTGATAGGGCAGCCTCGGGGTCTGGGTGCCCCAGAATCCCGCCTGTGCCAGGGATGCGTACCAGCCAGACAGGCGCTGCTGGGCGTCTTCGCCCAGGTCTGCCATGAGGGTGAGGAACTGTGCTGCCATGGTCTCATCCCCCTTTCGTGCAGTTGATCTCAGATCTGAATCTGGAAGCCATCGAAGGCAAAGAGTCCGCTGCCTTGATGGAGTCTACCCTGGGCATCAATCTTGGCAAATCCGGCGGCGATGTCCCCGATCAGGGAGACAGGGATCTGGAGGGCATGGTGGCCGGGCAGGATCTTGTCCACGTCATAGTTCTGGATCCGCTGGACAGATCTGTAGAAGAGAAGGGGATCGGTGGTGGGGTAGAAGGCGTAGAGACAGCCTTGGTACACCAGATCCCCGGAGAAGAGATATCCTCGCTCCGGCTCATAGAAGCAGCAGTGCCCGGGGGAGTGGCCAGGTGTGTGGATGACATGGATCTCCCTGCCGCCCAAGTCCAGCCGGTCTCCATCTTGCAGGATCCGTTGGGGCGTACCGTGGTAGATCTCATAGGCGTCCAGGTTGAATTCCGGCGGGAATTTGCAGGGCTGCCGGGTGAGGTTCTCTTTCACCACAGCCAGGGGAAGCGGGAATCGGACTGCGAGCCAGTCTCGCTCCAGCTTGTGCACGGCGATGTCCTGGAAGTACCGGTGCCCGCCAATGTGGTCCCAGTGGGCATGGGTGGTGGCCACGGAGACGGGGCGGCCTGTGAGGCTGCATACCACGTCTTTGATGTTGGAAACACCTAGACCGGTGTCGATGAGAAGGGCCCTTTCCCGGCCGAGGAGCAGGTAGCAGTGGGTCTTCTCCCAGTGCTTGTACTCGCTGATGGTATAGGTATCAGCGTCGATCTGCTCCACGGTGAACCAGTCTCTCATTGCGGTGTTCCTCTCTCCGGGATTGTCTGGAAATCTGTCTTCATTGTACCCGGGGCGGGGAGAGGTGTCAAGAAAGAATCGAAGATGCGGCGGAGAGCAGAAGCGAGAAAATAAGTGGCGGGCAGCCATAGAAGGCTGCCCGCCGCTTACATGCTATACGGGAATTGTGCTGGCTTCTTTAGCAATCAGCTTGGCTGCGCAATTTTGAGGATCTCTTTAACCTGAGAAAACTGTCCCCGCGAGGGGCGCAGAAATCATCGCGCATATCTTGAGTAACCTGAACGGCAATTTCTTCTTGTTGCCGTCCCCGCGAGGGGCACGGGACGTCTTATAGGAAGCCTGCCTACAGCGATTAACTTCACATGTTGCCATCCCCGTGAGGGGCGGAATTCCTCTGTAAAACGAACCAGAGGGGTGTCACTCGCTGAGGGGTTGCCTTGTGCAAGCCAACACAGTGTATCGCAAGAGAGCTCAAAATGCAAGTCTTTTTCGTTGAATTGTATAAGCTCGGACGGGATTTTGGCAGGCGTTCTCTAAGACTGCTTCTGCGAGTGGCAGCATCTTCTGCATGCTTTGCTGGGAGGCATTCCCCGCAGATAAGAAATTCCCGCTTGCCTCTGGTACAGGGCGGAATCCTGTGGTACAATGGCAAAAACAGGCGAGAGGAGGCCGATGCTATGGAAGCATGGGAGGCATTGGAGCAGGAGTGCCTGCAGTGCCATAACTGTCCCCTGGCAAACACCCGGACCAATGTGGTGGTGGGTGTGGGAGACCGCAATGCAGATGTGCTGTTTGTAGGGGAAGGTCCGGGGGAGAACGAAGATCTCCAGGGAGAGCCCTTTGTGGGGAAGGCAGGGCAGCTGCTGGATGAGATGCTGTCCCTCATCGGCCTCTATCGGGACAAGAACTTCTACATCACCAACGTGGTGAAGTGCAGACCGCCCCAGAACCGCAACCCGGCCAACGAGGAGATGGCGGCCTGCAAGGGTTTCTTAGACAGACAGATCCAGCTGCTGCAGCCCAAGGTTCTGATCTGCCTGGGACGCTTTGCCGCGCAGGAGCTGATTCGGCCGGACTTCGGCATCACCAAGGAACACGGAATCTGGTCTCAGGGAGAGGACGGGATCTGGAAGATCGCCATCTTCCACCCCTCGGCGCTGCTGCGAGATGTGTCTAAGCGCCCCGCTACCTTTGAAGACCTGCGGGTCATCCGGGAGAAGATCCGGGAGGTCTGCCCCCAGGTGTATGAGAATATTCCCATGCCGTTTTAGCTTGTACCGCTCACCCCCAGACCAGAATGAAGGAGGACTCTGCATGGACCAACAGGTAACGGATCAGACCCAGGGCGAGGGGAAGAACAAGAACCCTGAGATGCCCATCCCCAACATCCTGCTTCTCGGCGCTGCAGACAGCGGCAAGGAGGCCTTTGTAAAGCAAGTCTTTGGGCGGGAGTTTCAGCGCGTCTGGGACATCGGCTTTCACGCGGCGGTGCCGATCCCATCGGAGGAGCCTTTCTCTGTCCGCCTGATAGACAGCCACGGCTTCGAGCAGCTGGACGGCAACTCCAAGAGCGTGGAGGACTACTGCAAGGCGTTGGATGCGGTATTGGAACAGAACCGGAAGGCAGCTGCTGCCCAGAAGATTCACGCCGTGTGGTACTGTATCTCTCCCTCCAGTGAGAAGCAGTTCGAGCAGGAGCTCACCATCCTCTGGAAGATCTGTGGGGAGGAATCCCTGCGGGACAGAGTGGCAGTAGTGGTGCTGCAGGACGGTACAGTGAAGAAGAGCCGGACCAACCCGTCCTTGATCGCATCCCTCAAGGACGCTATCCGCACCAAGCCCCATGACGGTATGATCGCCTTCTCCGTGTGTAGCGGTCCCGATCTGGTGCCGGACGGAGAGAAGCTCATCAAGTGGACGGCAGACAAGCTGCAAGACGAGATGCTGCAGGAGGCCTTTGTAACCAGCCAGGCGGTGAGCCTGCGGGCCAAGAGGAGAATGGGGAAGGCCTGAGCACCGTTCCCAAAACGATCCTATGAGTAACCGCCCGGCCAGAGATGGCCGGGCGGTGTTGTTCTGGATGTACGCTTATTGCTCTATCAGGGGCAGGTAGCCCAGATAGTCGCTGTCCAGGATGCACTTCTTGGCAGCGGCGTTCATGCCGCCTTGAACGGCCTGGGCGCCTTTCGTAACGGGTTGGAGTGTGCCGGCGCCGGCGATGCAGCCGCCGGGGCAGCCCATGCCCTCCAGCAGGTACCCGTTGTACTTGCCGGCCTTGGCCATCTGGAGCATCTTCTTGCACTCCGGCAGGCCGTTGGCATAGGCCACTTTCACCTCTCTGCCGGGCTCCATGCGCTCGATGGCGTTCACCACGGCCCGTGCCACGCCTCCGCTTACAGCGAAGCCGCGGCCGTCTGCGGTGGCCTCCTCCAGCGGGGAGAGATCGGTGATCTCCTCGGGCTCAATGCCCTTGGCGTCGAACATGCCGAGAACCTCTTCAAAGGTGAGTACGAAGTCCACGTCGGAGCGGATGGTGCGGCGGCTGGCCTCCAGCTTCTTGGCGGCGCAGGGGCCGATGAAGGCCACCTTGCAGCCGGGGTGATCCTTCTTGATCATGCGGCCGGTGAGCACCATGGGGGTGAGGGCCATGGAGATGTTGGGGGCGAGAGTGGGGAACAGCTTCTTGGCCATCATGGCCCAGGCGGGGCAGCAGGATGTGGCCATAAAGGGCTTTTCGGCGGGAACCTCTTTCAGGAAGTCCTGTGCCTCCTGCAGGGTGCAGATATCGGCGCCGATGGCCACTTCCACCACGTCTGCAAAGCCCAGGGCCTTGAAGGCGCCCCGGATGCGCTCTACTGTCATGTTAGGGCCGAGCTGGCCGATAAAGGCGGGGGCGATGGCGGCGTAGACCGGGGTGTCGCTCTTGATGGCCAAAATGGTCTGGAAGATCTGGCCCTTGTCCGAGATGGCGCCGAAGGGGCAGTTCACCAGGCACTGGCCGCAGGAGACGCACTTGTCCTGGTCGATCTCAGCCCGGCCGTACTCGTCGGAATGGATGGCGCCCATACCGCAGGCGGCGGAACAGGGCCGCTCCTGACGGATGATGGCGTGATAGGAGCAGGCATCTGCGCAGCGCCCGCACTTGATGCACTTGCTCTGGTCGATGACGCTCTTCCGGTCCACCATGGTGATGGCCTTGCGGGGGCACACCTCCAGGCACGGGTGCTCCAGACAGCCCTGGCAGCCGTTTGTTACCATGACCCGCTTCTCCGGGCACTTGTTGCAGGCGAACTTGATGATGTTGATGAGGGGCGGTACGTAGTACTTCTCAGCGATGGCGCTCTCATCCACGCCGTCGCTGAGCTCGCTGTGCTCGTTGAACTGGCGCAGCGGCAGTCCCATGGCAAGGCGCAGTCTCTCGCCCACCACGGCCCGCTCCAGGAAGATACTGTCCCGGTACGTGGCCACTTCGCCCGGTACGACTTTGTACGGCAGTCTCTCGATCTCGTGGGCCATGTCGCCGCCTTCATAGGCGACACGGGCGATCTCGGTGAATATTTTGTGCCTGATTTTGGTCTTGTTGGACTCCAGACCGCGCATGGGGCATCTCCTCTTTCCTTTGGAATCAGTTTCCGGCCAGCCTGAGCTGGTACCTTACTAATTATACAAAATACCAAAAACGGACAGGGGTGTCAAGGACGAATTTGGATATTAATATGGTGTGATTCGGACCAGATTGGCAAAACAGTGGGAATCCCGGCGAAAGGGCCGCTTTGGGCGGCGCCCAAAGCGGCCTGGAGAGGTCTGATTACGCCTTGCGGGCCTGGAGCAGGCTGGAGAGCACCAGCAGAACGGCGGCGGCCAGGATGCCGGCCATGCCCAGGAGGATATGGGGGGTGAGAGCCTCATGGAACACCACTGCCCCGATGAGAATGCCGGTGAGGGGCTCAAAGGTGCTGAAGAGGGAGGCCTTTACCTCACCGCAGTGCAGCACCCCCTGTTGGAAGAGCACCAGACCCAGCACGGTGGCGAAGAGAGCCAATACGATTTCCGCCGCCCAGCCTACTGGCTTGAGATCGAAGACCAGATTGTCCGTGCAGAAGGAGATGAGGCCGATCTCAATGGCGGAGAGCAGGGAGACCCAGAAGGAGAGCACCAGAGGGGGCAGAGACTTGGCAGGACTCTTTCCCAGAAGGACGATGTAGATGGCGTAGAAGATCCCGGAGCCCACTGCCATGAGAACGCCTTGCACGCTCACTGGCCCATCGGACACGTTCAGCAGGGCGATGCCGCCTACACAGAGCACGGTGCAGACGATCTGGATCGGTTCCAGCCGGGCCTTCCGGAAGATGGCCATGATCAGCATCACGGCAATGGGGTAGGTGAAGTGCAGAGCCGTGGCCATGCCGCTGTCTATGCAGGTATAGGATGCATAGAGCAGGATGGGGACCAATGCGTAGGGGACAGAGAGGTGCAGAATGGCGAGAAAGAGATCTTTGGAGATCCTGGGAGATTGGCCGGGAAGGATTGCTGTGAGCAGGCCCAGCCCGATGCTGCCGAAGAGAAATCTTCCAAAGGCCACGGTGAAGGGATTGCTGCCGTTTGCGTAGGCGATCCTGGCCAATAGGGGCATGGTGCCGAAGAGGACGGCGGAGAGAATCACAAAGAAGATGCCCAGAGATTCCTTCCTGAGACTGGCGTTGTCTGCACTGCCGGATTTGATGGGACGGTTGTTGTCTTTGTTCATACGTTTTTCCTGCAGATATGGGCAACCTCTCCACCGGGGAGAGCGAGGAGGCATCTCGTCCCCAGTGAAGAGGAAGACGTGAGAGATTAGAAGGGGCCGTAGTTGATCTGCACGGCGATGGTGAGGAAGAGGAACGCCACAACCCACCACATCAGGAACAGGGGCAGCAGGTACTTCATCCACTTGCGGAAGGACACGCCGCCGCACATGGCCAGGGCAGCCAGAATTTCGCCGCCGGTGGGGGCCATGACATTGGTGAAGGCGTCGCCCATCTGATAGGCCAGAACGGCGGTCTGCCGGGTGAGACCCACCATATCGGCGAGAGGCGCCATGATGGGCATGGTGATGGCCGCCTGACCGGAGCCGGAGGGCACCAGCACGTTGAAGAGGTCCTGCACCACAAACATGCCCCAGGCCGCAAAGGTGGAGGGCAGCTTGTTGATCACGCTGGAGAGGGCGTAGATGATGGTGTCCATGATGTTGGCCTCGGTGAGAAGGATGATCACGGCGTTGGCGAGGCCGATCATGAGGCAGGGGAAGAGCATGTTGGTGCAGCCCTTCTCAAACTCATCGCAGATCTCGCTGGGCTTCAGACCGCCGATGACGCCGCCCAGAATGCCGATGGCCAGGAAGATGCCGGCCAGCTCATCGATGTAGTATCCCTGGGCTACGATGCCCCACACGGTGAAGGCGATGCCCAGGATGAAGACCACCAGAACCGCCTTCTGCCGGCCGGTGAGCGGGGGAATTTCGTCGGTGTTCAGAGCAGTGGTCTGGGCGGTGATCTTGTCCTGCTCATAGGTGGAGCTGAGCTGGGGATTCTTCTTCACCCGCAGGGCGTGCCATGTGACATACGCGATGCTCACAGAGAGCAGCACGATAAAGAGGGCCACACGGAGACCCATGCCGGAGAACATGGGCAGCCCGGCGATGCCCTGGGCCACACCGGTGGTAAAGGCGTTGGTGATGGCGCCGCCGTAGCCGGAGGCCGCCGCACAGAAGATGATGCCAACTGCGGTGAGGGAGTCGAAACCCATGCTGAGGCAGCAGGCGAGCACCAGGGGGACAAAGGCCAGGAACTCCTCAAAGTTGGCGCAGAAGGCGGAGCCGCAGCCGAAGACCACCATGCAGACCGGGATCATCAGGAACTCACGGCCCTTCATGGCCCGGAC
>CANQII010000099.1 GCA_947623875.1 uncultured Oscillospiraceae bacterium
TCTCCAATGTCGCCGAAGTACTGATTCTTCATAGGCCTGATTTCCCCTTTCAGATTCTTCCAAATAGTAGTGTATCAAATACCAAGTCGGTACCGGCACAGAAGGCGAGTGCTTTATGATGCCATTCCTCGCGGCATCTCTTCCGTTCGGCAGCAGGGATCGTCTCCAAGGCCGGCAAAGGCTCTGTGTAATACTTGGCATTTGGAATCAAATCAACTTCGTTCACAGCAAGAACATCTCGCCGATTTTTATCAACGATATATTCTTTCAGCACATCGAACAACGCAGGGGAATATTTACGAAACCGCTCCTTCGATAGATACTTGATAAACTTTCCGTCTGCACTGCCGTCATCCTGCGTCAGATACCAGTTCACTGAAATGGTGATTCCATGTTCCGCCAGGAACTGAAGCATCCCATATTTCCCATAGTCTCCAATGTCGCCGAAGTACTGATTCTTCATAGGCCTGATTTCCCCTTTCAGATTCTTCCAAATAGTAGTGTATCACATCTATGAGGACCCTTCCAGACCGCAGGCCGTTGCCTCACCCCAGACAGATAAGATGGAGAAGGCGGATAAGAATCAGGCAGGCCCCAAAGTCATATCGATGCAAGGCGATCAGCGCCAGGCCGGGATTCCGACATCCAGGCTGATGCATCTCCCGGCGTTGTGACACCCAGGCTGACGCATTCCCTGGTGTTGTGACACCTGGATGCACCGCAACCTGGAAATCCGATTTCGGAAAAACCGACGCCGGAAAAACCGATGTCGGAAAAACCGGCGTCGGAAAAACCGGCGCCGGAAAATCCGCCCCTAATAACTACTAGATCTAACGAACTATCAATCCATCAACAATCAAAATCAAAAACTACTAACCTTCTAACGACTCTTTTCCCTTCCCCCTCTCACCACCGCTGGAGCAGACGCTTCCCAAGAAGAGACTGTCCTGCCGGGTCTACCGGTGCAATCGCAAAAGGAGATGGAAGAGCACAGGCAAAAGGGAATCGCATCCCTGGATATGCCGAACGATCTGTGTGAGAAGTACAAAGCCATTATCATCGCACCTTTCTGCCCAGAAACAGCGCTCGCCCGCACAATCCTCACGAGGCTGTGCGGGCGAACGTTACATAATTTTATGGAGGCGAGGGGAGTCGAACCCCTGTCCGAAAACAATTCCTCGGGACTTTCTCCGGGTGCAGACGGTTATTTACATTCCCTTCCCCACATGTGAGCCGACACACCTATGGGGTTAGTAGAGTCATGATGCATGGCCCGGTCAACTCTTTCCGGACTCACGTTCGCCACTTACATGACGCCCCGGACGGCTCGTGGCCCTTCCGCCCTAGGACGGCCGCTGCAATTAGGCAGCAGCGAGAAGAACGTTATCGTTGTTCTTTAATTTATAATTGCCCATTTTTAGGCGGTTAGGCGCCGCCACCCGCTTATCCCGCCTCGTCATCCCCGTCGAAACCAGTACGCCCCCGTTTCGAGCGGATTCCTCCGCGGTACACCGTTTGGAACTCCCCCGGCCGGACGGTGCCGCCGGCCGGGGTGCGTTGTTGAAATCAGGCTTTCTCCGGCTGGGGATACGCCACGCCGAAGGTCTCCACGGTGGCCTTCTTGATGCGCTGGGGCTTCTTGGGCATGTCATTGTACATGTCCCGGGGTGTCCGCACGATCTCCAGCGCCACATCCAGACCCTCGGTCAGCTTGCCGAATGCGGCATACTGGCCGTCCAGATGGGGTGCATCGTCCACCATGATGAAGAACTGGCTGCCGGCGGAGTTGGGTGCCATGGTGCGGGCCATAGACAGCACGCCGGCGGTGTGCTTCAGGTCATTGCGGAATCCGTTGGCGGTGAACTCGCCCTTGATGGAGTAGCCGGGGCCGCCCACGCCGTTGCCGTTGGGATCGCCGCCCTGAATCATGAAGCCGGGGATCACGCGGTGGAAGATGAGGCCGTCATAGAAGCCCTTCTGCACCAGAGAGATGAAGTTGTTCACCGTGTTGGGTGCCACCTCCGGGTACAGCTCAGCCTTCATCACATGGCCGTTTTCCATCTCGATGGTCACGATGGGATTGCTCATTGCAGCACAGTCCTTTCTAGTCTTTTCGTAGGTCAGCTCTCATACCGGCCCCGGGAGGCGCGGTCCATCTCCCGTTTGGCGTCCCGCCGGGCGGCATCTTCCCGCTTGTCGTAGAGCTTTTTGCCCCGGGCCAGAGCCAGTTCCACCTTCACCCGTGGTCCGCTGAAGTAGAGGGACAGGGGGATCAAGGCATAGCCGTCCTGCTGTACCTTGGCATTCAGCCGGAAGATCTCCCGCTTATGCATCAGGAGCCTCCGGGTGCGCCGAGGGTCCTTGTTGAAGATGTTGCCCTTCTCATAGGGAGAGATATGCATGCCGTAGAGGAAGAGCTCCCCGTCTTTCACAGCGCAGAAGGCATCTTTCAGGTTCACATTGCCCAGGCGGATGGACTTTACCTCCGTCCCGAACAGCTCAATGCCGGCCTCAAACTTGTCTTCAATGAAGTAGTCGTGAAACGCCTTGCGGTTGCTGGCGATCTGCTTCACAGATGGCTTCCCCGTAGATACCCCTCCTCTCGCACGCGGTAAGGGAGATTATAACATGTGCTGCACCCCAGTGCAAGCGCGAATTTTCGCCTGAATCTTTCATTTTCTTTACACGGCTGTTCTCCCCTCCTGCAAGGTCCAATCGGCCTCATTTCTCCCATTTTCGGCAAGTTTCCCGGAGTTTCTGCCCTTCCCCGTCCAATTCCGGCCGAATTCCGTCCTTCTGCCCAGAACAAAATACAAAGAAACGCTTGTTTTTACCGCTTCTATGGCATATAATATCCCAGTTTCTATTTGGAAGCGAGAAAGGAGAGCGCCTTATGGACTCTCGCCCCATTGGGGTTTTTGATTCCGGTCTGGGCGGCCTCACCGCTCTGCGGGAACTGGCCCGGCTGATGCCGGAAGAAGACTTGATCTACTTTGGAGACACCGGGCGGGTGCCGTACGGCGGCCGCTCCCGGGATACTCTGATTCAATATGCCCGCCAGGACGTGGCATTTCTGAAGACATTCCAGCCGAAAGCCGTGGTGATCGCCTGCGGCACGGTGTCCGCCACCGCATTGGATGTGCTCACCGCTGAGAATGCCTTCCCCATCTACGGCGTGGTGGAGTCCGCCGCCCGTCTGGCGGCGGCAAAAACCCGCTCCCGAAAGGTGGGCCTCATCGGCACCCGGGCCTCCATCCGCTCCGGGGCGTACGAGCGGGCTTTGGCATCTCTGGATCCCGCCATCCAGGTGTACCCCCAGGCCTGTCCCCTTCTGGTTCCTCTGGTGGAAAACGGCCGGTTCCGCCCGGGGGATCCCGTCACGGAACAGGTGGTGGCAGAGTACCTGGCGCCGCTGAAAGGGGCGGCTGTGGATACACTGATTCTCGGCTGCACCCACTATCCCCTGCTGCGGGATGTGGTGCAGTCCTACATGGGCCAAGATGTCACGCTGGTGGACGTGGGCGCCGCCTGCGCAGACTGGGTGGCGGTCTCTCTGGAGGAACAGGGCCTCCGATGCGGCGCCATGGCCCCCGGCAAACGGCAGTACTTTGTCAGCGATTCCACAGAGGACTTCGCCTATCTGGCCTCCCTCTTCCTGGGGCAAGACATCACAGACGGGGTGGCCCAGGTGGACATCACCCGATACTGAGGGGGTGGAACCATGCGGAGCAATGTATTGATCAACATCCACACCACCACGGTGAGCGTGGACGGCGTGCCGGACACCATGGAACTCATCTCCCCCGCCACCATTGAGCGGCTGTGGGACGGCGCCCTGGAGATCACCTACGAGGAGTCTGAGATCACCGGCATGGAGGGCACCACCACCCACATCTTTCTGACTGAAACCGGCGCCACCATGCTGCGGGAGGGCAACATCAGCACCCAGTTGGACTTCCAGGAGGGCCAGGAGCACGTCTCCATGTACGAGACCCCCTTCGGCTCCATGCTGCTCAGGATCCGCACGGTGAAGCTGAAGAGCACCATCACCCTGGAGGAGGGCGGCGTGCTGGACCTGTACTACACCATGGAGATAGACAACCAGCTGTACGGCCACTACCTGCTCCACCTCACGGTGCAGAAGCCCGACCACCCGGCGGAGGACGGCCAGGAGCAGGCCGAGGACACAGATGAAACAGAACCATCATCTTCTTGAAGGAGCAAAGATACCGATATGAACCAGACAGACAATCTCATTCAGGCCGCACGGGAACAGGTGGCCCAGCTCACCCAGGCAGCCTATGAAAAAGCCGCCGCCCAGGGCCTGGTGGCCGGCGGCCAGACCATCAAGGGCACGGTAGAGGTGCCCAAAGACAGCCGCAACGGGGACTTTGCCTCCTCCTTTGCCCTGGCAGGCGCCAAGGCCCTGCACACCAATCCCCGGGCTCTGGGTCAGGTGATCCTGGACAACCTGGAGCTGGAGGGCAGCTACTTTCAGAAGGCGGAGATCGCAGGCCCCGGCTTTCTGAACTTCTTCTACGCCCCCAAGTGGTACGGGGCGGTGCTGGAGGCGGTAGAGGCCAATCCCAAGACCTACGGCGCCTCCCAGGACGGCGCCGGCAAAAAGGTGATGGTGGAGTTCGTCTCCGCCAATCCCACGGGTCCCATGCACCTCGGCAACGCCCGGGGCGGCGTGCTGGGAGACACGCTCGCCAACATCCTCACCCGGGCGGGCTGGAACGCCTGGAAGGAGTTCTACGTCAACGACGCCGGCAACCAGGTGCACAAGTTTGCCGTCTCCATCTACGCCCGGGCCATGCAGCAGACCTTCGGCGAGGACCAGTACGCCTTCCCGGAGGACGGCTATCAGGGGGAGGACATCAAGGACCTGGCCCAGCGGTTCCTGGCTCAGTTGGACCGCCCCTTCCCCGGCGAGGAATCGGAGGAGGCCTGGCAGGATGAGATGGCAGCTTTCGGCCTCGCCATCAACATCCCCCAGATGGAGAAGGACCTCAAAAAGTACGGCATCGTCTACGACCAGTGGTTCCTGGAGTCCGGCCTGCACAGCTCCGGCTATGTGGCGGAGACCGTGCAGATGCTGGCAGACCGGGGCTGGACCTATGAGAAGGACGGCGCTCTCTGGCTCAGCACCACTCAGCTTCTCAAGGAGAAGTACCTCCGGGAGGGCAAGACCCAGGAGCAGGTGGATAAGCTGGAGCTGAAGGACGATGTGCTCCGCCGGGCCAACGGCTTCTACACCTACTTTGCAGCGGATATCGCCTACCACCGCAACAAGTTCGAGGCCCGGGGCTTCGATCTCGTCATCAACGTGTGGGGCGCAGACCATCACGGCCATGTGGCCCGGCTTCAGGCGGCCCTGGACGGCCTGGGTCTGGACGGCTCCCACCGTCTTGTCATCGTGCTGATGCAGCTGGTGAACCTTCTCATGGACGGGGAGCCGGTCCGCATGTCCAAGCGCACTGGCAAGGCCATCGCCCTGCGGGATCTCTTGGACGAGATCAATGTGGACGCCGCCCGGTACTACTTCAACAACCGGGCCGCCACCACGCCTCTGGACTTCGACCTGGGTCTCGCAGTGCGGCAGGACAGCGACAACCCGGTGTACTACGTGCAGTACGCCCACGCCCGGATCTGCTCCCTCATCGCCAATCTGCAGCAGGACGGGGCCTCCGTCCCCGCCGCCGCGGACGTGAAGGCGGAGCTTCTGGAGGCACCGGAGGAGCGGGCCCTCATCAAGATGCTGGCTCAGTTCCCGGAAGAGGTGCGCCTCGCCGCCCAGTACTACGACCCCTCCCGGATCAACCGCTATCTCACAGACCTCGCCGGCGATTTTCACCGCTTCTACAACGCCTGCCGGGTCCGGGGCATCGAGGCGGATCTCCAGGCCACCCGTCTCAAGCTGGCGGACACGGTGCGCCTGGTGCTGGCCAACGGTCTGGGCCTGCTGGGGGTCTCCGCGCCGGAGAAGATGTGAGATTTTCCCGGTCCTGTCGCTGCCGATGTTAAAAAAGCACGAAAAAATTCGGCAAATCGGATAACTTTTTCTGAAACAGGGCTTGTTTTCCCCTTTGTCCTGTGCTAGAATGTTGGCGTAACGTAAGAAAGGATGAAAGAGTGAGGCGCCCGCCTCACTCTTTCTTTACGAGACGGCGGAGGGATATCAGTGGCAAAGATTACGGATGTGGTATCGGAACTGGCACGGCCCATTGCAGAGGCGGCCGGCTGCACCCTCTGGGATGTGGAGTACGTCAAGGAAGCCGGCACCTGGTGCCTCCGGGTCTATATAGACAAGGAGGGCGGCACGGACATCGATAGCTGCGTGGCGGTCTCTGAGCAGCTCTCGGAAAAGCTGGATGAACTGGACCCCATCCCCAACAGCTACACCCTGGAGGTGTCCTCCGCCGGCATAGACCGTGCCCTCCGCAGGCCGGAGCACTTCGCCAGCTGCATGGGAGAGCAGGTGGATGTGCACCTGTACCGGCCCATAGACGGCAGCAAACTCATCACCGGTACCCTCACTGGCTACGAGGACGGCGCCGTGACGCTGGACGGCACGAAACAGTTCAACAAGAAAGACGTGGCGCAGGTGCGTCTCCACGTCACGTTTTGAGGAGTGATTACAATCCATGGCCAAAAAGAAGACTTCTGTCAAGAGCACAGAGCTGGACGCCCCTGAGTTCTTTGCAGCCATTGCCGACATCGAAAAGGAAAAGGGCATCCCCAAGAGCTACATGCTGGACCGCATCACCCAGGCTCTGGTGGCCGCATACAAGCGGGACCACGATGGGGTGCAGGACAACATCTCGGTGGAGGCCAACGAGGAGAAGTGCGAGGTGCGGATGTTCATCCGCAAAGACGTGGTAGAAGTGGTGGACAATCCGGGCACCGAGATGAGCCTGGAGGAGGCCCGGCGCTCTCTCCCCCGGGCGCAGCTGGGCGACGTGCTGCGCATTGAGATCAAGCCCAAAAACTTCGGCCGCATCGCCGCCATGACCGCCCGCCAGGTGATCATCCAGGGCATGCGGGAGGCGGAGCGGGGCATGGTCTTCGACGAGTTCTCCGGCAAGGAGCACGAGATCATCACCGGCACCGTGAACCGCATCGACGAGCGCAGCGGCTCCGTCTCCATCCGGCTCACCTCCGGCACGGAGTACACAGACGCCTTCCTGGGCCCCAACGAGCAGGTGAAGGGCGAGACCTATCCCGAGGGCGCCCGGATCAAGGTCTATGTGGTGGAAGTGAGACGCTCCACCAAGGGGCCCCAGGTGCTCATCAGCCGCAGCCATCCCGGCCTTGTGAAGCGGCTTTTCGAGATGGAGGTGCCCGAGATCTACGATGGCACCGTAGAGGTGAAGTCCATCGCCCGGGAGGCCGGCAGCCGCACCAAGCTGGCGGTCTGGAGCGATGACCCCAATGTGGACCCCATCGGCGCCTGCGTAGGCCCCAAGGGCCAGCGGGTAGGGGCCGTGGTAAACGAGCTCCGGGGGGAGAAAGTGGATATCATCAAGTACTCCGAGGACCCGGTGCAGTTCATCGCCGCCGCCCTGGCCCCGGCAGATGTACTGAGCGTCTCCGTATCGGAGGACGGCAAGAACTGCCGCGTGGTGGTTCCGGACGACCAGCTGTCTCTGGCCATCGGCAAGGAGGGACAGAACGCCCGTCTGGCAGCCCGCCTCACCGGTTACAAGATCGACATCCATCCCGCCAGCGTGCCCCTGCCTCCCGAGGAGCCCAAGCCTGCTCCCGCAGCAGTCGCCGAAGAGCCGGAGGATCCCTCTGAGACGGAAGACGACCTGATCCTCGATGATGAGGAGGAGACCGATGCTCCTGCCGCCGAGGAGAGCCAGGAGATGCCGGATGCCTTCCCCGAGGACACAGACGACCTCTTCACGGAGGACTGAGAGAGCCCCGAAAGAGGCGTAATTCCGTCTTGGCATACGCCGAGCATACACTATTATTTCTGGAGGACGTCCCCCACGGGATGCCACGTCCTCCCACCCTGTTGGAAGGAGGAACCGCATCGTGCCAAAGAAAATACCCATGCGGCAGTGTCTGGGCTGCCGGGAGATGAAGCCCAAGAACACCCTGATCCGGGTGGTGCGCTCCCCCGAAGGAGAACTCTCCCTGGACTTTCGGGGCAAGAAGCCCGGCCGCGGCTGCTATGTCTGCCCGGATCCGGCGTGCCTGGCCCGGGCAAAGAAGGCCAAGGCCATTGAGCGGGCCCTGAGCACCCAGGTGTCCCCGGAGGTCTACGAGGCGCTGGAAGCGCAGATGAAGGCGGGTGACTGCGGTGACGGATAGCCTGCTGTCGCTTCTGGGGCTGGCCCTTCGGGGCGCACGCCTGGCTGTGGGAGAAGAACCGGTCCAGGTGGCATGCCGCACCGGCAAGGCCAGACTGGTCCTCACCGCCAGCGATGCCGCCCCCAACTCCGTCTCCCGTGCAGCGCGGGCGGCAGAGCGGGCCGGTATCCCCCACGTCCCCATTCCCCGCACCCGCGAGGCCCTGGGCGCCGCCCTGGGCCGCAGCCTCTGCGCCGTTGTGGCCCTCACAGACGGAGGGCTGGCCGCGTCCTTTGCGGCCAAGCTGGCAGCAGAGGATCCAACCTTCCAGCCGCCTGCCGGACTCATGCCCCAAGGCGGTCCCCATTCTAAGAATTCAGACCCGCGGCCGGCAAAAGGCCGCAGCAATTAGGAGGTGGCCTGTTTGAGCATTGCCAAGTACACTGCCAGAGATGTGGCCAAAGACTTTGGGGTCCAACCCAAAAGCATCACTGCCATTCTCACCGAACATCTGAAAACCAATGTTCCCGCCACCCGTGCCCTTACGGACCGGGAACTTGCCGTAATCTTTGAGTACCTCACCCAGAAGAACCAGGTGGCCTCCATCGAGTCCATCTACTCTGAGGTGTATCACGACCCCAACAAGCAGTCCTTCGCCGGGGTAACCGTGATCCCCGCCCAGCCCCTGGAGCAGCCCGCAGCGGCGGCGCCCAAGCAGCCCCAGCCGCAGCAAAAGCCCGCCCAGAACCAGCAGCAGAAGGGCCAGCAGCCCAAAGCCCAGGGCGGCCAGGGACAGAAGCAGTCCCAGGGACAGCAGGGCCAGAAGGCCGGCCAGCAGCAGGGCAAGGGCGGACAGAACCCTCAGCCCCAGCAGAAGCAGGGCGGCCAGGGCAAGGACGGCCAGAAGTCCCAGAACAAGGGCGGGCAGACTGCTCAGCCCCAGAATAAGGGCAATCAGGGCGGCCAGGGACAGCAGCAGAAGCCGGCCCAGAGCCAGCCCCAGCAAAAGCCTGTCCAGGCGGCCCAACCCCAACCCCAGCAGAAGCCGGAGTCCAAGCCCCAACAGCAGCAGCCCTCCCGCACCCAGCCCGCCAAGAAGATCGTGGACACCCGCAAGGGCGGCCGGGTGAACCTGGAGAAGTACGACCAGCGTCTGGAGGATCTGGCGCCGGACAAGGCCAACCGGATGCAGACCGGCAAGCAGAAGTTCCAGAACAAGAACAACAAGGGCAAGTCCCAGTCCTTCGGCAACAAGCGCCGGCAGGAGGAGCAGGACCGGATGCGCCGTCTCCAGCTGGAGATCGCCAAGAAGACGCCCCTCACCGTCCATATTCCCGATGAGATCGGCGTAGGCGAGCTGGCCAGCCGGATGAAGAAGACCGGCGCCGAGGTGGTAAAGGCCCTCATCCGCAACGGCGTCATGGCATCCCTCTCGGACATCATCGATTACGACACCGCCGCCCTCATCGCCATGGAGCTGGGCTGCAAGGTGGAGAAGGAAGTCATCGTCACCATCGAGGAGAAGCTCATCGACACCGCCGCAGACAAAGAGGAGGATCTGGTGCCCAGAGCTCCCGTGGTGGTGGTCATGGGCCACGTAGACCACGGCAAGACCTCCCTTCTGGACTATATCCGCCACGCCAATGTGGTCTCCGGCGAGGCCGGCGGCATCACCCAGCACATCGGCGCCTATCAGGTGGATGTGGGCGGCAGGCCCGTCACCTTCCTGGACACCCCGGGCCATGAGGCGTTCACCGCCATGCGTGCCCGCGGCGCCATGATCACGGACATCGCCATCCTGGTGGTGGCCGCAGACGACGGCATCATGCCCCAGACCATCGAGTCCATCAACCACGCCAAGGCCGCCGATATCCCCATCATCGTGGCCATCAACAAGATGGATAAGCCCCACGCCAACCCGGACCGGGTGATGCAGCAGCTCACCGAGCACGGTCTGGTGCCGGAGGTCTGGGGCGGCGAGACCATCGTGTGTCAGATCAGCGCCAAGACCGGCATGGGCATCGATGACCTTCTCGAAAACCTGGTGCTCCTGGCGGACGTGAAGGAACTGAAGGCCAATCCCAACCGCACCGCCCACGGCGCCGTGATCGAGGCCCGTCTGGACAAGGGCCGTGGCCCGGTGGCCACCCTTCTGGTGCAGAACGGCACCCTCC
>CANQII010000100.1 GCA_947623875.1 uncultured Oscillospiraceae bacterium
AGATCAACGCCCTTCTGGGTACCAACGTCCCCGCCGAGGAGATGGTCCGCATCCTGAAGAAACTGGACTTCCAGGTGGACGGCGATCAGGTGACAGTGCCCTCCTGGCGGGGCGATGTGAAGCGGATGGCGGACCTCGCCGAAGAGGTGGCCCGCTTCTACGGATACAACAACATCCCCAACACCCTGATGGTGGGCCAGACCACCCAGGGCGGATACTCTCCCGCCCAGAAGCTGGAGAACAAACTGGGGGAGAGCTGCCGGTTCTGCGGCTTCGATGAGATCATCACCTACTCCTTCATCTCTCCCACCGCCTACGACAAGATCGGCTGGCCGGCGGACGACCCCATGCGCCAGTCCTTCAAGATCCTGAATCCCCTGGGCGAGGACACCTCCATCATGCGCACCACCACCCTGCCCTCCATGCTGGAGATCGTGGCCCGCAACTGGAACTACCGGAACCGGGACGTGAAGCTCTATGAGCTGGGCCGGATCTACCTCCCCGGCGGGCCGGACGGCCTCGCCGTAGAGAAGAAGGTGCTCACCCTGGGCACCTACGGGGACGGGATGAACTTCTACACCTTCAAGGGCTATATCGAGGCCATTCTGAAGGCCATCCGGGCCCAGGACGTCTCCTTCGAGCCCGCCGCCGGCCTTGCCCCCACCGTGTCCTATCACCCCGGCCGGGTGGCTATGGTGAAGGCCGGGGACACCTGCATCGGCTACTTCGGCCAGATCCACCCCAACGTGGCCAAGAGCTACGGCGTGGACGGGGAGATCTACTGCGCAGAGCTGGCCTTTGACGCCCTGATGGAGGCCAAGGGCCCCGATCCCGAGTACGTGTCCCTGCCCAAGTATCCCGCCGTGGAGCGGGACATCGCCGTGGTCTGCAATGAGTCCGTAACCGTGGGGCAGCTGGAGAGCGCCATCCGCACCGGCGCCATGGGCCTTCTCAAGGACGTGAAGCTCTTCGACATCTACCGGGGCGCCGGCATCCTGCCGGGCAAGAAGTCTGTGGCCTTCAGCCTCACCCTCCGGGCAGACGACCGCTCCCTCACCAGCGAAGAGGCGGACCGGGACGTGAAGTCCATCCTGGAGGAGCTGGAGCGCAGCTGCGGCGCCGTGCTCCGCTGATTCTGACAGAAAGAATAAGAAAGCCAGGCGGCCGCCCCCGGATTCCGGGGGCGGCCGCCTAGCTTGTTTCAGAAACAATGGCCGGAGAACAGCTGGGGGTCTGCCTCCGTAACCTGTGCTCGAGGCACCGCCGCCTGAAGTGGGGAAGCAACAGGGGGGCACGCCGGACAACGTGGCCATTGTACCGTTTTTTGGTCTTTGGCGCAAGGGGAATGGGCACGAAATGGACAATCCGGCAGATCCTGTGGGCGATTTGACAGGTCCTGTATATCCAGATAAGAACAGGTTTTTTTCCGCAGGCCAGCGCCCATTCGGACAGCGTTCCTGCCGCTCTTCTGGGCCTGGATTTTGCCCCAAAGTGCCGTGCTGGAGGGATATTTTGCTGTGGGCATCTGATGAAATGCAGCATAACGCCCGGGCGTTGCGCTGGCGCTCGCCCGGGCGTGATTGTGGCAATCATCCTGGAAAGGGGAACCCCTATGCCAGGGAATAGCGCAGGTCCTGGACCTGATAGTATAGGGTCTGGTCCGAGGGATTCTGGGCCAGTTCCCCGCAGAGCGATCCCAACCGGTGGAAGACCTGGACGGTCTCGGCGTCCTGTTCTGTGTACAGAAGGTCGTAGTAGAGGTCCCGAAAGGCGCCGCTGTTTTCCCCGGGAACCGAGCTGTCTGCGCCGTCTTCCCAGATATGAAATGCCGCGTAGAAGCAGCTCATGCCCTCGGTGTATTCGGAAGACAGGTATGGATTGTTCAGCTCCATGTTCCCAAAGTGGGCTGCGGCCTGCTGCAGGTTGTCCTGGAAGGACTGCAGCCTCAGGTGCTGGCCGGAGACCCGGGCGGCGATCTGGGTGGAGGCGATCACAGCCGCGATGAGCAGCAGTGCCGCTGCAGCCAGGAGAATTCCCTTTTTTGACGTCTGTTTTTTGTCCATAAAATAGCCCCTCTTTTCCAGCGGATGCGGCAGCCTCAGGAGAGACTGGGATCAAAGGCATTGCGCAGATTCAGGATCTTGTTGGCGATGGCGGGATCCTCCGGCGCCTCCGCCAGTTCTGCCAGATCCTGTCCCAGTTCCTGATACAGCGGTGCGTTGTCTTTGGTGAGTCCGGCCTGCAGCATGGCGCGGTACACATCGGAAAAGTACGTGTAGTTGCGGCTCTCCGCGGGGCGGAACTGCAGCATATCGATGGCGGACTTGAAGCTGGCCATCCCCAGAAGGTGGTCCCGGTTCTCGGTATCGTCCTCTGCGCTGACGGAAATGGCCGAAAAATGAGACGACGCCTCTTTGAGCTCATAGAGATAGAAGCTGCTGGCAAGGCTCTCCTCCGCCTTTGCTGCGGTGTGATTGGACAGCTGGATCGCTGCCACTGCCACCGCGATCAAAAGAAGGACAGACACCACCACGGCAAATGTTTTCTTGCGCATTCGAATTCCTCCTGTGGATAAGATGCAGGGTATTGGCTCAAATTGCTCCGGACTGGTCTCATAACAATTACCACAATGGGGAATCAAAGTCAAGGGGGATGAGCTGCTGTGGGCCGAAGTGATACTGCCGGAGAAGATCGTACCGAAACCAGATGGCGCTGAGACCGGTCCTGCGCCGCAATCGGTACCGGGAAAGGTCTGCGCTTGCTCTTGCCGAATGGGCCCTGGCATGGTAGAATAGGGCCAGCTCAACAAGGGAGGTTTCTGCAATGAAACTCATGGTGATTGACGGTAACTCTATCGTCAACCGCGCCTTTTATGGGATGAATCAGGCGTTGGCCACCCGGGACGGCACGCCCACCAACGCCATCTTCGGATTTCTCACGATTTTACTGAAGCTGCTGGACGAGGAGCAGCCGGATGAGCTGGCCGTTGCCTTTGACATGAAGGCCCCCACCTTCCGCCACCTGGCCTACGACGGCTACAAGGCCACCCGCCACGCCATGCCGGAGGACCTGGCCACCCAGATCCCCATTCTGAAGGAGGTACTGGACGCCATGAACATCCGCCGGTACCAGCTGGAGGGCTGGGAGGCGGACGACCTGCTGGGCACCATGGCCAGAATCCAGGGGGAGCAGGGGGGCACCACGGTGATCGTCACGGGAGACAAGGACTCCCTCCAGCTCATCGACCAGCACACCACGGTGAAGCTGATCTCCACCCGCATGGGACAGACCACCGAGAAGAACATGACACCCGAGGTCTTCCGGGAGGCCTACGGTTTCGACCCCATCCACATCATCGACCTGAAGGCCCTGATGGGGGACTCCAGCGACAACATCCCCGGGGTGAAGGGGGTGGGCGAGAAGACCGCCATGGATCTCGTCCAAAAGTACAACACCATCGACGCCATCTACGAGAAGCTGCCGGACATTGAGGCCAAGCCCGGCATCATCAAAAAGCTCACCGAGGGAGAGGACTCCGCCCGGATGAGCTACGACCTGGCCACCATCCGCCGGGAGGCCCCCATGGACTTCCAGCCGGAGGACACGGTGCGAAAGCCCTATAAGCAGGGAGAACTCTATAACCTGCTGTTGAAGCTGGAGTTTGCCCGGCTCATAGACCGGCTGGGCCTCCACCCCGAGGACGACGCCCCCCAGCCCGCCGCCTACGATGGATCTGCCGAGCTGGAGACGGTGGAGACCCTGGAGCGGGCGGAGGAGCTGCTGGCCCGCTGGCGCAATCTGGAGCATGTGACCGTGCACCCCCTGCCGGACCTCTCCGGGGTGTGCGTGGTCTGGCGGGAGGACGGGGTGCGCCACGCCGCCCGGGTCTTCTCCCAGCGGCTGGAGGGGTACAACACCTTCCTCCAGGGCCTGTTCTCTCCGGACATCCCCAAGGCCGCCCACGACTGCAAGAACCTGATGGTGCGGCTGCTGGAGGAGAATCTCTCCCCGGAGGGCTTTGTCTTTGATACCGCCATCGCGGCCTATCTCCTGGCCCCCACAGACGGCTCATACAGCCTGGAGAAGCTCTCCGTGACCTATTTCAACACCGAGACCGCCAAGGCCGCATCGTACTGCAGCGAAGAGGCCTTCAGCCCCCTGATGGGCTGGGAGGCCGCTGAGGAGGCCTTCACCGCCCACGCCATTCTGGTGGACAACCTCCAGGATGCCCTCCGCCAGCGGCTCACGGATCTGGACCTCCTCCGGGTCCACGATGACATCGACCTGCCCCTCTGCCCGGTGCTGGCCCGCATGGAGCGGGCCGGGGTGCTGGTGGACGGCAAGGCCATCACCGCCTTCGGGGTGGAGCTGAAGAAGAACAGCGACGCCCTGGAGCAGCAGATCTACGACCTGGCAGGGGAGCGGTTCAACATCCAGTCCCCCAAGCAGCTGGGTACCATCCTCTTTGAGAAGCTGAAGTTGCCGGCGGCCAAGAAGACCCGCTCCGGGTACTCCACCAGCGCAGACGTGCTGGAGAAGCTGAAGCCCAAACACCCCATCGTCCCCGCCATCCTGGAGTACCGGCAGCTCACCAAGCTGAACTCCACCTATGTGGAGGGGCTCACCAAGGTGATCGAGGCAGACGGCCGGATCCGCACCAGCTTCCAAAACACCGTGACCGCCACGGGAAGACTGTCCTCCACGGAGCCCAACCTGCAGAATATCCCGGTGCGCACGGAGCTGGGGGCCGAGATGCGAAAGATGTTTATCGCCGGCCCCGGCAACGTGCTGGTGGATGCGGACTACTCCCAGATCGAGCTGCGGCTGCTGGCCCACATCTCCGGGGACAGCGCCATGATCGCCGGGTTCAACACCGGAGAGGACATCCACACCATCACCGCCTCCCAGGTCTTCGGGGTGCCCCAGGACCAGGTGGCGCCCGCCATGCGGCGTGCGGCCAAGGCGGTGAACTTCGGCATCGTGTACGGCATCTCGGCGTACTCCCTCTCCGAGGACATCAAGGTATCCGTGGCGGAGGCCAAGCGCTATATGGAGCGGTACTTTGAGCACTACAGCGGCGTGCGGGCCTATATGGACCGGGTGGTGGCCCAGGGCAAGGAGAACGGCTACGTCTCCACCATGTACGGCCGCCGGCGCTGGCTGCCGGAGCTGAAGTCCTCCAACTTCAATACCCGCTCCTTCGGCGAGCGGGTGGCCATGAACATGCCCATCCAGGGCACTGCGGCGGACATCATCAAGCTGGCCATGATCCGGGTGGACGCCCGGCTCCGGAAGGAGGGGCTGGCCGCCCGCCTGGTGCTCCAGGTCCACGACGAGCTCATCGTGGAGTGCCCGGAGGCGGAAGGGGAGACCGTGCGGCAGCTGCTCAGCGAAGAGATGGGCAAGGTGGCCTCGCTGGCGGTGCCCCTGGTGGCGGAGGCCAAGTGCGGCCACACCTGGGCGGAGACCCACTGAGCATGGAACTGCGCATCGTCCCCATGGAGGAGCGGCACCTGGATCAGGTGACCGCTCTGGAGCGCACCTGCTTTACAGACCCCTGGACCCGGAACATGCTGGCAGAGGCCCTCGCCGGGAAGAACACCCGGGGGATCGTGGCGGAGAGCCCGGACGGCACCGTGGTGGGATACGCCTTTTTCACCGCGGTGTTGGACGAGGGCTCCCTGGACAACATCGCCGTAGATCCGGCATACCGGGGGAGGGGACTGGGAAGGCACATCCTCTCCACCCTCCTGAAGGCCTATGAACCCCACCTGTCTCTGATATACCTGGAGGTGCGCTCGTCCAACCAGGCGGCCATCCGCCTCTATGAGCACATGGGCTTTGAGACGGTGGGGCGCCGCCGGGGGTACTATGAGAGCCCCCGGGAGGACGCCATTCTCATGACCAAATTTCTCTCCCCCAAGGCGGGAGAGCAGACCTGAGACGATGCGGCAGCCGCTCTGGGCAACGCCGCAAAAAAAGGAGAAGCAACGTGAAGATACTGGCATTTGAATCCTCCTGCGATGAGACCGCCGCCGCGGTGGTGGAGGACGGGCGCACCATCCTCTCCTCGGTGATCGCCTCATCGGCGGATATGCACGCCATCTACGGCGGCGTGGTGCCGGAGATCGCCTCCCGCAAGCATGTGGAGGCCATATCAGGCCTCGCCGAGGAGGCCCTGCGGCAGGCGGGCCTCCAGCGCATCGACATCGATGCCGTGGCCGTGACCTACGCCCCCGGGCTCATCGGCGCCCTTCTGGTGGGGGTGTCCTTTGCCAAGTCCGCCGCCTATGCCCTGGGGGTGCCTCTCATCCCGGTGCACCACGTCCGAGGCCACATCGCGGCAAACTATATCGCCCACCCGGACCTGGAGCCGCCCTTCCTGTGCCTCTGCGTCTCCGGGGGCACCACGGCTCTCGTGGATGTGCAGGACTACACCCGCTTTCAGGTGATGGGTGGCACCCGGGACGACGCCGCCGGCGAGTGTTTTGACAAGACCGCCAGAGTACTGGGCCTGGGATACCCCGGCGGCGGCCCCATGGACCGGATGGCCAAGGGCGGCAACGACAAGGCCTACGTCTTCCCCCGGGCCCACATCGACGGCAACCCCCTGGACATGTCTTTCAGCGGGCTGAAGACCGCCGTGCTGAACGTGGTCCACCATGCGGAGCAGAAGGGGGAGACCTTGAATCTGCCGGATCTGGCGGCCTCCTTTGCCGCCGCCATCTCAGACTCCCTGATCCCCCGGGTGATGGAGGCCAATGAGATCACCGGGTACAACAAGATCGCCGTGGCCGGCGGCGTGGCCGCCAACAGCCGCATTCGGGCAGATCTGGAGACCGCCTGCAAGGCGGTGGGGGCCAGGTTGTGGCTGCCGCCGCTGTCCCTCTGCGGGGACAATGCGGCCATGATCGGCTGCCAGGGGTATTACGAGTATCTGGCGGGACACACCGCCGGCTGGGACCTGAACGCCAGGGCCAGCCTGGACATCTCCAAGGGCTAAGCGCAGCGCGGGCCGGAATCCGATGGATTCCGGCCCGCATTTTCTCGCCGCTGGGAACAGGTTTACTGCCCGGCGCGTCCTGCCGGGAGCGGCGGCATATGCTGGGAAGACAGAACCTGTGGGACAACGGGGAATAGCCAAAAGATGGGGATTTGCTGTTGCGGCGGAAACCGGGAGGCGCCGGGTTTCGCTGCCCGCTCCACTGCAGCCCTTATGTGGAACCGGGAAAAGGGTATCTTTTGGATATTATTGGCACCCATGCCGCCAAACACCAGGAGAAGGTTTCGAAAAACGGACAAATGGGCGCTCATAGGCATGTGGAAAACTATGTGGAAGCTGTGGAAGTTGATGTGGAAGTTTGGGCGGGCGGCCTGGAGAATGCCTTATGTTGAAAACGTACGGTCTGCAAGGGGCGGGCCTGCTTGAGATCTGGAGATGCTTACCAGGGAAAACCTGTTAAATGAGAAGACGGGAGCAGCCTGCGATATCCAGTTTCCAAAACCACGCAGGGGCACGGGTTTCCTGCGGTTCTGCAGCCTGCTCCACCGGCTAAGAAGTGTCCGGAAACCAGGATATGGCGCCCTTCGCGGGACATTTTGGGCCGGAGAGCCCCTTTTGATGCAGTTTTGTCCGCCAGTGCAGGACGGAGAGCGGCGGGAAAGGACGGTGTTTTCCCGGGAAATAACCCCATAGAACTGCGGGAGTATGGCGGGAGAAACGGGACGAGTGGACACTGGCACGGAGTGTCTCGGGAGGGCCGGGGAAAGAGGCACCGCAGCGCTACCAAGAGTGCCTGCTCTACAGGTGGTAATCGGGAAGACAGGGCGGAATACGCTATAATAGGGTTGTAAAGGCGGCGCACCGTTATGTCTGAAGGGTACCCCGCAGGGGCCATGTGGAAAACTTTGCGAATGGGCGCCCCGCCTGGGGCCAAAACCCTTGCACCTGCAAGGGTTTTGGCAGAGTGGGATTGTGGAAAACTATGTGGAAGTTGTGGATGTCTGCGGGCCGGGAGAATGTTACTGACCGAATTACGTCCTCAACTTTTGCGGGAAATTTGGGTTACTGCACCCCGGTGTCCGGCGGCAAAACCTGGGTCCAGGGCGGAAATTGATATGATTATTCATAGGTTATACCCATGAAACAGTGTATAAAGAGGTGAGAACTGTAAAGGAGAGCGGGCCTTATGTGCACGGAGGGGAGCGGAGGTTTCTGTGGAAAACTCTGCGGACCTTCTGCGGGGGACAGGGTGCCTGGGGAAGACGATGCAGCCAATAATTCCTGGCGGGACAGAAAGGCCGGGCATGTGGAAAACTATGTGGAAGTTGTTGAAGTTGGGACGGCTGGGGTGTCTGTGGAAGTCTTTGTGGAAGCTTGTGCAAACTCGCTGTATAGGCTGTTATCACGGGCCTTATGTCTAGAATCTCCCAGGCAGGATTCCGGCAAGACGTTCCGGCGAAGGAGATGAGAGGTGTGTCTGGAGAGACAATGCCTCTGCTTTCTCACACAACTGTCCGCCAGGGACGGACAGTTCCCCTGCGAATTCCCCAAAATCCCGGGGATCTGCCGTTTCCCTCTTGACACTGCCTGCCCTGGCATGTACACTGGGTTCGCTGTATGAGACCGGCGGCAGGGGAATACAGCGAAGACCCAGGCATCTATCCCAGCCGCCTGGGCGCACGGAAGCCGTGCGTCCTTTTTGTCCAGATGCATCATCCTGCAAGGAGGAATTCCCCAACATGAAGACAGACATCGAGATTGCCCAGAGCGCAGAGATGCTGCCGGTGAGCACGGTGGCGGCGAGAGCGGGGATCCAGGAGGAGCTCCTGGAGCACTATGGGAAGTACAAGGCCAAAATTGACGTGAACCCCCTGAAGGGGATGCCCCGGAAGGGCAAGCTGATCCTGGTAACCGCCATCAACCCCACCCCTGCCGGCGAGGGCAAGACCACCACCTCTGTGGGCCTCTCCGATGCCTTGAAGAAGCTGGGCAAGAACGTGATTCTGGCCCTGCGGGAGCCCTCCCTGGGTCCGGTGTTCGGCATCAAGGGCGGCGCCGCCGGCGGCGGATACGCCCAGGTGGTGCCCATGGAGGACATCAACCTCCACTTTACCGGAGACTTCCACGCCATCGGGGCGGCCAACAATCTTCTGGCGGCCATGCTGGACAACCACATTCAGCAGGGGAATGCCCTGGGCATCGATGTGAAGAAGATCACCTGGCGCCGCTGCGTGGATATGAACGACAGGCAGCTTCGAAACATCGTAGACGGCCTGGGCGGCCGGATGCAGGGGGTTCCCCGGGAGGACGGCTTTGACATCACCGTGGCCAGCGAGATCATGGCGGTGCTGTGCCTGGCCTCCAGCCTCCGGGACCTGAAGGAGCGGCTGGCCCGGATCATCGTGGCCTACACCTATGACGATAAGCCGGTTACCGCGGCGGACTTGAAGGCACAAGGCGCCATGGCAGCCCTTCTGAAGGACGCCATCAAGCCCAACCTGGTGCAGACCCTGGAGAACACCCCGGCCCTGGTCCACGGCGGTCCCTTTGCCAATATCGCCCACGGCTGCAACTCCATCTCCGCCACAGACACCGCCCTGAAGCTGGCGGACTATGTGGTGACCGAGGCGGGCTTCGGCGCGGACCTGGGCGCCGAGAAGTTCCTGGACATCAAGTGCCGGGCCGCAGGCTTCCAGCCGGATGCGGTGGTGATCGTGGCCACGGTGAAGGCGCTGAAGTACAACGGCGGCGTTCCCAAGACAGAGCTGGGCAAGGAGAACCTGGAGGCCCTGGAGCGGGGCCTGCCCAACCTTCTCAAGCATGTGGAGAACATCACCCAGGTGTTCGGCCTCCCGGCAGTGGTGGCTATCAACCGGTTCACCAACGACACCGATGCCGAGCTGGAGATGATCCGCTCCCGCTGCGCCGAACTGGGGGTAAATGTGGCCCTCAGCGAGGTGTGGGGCAAGGGCGGCGAAGGCGGCATCGCGCTGGCGGAAGAGGTGCTCCGGCTCACCGAGACCCCCTCGGACTTCCACTTTGCCTACGAGCTGGACCGCCCCCTGAAGGAGAAGATCGAGACCATCGTGAAGCGGGTGTACGGCGGCGCCGGCGTGTCCTACTCCGCCGCAGCCAACAAGGAGCTGGCCCGTCTGGAGGAGCTGGGCTTCGGCGGCCTGCCGGTGTGCATGGCCAAGACCCAGTACTCTCTCTCCGACGACCAGACGAAACTGGGCCGTCCCCAGGGCTTCACCGTGTCTGTCTCCAAGGTAAAGGTGTCTGCCGGCGCCGGCTTCGTGGTGGTGCAGACCGGCGATATCATGACCATGCCCGGCCTTCCCAAGGTGCCCGCCGCAGAGAAGATCGATGTGGATGACAATGGCGTGATCAGCGGCCTGTTCTGAGAGATCGCTGGCGGCGTTAGAACGGAATCAGAAATCCCCGAATTGCCTGCAT
>CANQII010000101.1 GCA_947623875.1 uncultured Oscillospiraceae bacterium
AGCCGCCGCTGGTGAGAAGCTGGCCGGGACAGGTGAAGTGGTAGTACTGGCAGGACCACATCTGGTGCTGGCCCACATCGGTGGCGATGATGGCATCATTGTTGGTGAGGTCGGAGATGGTCTCCAGGATCTCATGGGCGTGGAGGATGTTGTCCTTCTTCAAAGGCACCTCGCCGTGGGAGAAGACCCACTCTTTCCAGGCGTTGTAGCTGTGCTTGGGCAGCCGCTCATTCAGCAGTTCCAGCACCCGGCGGGCATCGCCGATGATGTGGTGATAGGTCTGCACGTTCTTGTCGATCTCAGAGCGGTCGATGTCGATGTGTACGATCTTTGCGTTCTTGGCGAACACGGCGGGATCGGTGGCCACCCGGTCTGAGAAGCGGCAGCCGATGGCGATGAGCAGATCGCAGCTGTCTGTGGCGATGTTGGAGGCGTGAGAGCCGTGCATGCCCACCATGCCGGTGAAGAGAGGGTGGTTGCCCGGGCATGCGCCGCCGCCCATAATGGTGGAGGCCACCGGGGCGTCCAGGGTCTCGATGAACTTGCGGAACTCTGCCACAGCCCCTTTGGAGCGGATGACGCCGCCGCCCACCAGCACCAGGGGGCGCTCGGACTTGGAGATCAGGTCCAGCAGCTTGTCGATATCCCCCATGTCCGGGTCGGGTGCCTGCATGTCCTTGTTGGCCCGGCGGAGCATAGTGGCAAGACGGCCATGGTTGGCGTGTTCAGACACCGGAAGATAGGTGTAGTCTCCCTCCGCGGAGGTGACGTTCTTGGCGATGTCGATGAGCACCGGGCCGGGTCTGCCGGAGCGGGCCACGGCGAAGGCCTCACGGATCACATCGGCCAGCTTGTTGATGTCCTTCACCAGGTAGTTGCTCTTGGTGATGGGCATGGTGATGCCGGTGATGTCCACTTCCTGGAAGGAGTCCTTGCCGATGAGGTTTTCTGCCACGTTGCAGGTGATGAAAACCACAGGGGAGGAGTCGTAGTAGGCGGTGGCAATACCGGTGACGAGATTGGTGGCGCCGGGGCCGCTGGTGGCAAAGCACACGCCCACCTTACCGGTGGAGCGGGCATAGCCGTCTGCAGCGTGGGAGGCGCCTTGTTCATGGCTGGTGAGGTAGTGATGGATCTTCTCTTTGTAGCCGTGGAGCTCGAACTCATCGTAGATGTTCAAAATGGTGCCGCCGGGATAGCCGAACACCGTATCTACGCCCTGCTCCAACAGGCACTCCATCACAATCTGGGACCCTTTCATCAACATGCATAACCCTCCTGGAAATATAAAAAACATGGTCTTCATCCACATAGGACGAAGCCATGCTCCGCGGTACCACCTAAGTTCCCCCTTGTACTTGGAGGCGCTCTGCCCGATAACGGCGGGGATCCGTTTTTGCCTACTCCTGGACGTTTCAGCAAAACCGCTCTCAGGGGACGTTCGTTTGCCACGGTCCCGAAGGCTTGCACCGACCGCCTTCTCTCTGCGCTTTTCCGTGGGACTACTCGCCTGGTCTCTGCGTTTGTGGGGCGTATTTTATGCTGCTGTGGGAGGTTTGTCAATGGCAATTCCCGGGTTTTCTTTAATTTCTGCCCCTCAAACAAACGACAGGGGGATTTTTAGTCCTTTTTTGGCGAAAAAACTGCTGCGCCGGGAAGGTTTTCCTTCCCGGCGCAGAGACATGACCTGATTTTTAGTGGCAGCCGCAGCTGGTGCCGTGGTCTCCCAGGCAGAAAGAGGCGCATTCGGTCTCCTTGCAGGCACCCACATGGCTCTGGCAGCAGCCCACCTGAATCTCGTTCAGGGTGCAGCGCTGGTCCTTGTGATGGGCGCAGCTGTTCACGCTGCACTTGATGCTGGGATTGGTATCGTTGATCATGGGGGAACTCCTCCTCAGTGAAACTTGGGACGAGAGCAGTATGCCCCGCTGTAGCTGCCACTATGCAGAGACGAGATGGAACATTTTGCTTTTTCTTGTCTTCTCGGTACAGTGCCGGCAGACGCCGCATACACTGACCCCGGAGGCGATACGTATGGATTTGCGCAATGACCAGATCACCCTGGGCGAACTCTGGGACAATCCCAAGAGCCGGGCGGTGTTTGCCAAGCGGGTGCCCATGTTGGGCAAGCACCCGGTGAAGGGTGCAGCCCGTTCCATGACCCTGGCGCAGCTGGCGGACTTTCTCAGCGGATGGGTGCCCCAGCCCATGATCAACGGGGTGCTGCAGGAACTGAAGAAGCTGTAGGGGAGAGAGGAGACCGCCGCGGGCCGCGGCGGTCTCCTCAAATCAATCTGCAATTGTCGGGTTTTCTTTGCCTGTATCCGGGATCAGAACGGCAACGTTGTGCGCTCAGGTATTTTTACCATCACTGCAGGTAGACTGTTTCACTGGTGGTAGAGGCGGAGAAACATGACTATAGTCACTGGAAATGAGCAGAAGGATGACTATAGTCACGGAAATGACCAGAGGGATGACGTGCCGGCAATCAATCCTCTTGCCGCGGTGGATCACATCCTGTGAAACAGCAGAGGCTGCACTACGGAAACTGCGCAGGCTCTGCTTGTTGCATTGTGATTCTGAGACTTGGGAAATGACCAGGCCATATGTTTGCAGTAGACTTCTGCTATGGTTTTGAATTGATTTATAAGGCCGCCCGGTACGATGGCATGTACGTGTAAGGCGACACGGGTAAATTGTAGGCGGTTTTGGTACGGTGCTTGAATAGAATGGCACTTTCTTACCCGGCACCGTCTCAATTGTTAATTTTTTGTTAATTTTTTGTAAATGCTCTGGTGCAGTGTATTGATGCCAGTGCAAATCTGTGGTATAATGGCGTGGACCTGCGAGAAAAGGCCATATAATGTTGAAAGTACTAATTCCAAGTTTCAACGAACAGGAGCGTGCCTGGAAACGGGAATGGGGAAAAGATTCTAGTCTGCAATCAAAAGGACGGCGTGGGGAAGACCATGATCGCCAACGAGATTGGGATCCACTGTGTTGAATAAGTGATAACAAAATATTACTGCTGACAGGAGGTGCTAGGCTGTGCGTGATGTTCGTAATTCAAGTGTCAACATGCTGCCGTCATTCGACACCTGGCGTCCGGATTCACGGGCCCACTATGGTGGGTCTGACCGTAAGGATGGTCTTTTTGGACCGGATGGATCGCGGTATATGATCAAGTTTTCGGAGAAATTGGCGCCTCGCAACGATCTCGCTACGAGCTACGTGAACAACGTTGTGTCGGAGTACGTGTGCAGCCATGTTTTTAATATCCTGGGTTATCCGGTGCATGAAACGGAACTTGGAACTCTGAATGGTGAAATCGTTGTCACCTGCAAGAATTTTGTTCCGTTTGGTTCATCGCTGGTCGAGTTTGGCGATTTTCTGAGAAAGCACTACGATTCTGGTGCTATTGGCAGGATTCCGAATATCAATCAGGTCTATGACGTTTTGGAAAGAGACCGTTTGTTATCGCCAAAGGCTGAGCAGTTTAAGGCGATTTTCTGGGATCGATTTGTGGGCGATGCCCTGGTCGGGAATTTTGACCGGCATAAGGGCAATTTTGGTTATCTTGTTGACGCCGATGACTTTGTGACGGCGTCTCCGATCTACGACAATGGCAGTACTCTGTTCCCAAATCTGTCTGAGCCCGGAATGAAGGATGTTCTAGCTGATCCGAAAGAAATTATGCAGCGGATCAAGTTGTTTCCGAAGGCTGCATTGGAGATTCATGATAATACGAAGGTCGACTATTACGAGATGATGGCATCTGGCATTTTTGCTGAACTGAGTGCTGCTGTTGTCCGGACAGTCCCGCGTATTCAGGAACACATGCCTGCCGTTACGGAATTTGTCAATGCTTGTAATTTCCTGTCGGACACCCGGAAGGATTTCTATAACGTGATGCTGGCCGAACGGATGCGCTTCATCCTGAAACCGGCCTATGAGAAGTGCGTGACACGACATTTCGATCTGGATGCACGAAAGCGGATTGAGGACGGTGCGGAGTTTGGCAGGGACGCGTTTGAAGACTATTGGCGGATGGCACAGTATACCGATGGCTGTGATGCTGCGGATATCCGTGACCGTGTTGTTGCAGCTAGGGCTGAAAAAGACGGTGTTCGGTCCAGTGAATGACGGACGGTGTACCGGAGCGGAACTGGAGATCAATCAGATGGTGCTGGATCAGATCAAGACGGATGCGCACGTTGGTGCTGAAGATTATATCCATTCGGCTGCTCATTGCGGCATTGCTGGTTCAATCAAGCTCAAAATGCCTAAGCCCACTGGATACTGCACTGTATACCACACATAAGTGCGGAAATCTACCGCTAATCCAGCTGTTTCTACAACATTTTCCCACCTTTGGGAAGAAAAGACCGCAGCCGTATCGCCGAAAGGCAGGTACGGCTGTGGTCTGTTTTCTATAGCGCTTGTGTGGATAGCATACCTCGTTTACTGGTAGGGGCAGGGTTCACTCTCGGCTTCGCTCGAAATAGAGATTGGCGATGGGGTTCTCTTTCTGTCGGCGAACGTGCAGGATCTGGACTATACGATCTCTACAACAACTGGCAGAAGTGCGGCTACAAGACTCTTGAACTATGCGAAACAGTGAATCCGGATCGCGTTTCTCTCACCTTGAAGATAGAGATTGAGCACAAAGGCGAAACTATGCTGATAAACAGTGAGGCCAAAGTCCTTGCAGTGCTTCAGGCGAACAACAATGCTACTGCATCACAAGTTGCCGAAGAAACAGGTCTCTCCGTATCCATGATCACCAGGGCTTATAAGGGGCTGAAAAGCAAGGGCTATATTGTCCGTGAAGGCAACAATACGCTTGGCGCGTGGATCATTCTGAAATAGAGGGCCGCTAAGGTAGTCCTCGTGCGCTATGCATACTTTTGAGTGCCTCATCGGCAGGTTTCAGGCCCTTGAGCGCGTAAGACTGCATAAATCTCCCCGGCGGCGTTGAACTTTCCTCACCATTGCGGGGGGCAGCTTCCAGGTTGTTCCGATTCGTCAACGCTGCGATCTGCCGGAAAGGGATAGCTACGGTGATAGAAGCGGAAAGCCATGACTATAGTCACTGGAAATGAGCAAAAGGATGACTATAGCAACGGAGCATCGGAGTCCTGGTCCAGAACCTCTCCAAAACTGCTGAATCATGTGCTAATCCAACTCCATCTTGTAGAACTTGATCGGGAAGGTCTCGCCGTCCGGCTTTGTGTATGTTCCAGTGCGGTAGAACTGCAGGCCGCACTTCTCCATGACCCTGCCGGACCGGGGATTGTCTACGGCGTGAGAGGAGCAGATCTTCTTCACGTCCAGCTCCCTGTGGGCGAAATCGATGATAGCCTGCATGGCCTCTGTACAGTAGCCCTTGTGCCAATAATCGAAGTGCAGATTGTACCCGATGCCCCAGTAGCCATTTTGCTTACTGCTGGGTCCGATGCCCCCGGACCCGATGACTCTGTTCTCCTCCTTCAGGACAAACACCCAATTCCAATCGGTGTCGTCTGTGAGAGTGGACTGAATCCACTGGATGGTCTGGCTGATATCGGTATTTGTGGAATAGGACATATATTTGGTGACCCGCTCATCACTTTTCCAGCTGAAACAGGCCTCTGCGTCCTCCAGTGCGGGCGGCCTCAGAATCAGCCGCTCTGTCTCCAGAATCGGTTCTTTGCGCATGGCTTCATCGGTTCCCTCCATCAGGGTTCATCTCTTTTTCGTTGACATGGGCATACAGGATTCTCTTGGGCTGATATGCCAGGATGCACGCCCAATCTGTTTCAAGGGCTGGATTTTCCCCATAGGCGCCCAAATACTCGATGGGCTCCAGGTCCCCGATGACACAGGTCCCATCGTCCAGGATGACGGACACGCTGTCCGCGCTGTGGCTTGGCGTGCTGACGATCTCGCCGTGGATGCCCAGGGAGAGGAGAAACTCGCGGCCGTCTGCGCAGCGGATGACCGTGGCTTGCCTCTCGTCAATCGGGGTGTAGGGGAGGTGCTTCTCCCGGCCAAATATCGCATCTGGAAAATGGACAAACGCTACCTGCGTGTCCATCAGGAGCAGCTTCACACCGTGCTCCATCAGATCCCCGATGATGCCCATATGGTCCGGGTGATAGTGGGTAGTCATCACATAGGTGATATCCTGGACTGCGATGCCTTGCTGCTTGATCGCTTTGTAGAAGGCGGGGAGGGTGCCGGCGTAGTCCGTATCGACCAGCAGATTGGCAGTGTCCCCGCGCAGCAGGAATGTGTTGGTGTTTCCGTATCGAAGCTTTACCATCTGCATTGCTCACCCTGCTTTTATCTGGATCTCGTTGGATGAAAGAACTGTGCCAGCGATCACGCTCTGCCGCGCTCAAAATAGAGGTTGGTAGCTGGATCCTCACCCAAGGCGATCACATGCTCCAGCATATCACTTTGCTGGAAGCCCAGCCTTTTGTACAGAGCAATGGCTTTGGCGTTCTCCGGGGCAGGGTCCACCCACACCGTGTTGGCACCGTTTCGGAACGCCTCTTCCATGGCAAAAGTGATGGCGCGTGTGGCGATCCCACGGTCCCTGGCATGCCGGAACAGCTTGATGTCCAGCCATGCGCTGGCGTGCTCTTTATCCACACCGTACCCCGTCTCACCGCAGAACTGCCCGTTTTCGTAGATGGAAAAGTGATTTCCGGCTGGCCTTGCAGCCTCTTGCTGCTCCAGCCACTGCTGCATGGCTTCGTCCGTCTCGAGCAGTCCGTCTGGAAATCCAACATACCGCATTACGTCTCCATCTGCCCAAAGGCTTTGCACGTTTGGAAGATCTTCCGCCGTGGTTTCTTTGATGGCAAGCATCTGAGAACCTCCTGTTATCTGATGTTCCTCTCCGGGAAGGACAAAGACCAAGTCGTCCCCATCGCGCTCGTCCGATTTTGTGAATCCAAGGGACTGATACAGCCGTTGGGCCTTGGTGTTGGATTCCTCTGTGGAGAGTTTGATGGGCATTTCGGGATCTGCAGACCGGAGATCACACAGGGCACATTGTCCTCCGGGGCGAGGTACGCTCTGCCGAGGGAGAACCCGGCGGGGTTGACGAATTCTTCCTGCTCAGGCGTGATTTTGCACTCCGCCACTGCATACCAAAGGTCCTCATCCTCTTGGATTCTGCGGAAGCAGACATGCGCAGAGGACCAGGTATCTTGCGGAAGGGCTGCCAGAAGAGCTGCAATAGACTTCTTCTCCATGTTGCACCACCTTGTCCAAGTGTGATTGCCGAACCATCGGCTGTTAGACAACATCCATTGTACTGCCCCGATGGTTGGAAAGCTACTGCCCGCTGGTTGAATCGCGGATCGGCAGTTCATTGCCGGTATGAGAAGCGCACCAGCCGATACGCATCCAACCACCGCTGTGTCTGGACAGGCAAAGCGCCTAATACAGCTTCCGGATCGGGTGCCGGATCACCGTCTTCCACTTCTCCGGGGTCACTTTTCGGGCGTCAGAGAGGTAGATCTCGTGGTGCAGCCGGCTCTCGGAAAAGTCATTGGCATATCCATTCTGAGCTAGATAGGCGTCCATAATGGCTACAGTGGCGGGCTCGTCATCGAAAGAGCCCAAGTGCATGATCTGGACGCACAGCCCCTCGTCGATGGTGAAGAACGAAGCAGAGGAGCAGTCTATCTTCTTCTTTCTGGTGGCTGTGTCTACGGCCCAGTCGAAGTCCTCTTTCGAGACAAAGTCCGGCAGCCGGATCACAGAGATCCAGTGGAAGGCGGACTTATCAGAGTAGTCGATACCCTCCAAGCCGTCCTGCCACCAGAAACCCTCCAGCGGCGGGACCACGTACTCATAGAAACCCTCGATCTTGTGGTCCGTCTTGTAGCTCATCTTCAGCGTGTATGAAACGGCATACAGGATGCTGATTGCCTGCTGGTACGCGCCGCCCTCCTCGTTCGGGTCCCCCACACCCCGCACCGCGATATAGTTTGCCTTGGGAACTGTCACGATCTCCGGCTTGTTCTTCGGCAGGTAAAACTCCTTGTACTCCTTCTTGAAGTCGAACATGAAACACCCTCCTCACATACGGATTTATCCTGCGGCCTCGCCATCAGGCACTGCAGCAGTATACCATCTGGGTGTTCAAAAATCAACCACTTATTAGTGTAAATACAAATTTTATTTCTTACAGCGATAAAATAGAACGCTCTGGAGGCGCAACCTTCCTCCAGAGCGTTTCATCATTTGTCTGTGCGTGTCTGCCTGCCGATCAGAGGCGCTCCGCGATCTTCCGTCCGGTGGGTGTGGCGGCAAGGCCGCCTTCGCCGGTCTCCCGGAGGGCAGAGGGGAGGGACTTGCCCACAGCGGCCATGGCATCGATCACCTCATCGCAGGGAATGCCGGAATTCAAACCGGCCATGGCCATGTCTGCTGCGGCGATGGCGTTTACCGCGCCCATCACGTTCCGCTTGATGCAGGGGATCTCCACGAGGCCCGCCACGGGATCGCAGACGAGGCCCAGGATGTTCTGCAGTGCCATGGCACAGGCGGCGGCCATCTCCGCCGGCGTGCCGCCCCGGGCGTGAACCAGAGCTGCTGCCGCCATCCCGGAGGCAGAGCCCACCTCCGCCTGGCAGCCGCCTTCAGCCCCCGAGATGCTGGCCCGGGAGGCGATCACCTGGCCGAAGCCGGCAGCCACAAAGAGACACTGCACCATGATCTCATCGGTGAGGTTGTCCCGCTTTTGCAGGGGAAGGAGGACTGCCGGCATCACGCCGCTGGCACCGGCGGTAGGGGCAGCCACAATCCGGCCCATGCAGGCGTTGTGCTCGCCCACCATCAGGGCGGTGCTGATCACTTCCTGGATGAATGGTCCTGCAATGGTGTCTTTGGCCACCGCCATCTTGGCAGCCTGTCCGCCGGAGAGACCGCAGGTAGAGCGGCGGTCTGGGTCATACTCCTGGACGGAGCGCTGCATGGCGGCCCAGAGGGTGTTCATCTTGGTGAGGCTGTCCTTCGGGGTGACGCCCCGATCCCGGCAGTCGTCGTCCAGAACGGCCTGCCACAGGGGTTCATTGGCAGCTGCGTCCAGGATCGCTTGTACGGATCCAAATGCCATAGCGGTCTCAGGCCTCCTCGTTCATGTTGAGATAGGTGCAGCGGGCGACACCATCCAGATTGGCGATGTCCCGCTGCAGTTCTTCGGACAGGGGCTGGTCGCACTCGATTACCATTACCGCGAGGCCGCCCCGGCGGTCCCGGTGGAGCTGCATGCTGGCGATGTTGGCCCCGTGCTGGTAGAGGGCGGCGCTCACCTCAAAGAGCATGCCTGGGCGGTCCACGTTGCGCACTACCAAAGTGGGAAGCTCTCCGTTGAAAGTGGCTGCCAGGCCATCGATGGCGTTTACCTGTACCCGGCCGCCGCCCAACGAGCTGGCAGAGAGGGTGGTGGTGCGCCCGCTGGGATGGGTGAGCACCAGATAGGCGGTGTTGGGGTGGGCATTGCGGAGCTCGCCGGTGTGGATGTACACATCCATGCCGGCCTCTTTGGCAAGCTGAAAGCTCCGAGGGATGTCCGGGTGGTCCGGCTGCATGCCCAGAAGCCCCGCCACGATGGCCCGGTCCGTGCCGTGGCCCGCGCCGGTGGCGGCAAAGGAGCCGTGGAGCAGGATGTCTGCGGCCAGAGGCTGTACCCCCAGAAGATGCCGGGCCATGAGACCGATGCGCACGGCGCCGGCGGTGTGGGAAGACGATGGGCCCACCATGATGGGGCCCATGATGTCGAAGATGGTCAAGGATGATCCTCCTTCTTTCGCTTGTGATGGATTCCAAGCAACGGATGAAAAAGCTGGTCCCATTGTAGCTGGAAAGAAGGGGAAAGTCAACGAGAAGGGGGACAAAAATGGAAGTTCCAGCAGCTTTCTGGAATGACTGGCAGGAGGCGTTGTACTGCTTCACCGGCCAAACTTTTTGTACAGTGATATCCCTTTACAGCAATTGCGATAAAAGCACATCTTGCATTCTGCTTTAGAAGCAGACAGAAAGAAAACCCGCTGCCCATTCCGCAGGTGCGAAATGGGCAGCGGGTAATACTGCTGTGGAAAAGCTCAGACCATAGAAGGGCTGGGCGGGACGGTCTCACCGGCGTCCGGCAGCGGCTCTTCTGAGGACTCAGGACTGTCTGTGGTTGCCGGGGGATCTGCCGGTGCGGGAGAGGGCTCCTGGGGTGACTCCTCTGGCGCGGAGGGCATCGATTCGGCGGGCTTTGGAGAGTCTGGTGCCTCTGACTCAGCCGGTGTCTCTGCGGGTTCTGCCGAGGCCTCCGGAGCGGGCTCTTCTGTGGGTGCTGG
>CANQII010000102.1 GCA_947623875.1 uncultured Oscillospiraceae bacterium
CTCCTTGTCCTGAAAGTAGGCATCGATCTGTGCTTTGTTCATACGATATCCGTTCCTCCTATATGCGGCGGCGCCGCGCTATGTCCTGCCCATTGTACTCCCGCAGACGGGGGAAAACAAGGGAGCGGGTGAAAAAGCCGGCCACCTCGAAAGGTGGCCGGCGGGATTGCGGGGATCAGGCCTCCTCGGCGGGGGTCTCTTCGGGTGCGGGCTCTACCTCTGCCTCAGGGGCGGACTCTTCCTCTGCCTCGGGGGCGAGCTCTTCCTCGTCCTCCAGTGCATCGGCTGCATCCGCTCCATCCACTGCCGTGGCCTTGGGGCGGCGCCTGGGCTTCAGCGGCTCGGTGAGGACCTGCTCCAGGCTCATGCCGTGGGCCAGACGATAGGTGTAGACGGTGGGGGAGATGCCGTATGCCTGGCACATTTTGGAGATGGAGTCATACTGAACGCCCTTGTGGTCCTTTACAGCCACCTTGCGGTTGTTGGCGGGCTCCTGGTTCAGACAGGCGGTGACGGCCTCCTCCAGGCTCATGCCGCTGGTGAGGCGGATGATGAAGCTGTTGTAGTTCAGACCCAGATCGGCGCAGAGGGCCTTGCGGGAGGTGTACTCCTTGCCGTTGTAGGACAGGCCCTTGCGGCGGCCGCTGGAGCGCAGCGGGGTGGTGAGGATGCTCTTCACATCCCAGCCGAAGCGGGCCCGGGACAGATACTGGTCCTTGGTGAGACCGTAGGCCTTGGCCATCTCGCCGGGGTCGCTGTACTCGTTGCCCAGGTGGTCCTTGCAGGGGCCGGAGAGCACCGGGGTCAGGGAGTCGTTGAGGATCTCGTCTTCCGCCGGCGCCTTGGTGAGGGCCTCTTCCAGACTCAGCCCCTGGCGGACCCGGGCGCGGTAGGTGCTGAGGCTCACGCCGTAGGCATCGCACATGTCCTTTACGGTCTCATAGGTGTTGCCCAGGTGGTCCATGGTGCTGCCCTTGCGGCCCCGAGGCGTGGTGAGGGCCTCCTCCAGGGAGGCGCCGTTGCCCAGGCGCTGGCGGTAGGTGCAGTAGTTCACGCCGTAGGCGTCGCACATGGCCTTCACGGACGGGAAGGTCTGGCCCTTGTGGTCTGTCACCTCAACGGTGGGACGGCCCTGATGGCGCACCGGGTTCACAGACAGGGCCTGCTCCATGGTCATGCCCTTGTTCAGACGGCTGTAGTAGGTGCCCTGGTTCACGCCGTAGGCCTCGCACATCTTCTTCACAGAGGTGTAGTGCTCGCCCTTGTAGTCCGTCACCTTCTCAGCGGTGCGCTCCCGGTGGGCGCCGTGGGCCGCTGTGAGGGCGTCTTCCAGGGAGTAGCCGTTGCGGAGACGGGCCCGGAAGGCGGCTACCTTGATGCCATAAGCCCGGCACATGGCCCGCTGGGAGGGATACTCCTTGCCCTCATGGTCCACGGTGGGGTTGCCCTGCCGGTCTCCCCGTACATGGCGGGCCTTGCTGAGGGCCTGCTCCAGGGTGGCGCCGTTACGCAGCCGCTGATGGTAGGTGGAGCGCTTCACGCCGTGGAAGGCGCACATGGCGTTCAGGTCTGGAAAGGTGTTGCCCAGGTGGTCTGTCACGGTGGTGTTCCGCTTGCCGTTCAGGGTCTCCTCCAGCGTCCAGCCTCTCTTGCGGCGCTGGCAGAAGCTGTCCGGGCGCACGCCGTAGTGCTTGCACATCTCGGACACGCTGCGGTAGTGGTTGCCCAGGTGGTCCACCACGTTGCTCTCGGGGCAGTCTGCCCGGATGCCGGTGAGGGCCTCTTCCACGGTCCAGCCTTTGTTGATCCGGCCGCGGTAGACGGACTCCTTGATGTTGTACGCCTCGCACATCTTGGACAGGGTGGGGTACTCATTGCCCTTATGGTCCCTGTGGACCCGCGGTCCCTTTCGCTTTGCGGCGCGGGCTACCACAGGAGCATAGATGCGCAAATCATCCTGCAGTTTCATCAAATCGAGGGGCATCTCGTAGGTGGCAAGCACGGTGCAGGGTTTTCCATCGAAGTATGCCTGGGGCTGCACCGGGGCCTCTCCCGGGATCTGCTCAGGCTCGGTCACCACAACGGTGCCTACCAGTCTCACGACGCTGTCCTCTGTAAAGCGAACAAGGTAAATTGTATTGGAGTTTTCCACACAACATTCCCCCTTTTTGAATTGTAATGTGCATTATAAACGATCTAACAACAAATGGCAAGTGTTTTTTAAAAATTTCAGAGAAAATTCGCGAAAAATTTTCCAACCGGGCCGTCCGCCCGGGGGAGACAGCCCCCGGGGCGGCTCCTCCCGGCAGAAAAACCGGCTGTTCTGGAAAAAGGGAGAGGTTTCGCCGGGTTTTGCCGAGCAACATTTACATTTTAGCACTTTTCTCGATCTCAGGCTTGTGGTATACTGCAGTATCTGCCTTTGGGCCCTTTTGCCCCGGCGCCCGGCTCCTGCGGAGCCGCCGCCGGAATTGGAAAAACCTGTTTTGCATGTTTCATCGGCTTTCTGCAGGGTACAATACGGCTTTCAAGGGAACTGCAAATTGTTCTTGCGGCAGAAACCGAAACCGCAAAACCGGCTACGTTTGCCCGGAATACAGACAAACCGCGCCGTTTGGAGGTGCAGCCCTGTCTCAAGGACTGCATCTGCACTGGAGACGCCAGTCCTGCGGGGAACCGCATCTCAATAGCAAATCACAGCACTGGGCTTTCTGCGGGAACCGGGAGAGCCCGCCCCTGCCGGGGAGCGGGGGAGAATCCCCTGCCGCATGCAGCCGGCAGGGCAGTTCCCACACTACATCAGAAGGGATTGAGACAGCATGGGCCTGTTTACGAAATTGTTCGGCACCCGTTCCCAGCGGGAAGTGAAATCCCTCACGCCCATCGTGGACAAGATTGAGGGGCTGGAGGACGCGTACCGAAAGCTCTCGGACCATGAGCTCCGGGCCAAGACGGACGAGTTCCGCGCCCGCCTGGCCAATGGGGAGACTCTGGATGACATCCTGCCCGAGGCGTTTGCCACCTGCCGGGAGGCGGCAGACCGTGTTCTGGGTCTCCGGCCGTACCGGGTGCAGCTTATCGGCGGCATCATCCTCCACCAGGGGCGGATCGCCGAGATGAAGACCGGTGAAGGCAAGACGCTGGTGGCCACCCTCCCGGCCTACCTGAACGGCCTGGCGGGCAAGGGCGTGCACATCATCACCGTGAACGACTACCTGGCCAAGAGAGACTCGGAGTGGATGGGCAAGGTGTACCGCTTCCTGGGCCTCACCGTGGGCCTCGTGATCCACGGGGGCACCCGGGCGGAGAAGAGGGCCGCCTACGCCGCCGACATCACCTACGGCACCAACAACGAGTTCGGCTTCGACTACCTCCGGGACAACATGGCCCTCTATAACACGGAGCTGGTGCAGCGGGGCCACATCTTTGCCATCGTGGACGAGGTGGACTCCATCCTCATCGATGAGGCCCGCACCCCGCTCATCATCTCCGGCCAGGGGGATCAGTCCACCCAGCTCTATCAGCTGGCAGACAACTTCGTCTCCGGCCTGAAGTCCATGCGGGTGCGGACGGTGGACACCAAGGAGGAAGAGAACGAGGACCTGGATGCGGACTATATCATCGATGAGAAGGCCCGCACCGCCACCCTCACCAGCAAGGGCATCGCCAAGGCGGAGAAGGCGTTTAATGTAGAGAACCTCTCAGACCTGGAGAACACCACCCTGGCCCACCACATCAACCAGGCCATCAAGGCCCACGGCGTGATGAAGAAGGACATAGACTACGTGGTGAAGGAAGGGGAGGTCATCATCGTAGACGAGTTCACCGGCCGTCTCATGTATGGCCGGCGGTACAACGAGGGCCTGCACCAGGCCATCGAGGCCAAGGAACACGTCAAGGTGGCCCAGGAGTCCAAGACACTGGCCACCATCACCTTCCAGAACTACTTCCGCCTCTACGACAAGCTCTCCGGCATGACCGGCACCGCCATGACCGAGGAGGAGGAGTTCGGCACCATCTACAAGCTGGACATCGTGGAGATCCCCACCAACCGGCCCATGATCCGCAAGGACCAGCCGGACGTGGTGTACAAGACCATGGCCGGCAAGTACAAGGCCGTGGTGGACCAGATCAAGGCCTGCCACGAGAAGGGACAGCCGGTGCTGGTGGGCACCGTGTCCATCGAGATCTCGGAGCTGGTGAGCAAGCTCCTCACAAGAGAGCGCATCCCCCACAACGTCTTGAACGCCAAGAACCACGAGCGGGAGGCCGAGATCGTGGCCCAGGCCGGCAAATGGGGCGCGGTAACCGTGGCCACCAACATGGCAGGCCGTGGTACCGATATCATGCTGGGCGGCAATGCAGAGTTTATGGCCAAGGCGGAGCTCCGCCGCCAGGGCATGAGCGACGAGCTCATCGCCGAGGCCACCGGCCACGCCGAGACGGACGATCAGGAGATCCTGGACGCCCGGGCGGCGTTCACCGAGGCGGAGAACAAGTATAAGGATGATATCAAGGAAGAGGCAGACCGGGTCCGGGCTGTGGGCGGACTCTATATCCTGGGCACCGAGCGCCACGAGTCCCGGCGGATAGACAACCAGCTTCGTGGCCGCGCCGGACGGCAAGGGGATCCCGGTGAGAGCCGGTTCTTCCTGTCTCTCGAGGACGACATCCTCCGGCTCTTCGGCTCGGAGCGGATTCAGGGCATGATGGAGCGCCTGGGCGTGGACGACGACATGCCCCTGGACCAGAAGATGCTCTCCGGGGCCATTGAGAACGCCCAGAAGCAGGTGGAGTCCCGGAACTTCCAGACCCGGAAGCGGGTGCTGGAGTACGACGACGTGATGAACACCCAGCGTGAGATCATCTACAAGCAGCGCCGCCAGGTGCTGGACGGCGAGGACGTCCACGCCGCCATCGAGAATATGCTGCACACACAGGTGTCCGGCGCCATCGAGGGCCACATGGGCGAGCGGGACCAGATGGACGGCCCCGCCCTGAAAGAGGCGCTTTCCCACCTCACCGGCACCGTGCTGGGCCCCGCCCAGGTGGAGAACCTGGCCAATGAGGTGTCCGGCATGAAGGGCAGCGAGATCACAGACAAGGTGATCTCCATCGCCGAGTCCAACTACGCCATCCGGGAGAACATGATCAACAATGTCATGGAGGGCCAGATGGCCCCGGGCGTGGTTCCCATGCGGGAGCTGGAGCGGGTGATCCTGCTTCGGGTGGTAGACGAGTACTGGATGGACCACATCGACGCCATGGATGAGCTCCGCCGGGGCATCGGGCTGCGGGGCTACGGCCAGGCGGACCCCGTGGTGGAGTACAAGCGGGAAGGCTACGACATGTTCGAGGCCATGGTGTCCGCCATCCAGGAGGACACCCTGCGGAGACTGTACACCGTGCAGGTGCGCCCCCGCCAGGAGATCAAGCGGGAGCGGGTGGCCAAGGTAACCGCAGAGTCCGGCGGCGGAGACGGCTCGGTGAAGAAGCAGCCGGTGCAGGCCAAGAAGAAGATCGGCCGCAACGACCCCTGTCCCTGCGGCTCCGGTCTGAAGTGGAAGAAGTGCACCTGCAGCGAGTATCATGACAACCTCTAACAGGGGGAAGGAGGAACACAGAAGGTGAGCTTCCTGGAGAAAACCGTCCGGGGCGTGGTGTACCTGGCAGGCCGCGGCATCGAGGATGCCGGCGGCTGCGCCCACGGGTTTTCCACCCGTCTCGGCGGGGTATCGGAGGGCATGTGGGCCTCCCTGAATCTGGGGGTGAACCGGGACGACGACCCGGACCATGTGCACGAGAACTACCGCCGCTTCCTGGGGGCCATCGGCGCCCAGGGCGGCACCATCGCCATCACCCACCAGGTCCACGGCGGGGTGGTGCGCACCGTCACCACCGCAGACCTGCAGACGGACCCCTATGTCAAGGTGCCCTATGACGCAGACGGCCTTGTGACCGATCTCCCCGGGGTGACCCTGTTGGTCTACACCGCAGACTGCATCCCCATCCTCTTCTATGACCCGGTCCGCCGGGTGATCGGGGCGGTCCACTCCGGCTGGCGGGGCACCGCCGCCGGGATTGTGCGCAACGCCGTGGAGAAGATGACGGACCTCTACGGCTGCAAACCGGAGGACATCCGGGCTGCCATCGGCCCCGGCATCTGCGCCAACTGCTTTGAGACCCACGAGGACGTGCCCAATGCCATGACCACCGCCCTGGGCACCGGCGTGCTCAAACACATCACCATCAAGGAAAACGGCAAGTTCGCCGTGGACCTGAAGGCCATCAACGCCATGCGCCTGGAGATCGCCGGCATCCCGCCGGAGCACATCGACGTCTGCCAGGAGTGCACCGGCTGCCAGCCGGAGCGCTTCTGGAGCCACCGGAAGATGGGCCAGCAGCGGGGTTCTATGGCGGCGGCCATCCAGCTTCTATGAGAAACCTTGCAGCCCTGCTGCTGGCGGCGGCCCTGCTGCTGTCCCTGATGGGCTGCCAGCTGCTGCCCGGCATGGAGTCCAACGCCTCCCAGCCCCCAGCCTCCAGCACCCCGGACCCCACGCCGGATCCCACCCCCACGGGGACCGTGCGGCCCATCACCCCCACGCCCCGGCCCTCTGCGGCGCCGGAGGTGTTCACCCTTGCCTACGACCCCAACGGCTCTCTGGACCCCATCCGCAGCACCAACGCCATCAACCGGGAGCTGGTGAGCCTGGTGTATCAGGGCCTCTTCACCGTGGACGAGCACTTCGCCTATGAGAACGTGCTGGCGGAGCGGACCCAGGTGAGCTGGGACGGCCTCACCTGGACGGTATCCTTAAAAGAGGGGATCTGCTTCTCAGACGGCACCCCCATCACCCTGCAGCAGGTGATGTACGTGCTGAACCAGGCCCGGAACAGCGACGTATACAAGGGGCGGCTTGCCAACATCCAATCCATCTACGCCGGAGACGACGTGCTGGTGATCGGCCTCGCCGTCCCGGACAGCAACCTGCCCTGCCTTCTGGATGTGCCCATCTACCAGGACGCCGGGGGACCGGCGCCTCTCGGCAGCGGGTACTACGTCTTCCAACAGAACGAGGACGGCAGCCTGTATCTCACAAAAAATCCCATGCACGCGGCCTATGCATCCCTCCCCTGGGACACCATCCCATTGGTGCCGGTGGCCGACGAGGAGACCCGGATGCAGGCCTTCCACAGCGGCACTGTCTCCCTGGTGTCCGCAGATCTCACCGGCCTCGGCACCCTGGGGTATGCCGGGGGCCAGGAGCGGACCACCTATCCCACCTCGGACATGGTGTATGCCGGCTTTCAGACCACCACGGGACCCTGCCAGGATCCCCTGATCCGCCGGGCCATCTCCCGGCTTCTGGACCGGGAGGGGATTGTGGCGGAATTGATGAACGGCATCGGCACGCCGTCTGCCCTGCCGGTGCACCCGGCCTCCGCCTCCTTCAGCCAGGAGGTGGACAACCGGCTCGGTGCAGACCCCCAGGCGGCGGAGATGCTGCTGGAGCAGGCCGGCTGCACCCGGAATGAAGAGGACGGCCTGCTGTACTGGCGGAACAGCCCCCTCACGCTGCGGATCCTGATCAACAGCGGCAATGAGCTCCGCCAGCAGATCGCAAAGCGCCTCTCCGCCAGCCTCACGGAACTGGGCATCACCGCCCCCATCGAGATCAAGGTGTGGAACCAGTACACGGCAGCCCTGGAGTCCGGGGATTTTGACATCTATCTCGGCGAGGTGATCCTCCCCGCCGACTTCGACTTCTCCGCCCTGGTGGCCGGCCCTTTGAACTACGGCGGCTTTGAGCTGGGCCGGGACGGGGAGACCGCCGAGGACGCGGTGCTGTATCCCCTGCTGTATCAGTGGCGGGGGGTGCGGCAGGACGCAAAGGAGGCAGCCGCCGCCGCTCTGTGGGCGGAGTTTGCCACCAGCGTGCCCTTCGCCCCTATCTGTTTTCGCACGGGAACTCTGCTGATCCGCTGGGGTATGGCGGCCAACGTACAGCCCACCCAGGCGGACCTCTTCCGGCACATGGAGGAGTGGCAGACGGACCGGCTCGCATAGACTCTTTAGAGAAGAATGGAGTATTACAATGGTATTTCGGTGTTTTGTGGAAAAACGGCGCGGCTACGACGTAGAGGCATCCCGGCTGCTGCGGGAGCTGCGGGATCAACTGGGCGTCCAGGGCCTGACGGGCCTTCGCCTGCTCAACCGCTACGACGCAGAGGGCATCTCGCGGGAGGTCTTTGAGGCCGCCCGCACCACGGTGTTTTCCGAGCCCCAGGTGGACATGGTCTACGACGAGCACTTCCCCATGCCCCTCATCAACGGGGCCATGCTCACCGTAGAGCCGCTGCCCGGCCAGTTCGACCAGCGTGCGGACTCCGCCGCCCAGGGCATCCAGATGATGGCCGGCGTGGAGAAGCCCCTGGTGGCCAACGCCCGGGTGTACCTGCTGGAGGGGGATCTCTCTGAGGAAGACATGGCCAAGATCAAGGGCTACCTCATCAACCCGGTGGAGTGCCGGGAGGCCTCCCCGGAGAAGCCGGAGACCCTGAAGGTATCCCATCCAGCGCCCCCGGACGTGCCGGTGCTGGAGGGGTTCACCGCCCTGGATGCGGCGGGCTGCCAGGCCCTTCTGGACCAGTACGGCCTGGCCATGGACCTTGCGGACCTCCAGTTCCTCCAGGCCTACTTCCGGGACGAAGAGCACCGGGATCCCACCCTCACCGAGGTGCGGGTGGTGGACACCTACTGGTCCGATCACTGCCGCCACACCACCTTCTCCACCCACCTGGACCACGTCTCCATCGACGACCCTGAGATCCAGGCCGCCTATCAGCGGTATCTGGACGCACGGGTAGAGGTATACGGCCCGGAGAAGGCCGCCGCCCGCCCCCAGACCTTGATGGACATCGCCACCATCGGCGCGAAGGTCCTGAAGTCCCGGGGCCTGCTGCCGGACCTGGACGAGAGCGAGGAGATCAACGCCTGCTCCATCCATGTGAGCGCCGCCGTGAACGGCGAGGTCCAGGACTGGCTGCTGATGTTCAAAAACGAGACCCACAACCACCCCACCGAGATCGAACCCTTCGGCGGCGCCGCCACCTGCATCGGCGGCTGCATCCGGGATCCCCTGTCCGGCCGGGCCTATGTGCACCAGGCCATGCGGGTCACCGGCGGCGGAGATCCCCGGGTGCCCATGCAGGACACGGTGCCCGGCAAGCTCCCCCAGCGGAAACTGGCCCAGACGGCCGCCGCCGGCTACTCCTCCTACGGCAACCAGATCGGCCTCGCCACCGGACATGTGGCGGAGCTCTATCATGAGGGCTATATCGCAAAGCGCCTGGAGTGCGGCGCTGTTGTTGCGGCAGCTCCCGCAGACCACGTCCGCCGGGAGTGCCCCGCCCCCGGGGATGTGGTGATCCTCCTGGGCGGCCGCACCGGACGGGACGGCATCGGCGGGGCCACCGGCTCCTCCAAGAGCCACAACCTGAAGTCCCTGCAGACCATGGCCTCCGAGGTCCAGAAGGGCAATGCCCCAGAGGAGCGGAAGCTTCAGCGGCTCTTCCGGGACGGCACCGTGACCAGGCTCATCAAGCGCTGCAACGACTTCGGCGCCGGCGGCGTGGCGGTGGCCATCGGCGAGCTGGCCGACGGGCTGGAGATCAACCTGGACGCCGTGCGGAAGAAGTACGATGGCCTGGACGGCACGGAGCTCGCCATCTCCGAGTCTCAGGAGAGAATGGCAGTTGTGGTGGCACCGGAGGACCAGGACCAGTTCATCGCCGCAGCAGAGGCGGAGAACCTGGAGGCCTATCCTGTTGCGGTCGTCACCGAGTCCCCCCGCATGGTGATGACCTGGCGGGGCAAGACCGTGGCTAACCTGAGCCGGGCATTTTTGAATACCAACGGCGCCGTGAAGCATGCAGATGTGTCCGTGGGGAGCGTGGACCGCACCCCCATGGGACAGCCCAAATTCCACTCCCTCAAGGAGATGGCCTCCAGCCTCACCTGCGGCTCCCGCAGAGGCCTCACCGAGCGCTTCGACGGCTCCATCGGCGCGGGCTCCGTGCTGATGCCCTTCGGCGGCGCCACCCAGACCACCCCCGCCCAGGCCATGGCGGCCCTGCTGCCCACCCTCCCCGGTGAGGTTACCGATCAGGCCAGCGTGATGGCGTGGGCCTGCAACCCGGACCGGCTCACCATCGATCCCTTTGCCGGCGCCCGGGACAGCGTGGTGACCTCCCTCACCAAACTGGTGGCCGCCGGTGCGGATTATAGAGATGCATACCTCTCCCT
>CANQII010000103.1 GCA_947623875.1 uncultured Oscillospiraceae bacterium
CCATACGTGCTTCTTTTCAAGAAATCCACACAATGCGTGCCTTGGAGGAAGACGGAATCCCGCACAGAAAAGGGGGGTGATACCAGTGCGGTTCTATACGAAAGATTGGTATCTGCTGATGCAGCGTCAGGACTACATCTCCTGTGCCGCAGAGATCTCAGACAAGGACTACTCCGAAAAGGAGATCCGAGGGTTTTATAGAGAGCGCCTGGCAGAAGAGATCGCCCAGGACCGGCGGGAGTACGACACGCCCCCGTGTTTCCCGGACCTCTCCCAGCAGTTGCAGCCGGAGCATTGGAACCCGGAGGACTGGCTGGTGTTCCCGGACGGGGAGAACCAGCCGCCCCGGCATCCCGCCACCCCGGAGGAGGTGGCTGCCCAATGGGAGCGGGAGAGACGGGCAGCAGAGGAGGCCTTCGCCCACCGGCCTCCCTTTGACCCCGCAGAGACCGTGAAATGGTTCCGCACCCTGTACAGAGCCAAATTGCGAAACGCCGAGGAGCGCTATCCCGCGTGGGTGTGCAGTGCGGTGGACCGCAGGCTGCTGGCGCTGGAGCTGCTCCCGGAGAGCGTATATCAGCGGCTTAAAAGCGAGGAGGCGGAGAACCGGAAGGCGTTCCAGGCCATCGAGCAGGCGGCGCAGGCGGAACTGGGTCGGCAGCAGATCCCGGCGTCCATTGCCAACGCCTTCTGCTTTCATGACAGCTCCCTGCTATCCCTTCAAAAGCGCGGCCGGGACTATGCGATGGTCCTCCGAAAGGACGGCGGCTGGTATGGGGATGACATCACGCCGTACATCCGGGTGATCTTCCGCGATGCTGCCCTGGTGGAGCGGGAGAAGGGCCTGACGCCCCGGACCGTGCCAGATGCAGATGGGGCGCTCTCCTCCAACTGCACCTTCCTGTATCACGAGCTGTATTCCAACCCAGACGGCTACGAGGTCCACATGCTCTTTGCAACAGCCCGGCGGAGAAGCCTCGCCTACTGCACAGTCCGCTGCAGGGACATCATGATACAAGACAACATCGTGCTGCCAAACGGCACGCGATGAGACGATAACCCCCCGAAAGGCACGAACAGCAATTCACATCTTTCAAATGGTAGGGGCTCGCATAGGGGACCGCTGTCCTGCGGTCTATACCGGCGAGCGATTTTTGGGAATGTGCCTTGGGGGAGACATCCGGGAACCGGACATGGCTTCGCCGCTTTTTGTCCTGGCTTTCCGGCGGAGGAACTGCGATTCTTCCACTGCAAAACGCAGAGGTTTCTGAACCCCGCCAGGGGGATCCGGTGTTCGCCTTCCACAGAAAGGCGCGTACAGCAACCCAATGATCAGAGGAGCCACGGAAGCTGGGGATGCGGGCTTTGTGTCCGCCGAGCGGTTTCTGTCATTGATAGGCGCCTTGGGAGGGCGAGCACCGGATCAAGCCACGCTGTGTATGCAAAGGGACATCCAGGAGCCAGGCTTCGCAGCTTTTTATCCTGGATTCCAGTTGGAGGATCTGCTATCCTTCGATCTGCAGAGCGCAGCTGTCTGCGGCCCCATCCGGGGCAGCCCGGTGTTCGCCTTCCATAGAAAGGCGCGAACAGCAATCCAAACCCATCCTTTATCAGGGATCCTTACGAGACCGGCAATGCGGACGCCATGCCCGCCAGACGGTTTCCTTTTTGATAGGCGCCTTGGGGAGGGCGAACACCGGAACAGACATGCCGTGCTTTGCATGCGGGGAACCATCCCCGCCCACCTGTCTGCCAGGGAAAGGTACATACAGCAGCCCATTCATCATAATTTAAAAGACTTGAAATCTTATGGGAATTTGCGGTGGGCCGCAGCAATGCCTGCATTGCTGTCCGCAGCTTTTTCTGGTACCTTGGGGAAGACAGGAATTTTCGCAGATGGGAGAGATATACCTATGGATATGTTAGAAGCACTGCGGCAAGAGGCCAACTGGACCCGCACGGAGAACGGAGCGCTCACCCACGCCAGTACGCTCTCCCACTGCCTGGACCTCTTCGCCAGCATCGGCGCCCTGCGCCGGGCGGATGAGGAGGACATCCGCATGCGGTTTGCTGCGGCCTACGGGGAAAACCCGGACCTCGCCATGAAGACCCTCTTTTACGCCCGGGATGTCCGGGGCGGACTGGGGGAGCGGCGGGTGTTCCAGGTGCTCCTGGAGTGGCTGGCGTCCCACCGGCCGGATTCCGCCCGGAAGAACATCGGGCTGATTCCGGAGTACGGCCGCTGGGATGACCTGCTGCCGCTCTTGGATACCCCCTGCGAGGGTGACGCCCTGGCGTGCATCCGGGGCCAGCTGGAACAGGACCGGGAGGCCCTGGCCCAGGAGGGACAGTCTGTGTCTCTGCTGGGAAAGTGGCTGCCCTCGGTGAACGCCAGCAGCCCGGAGACCGCTGCCCAGGGAAAGAAGATCGCCCGGGCCCTCCACCTCCGGGAGAAGGAATATCGGCAGCTGCTCTCGGCCCTCCGGGAGCGGATCCAGATCGTGGAGAACAACCTCCGGACCCGGGACTACACTTTCCCGTACGAGGCGGTGCCCTCCAAGGCCATGCTCAAGTACCGGAAGGGCTTTTTGAGAAACGATGAGGACCGGTACAAAGAGTTTCTGGAGAAGGTACAGAAGGGCGAGGCCGTGATGCACACGGATACCCTGCAGCCCTACGATATTGTCCGCAAGTGCCTGGACCGGATCGCCCCGGAGGAGATCCTGCCGCTGGATACCGCCTGGAAGGCTCTGGCGGACTACACAGACGGCAGCAATGCCCTGGCTGTGGTGGACGGGTCCGGCTCCATGTACGGCAGCAACTTGGTGCCCATCACCGCAGCCCTCTCCCTGGGCCTGTACTTTGCCCAGCACAACAAGGGCCTCTTCCGGAACCACTTTATCACCTTCTCCATGCGGCCGCAGCTGGTGGAGGTGATGGGGGACAACATCTGGGAGCAGGTGCAGTACGCCATGCGGTATAACGAGGTGGCCAACACCAACCTGGCGGCCGTCTTCGACCTGATCCTCCGGGCGGCGGTCCAGCACCACATCCCCCAGGCGGAGATGCCGGCCCGTCTGTACATCCTCTCGGACATGGAGTTCGACTACTGCGTCCGGGACGGGGAGCAGACCAACTTCGACTACGCCAAAGCGCAGTTTGCCAAGGCCGGATACACCCTCCCGGAGGTGGTGTTCTGGCAGATCGAGAGCCGGAGCCAGCAGGTGCCGGTTACCCAGAACGAGCAGGGGGTGGCGCTGGTCTCCGGCTTCAGCCCCCGGCTGTTCCGGCAGATGGCGGGCGGGATCGCAGACCCGTACCAGACCATGTTGGAGATCCTGGGCCAGGAGCGGTATGCCCCCATTACCGCGTAAAGGGTATCTACTGTACAGCTGCACCGTGTCCCTGCATGGGAACGCGGTGCAGCTTTTTCTCTCTAGAGAGACGCGAGGTCTGCGGCGTCTCCCTCAGACCGCATTGGCTGCCCTGAGGGGGGCCGGGAAAAAGACGGCAAATTGTCCCGTCCGGGGGTTGCTTTTTGGGGGGCAATCCCCTAGAATGGTACCGAAACCAGACGGCTGGAGGGGAAGACATGGCCTGTATCGTAAAGCAGAAGCGCAAAGGGACGGACACTGTGTACGTGTATCGCAGCGAGAGTGTGTGGATTCCCAATGTTGGCCCCCGGAGCAAGCGGACCCTGATCGGAAAGCTGGATCCCGCCACCGGGCAGATCGTGCCCACCGGGAAGCGGGGCAGAAAGAAGAAAGAGCCGGAACAGCCGGAGCCGGAAGCATCTGCGGCAGCGGAGCCTGTTGCAGCGGATGTTCCTGGGGAGGATCTGGAGCGCATAAAGCAGGCTCTGATGGATACGCTTGCCCAGGAGCAGCAGTTGAAAGAGACCATGGACGCGCTGGAACAAGAGAATGCGCTGCTCCGGGAAGAACTGGCACAGATGAAGGCGCTGATGGGCCGTATGGAGCAGTGCCTGCAGGACATGAAAGCTGCGGTCCAAAACAGCTTCGATCTCTGCCTCAATGCGTTCCAGACGGAGAATACCGAGACTGAGGGGTGAGAAGGCATGTACGAGCCGCCAAAATTGAGGGAAAAGGACTGGAAAGTGTTCAAGAAGAAGGTCCCCCAGTGGGAGCAGGCCATTTTGGACAGGCTCAATCAGGAGTATATCCAGCTGCTCACCGGGCCGGATACACCGGCAGACAAGTTTTGGGAACTACGCCATCGGATCAACGAAGACATCTATCGGCCCGGCGTGTTTATGGACATGAGCCGGTCTAAGGTGGAGTCCCAGGTGGGAGATCTCCTCCGGGTGGGCGCCATCACCCTGGAGGATCTGGACGGCTTCAGCGAGGAACTCCGGGAGAGACTGGAGCAGGTGTACCGGGACCGCTGGGAGACGGAAGGTACGGCGTGGGAATACGATGAACCAGAGGAGTGAGAGGACGTGGACCAACAGCAATACCAACCACCGAAAGTGAATGAGGCAGACTGGAAGCTGTTCCGCAAGAGAGTTCCGGAGTGGCAGCAGGCCTTTATGGACAAGCTGAACCAGGAGTACATCCAGCTGCTCAGCGGGCCGGGGACGCCGGCGGATAAGTTCTGGAAACTAGACCGGCGAATCAAGCGGGACAGGAACCTCACCGGTGTGATCATCGATATGCGGCGCTCCACCATGGAACTCAACCTGATCCGGCTCATCCAGGAGGGCGCTATCACCCTGGAGGACCTGGACGGCTTCAGCGAGGAGCTCCGGGAAAAGCTGGCGTTTGTGCTCCGGGATTATTTGTAGCAGGCAGCGGAAGAGGGGGGAATGGCATGGAGGAAGAGATCAGAAAGGTACTGGAAGAGATGGAAGCGCGGGAGCACTGCCGGATTCTCCTGGCGGTGGCCGTGGGAAGCCGGGCCTGGGGCGTGGCCGGGCCCGATAGCGACTACGACCTCCGCTTTCTCTATTGCCGCACGCCCCAGGACTACCTGCGCCTGGAGACCGTCCCGGACGTGATCGAGGAGAAGCGGGATGAGCTGGACATCGAGGGCTGGGACCTCCGCAAGGCGCTGAAACTGCTCCGGGAGTGGAACCCCTCCCTCTATGAGTGGTTCTCCTCGCCGGTCTGCTATCGGAACACCCAGGAGGCAGACGCCATCCGGGCGCTGCTGCCCCAGTACTTCAACGCCCAAAAGACGCTGCACTGCTATCACGGCATGGCGGGCCGGGTGTACAAGACCTTTTTCCAGGGGGAGACCATCGCCGCCAAGCGGTATCTCCACGTCATCTGGAGCATTCTGCTCTGCCGCTGGACCCTGGACCGGGGCACGCCGCCGCCCCTGTCCTTTGACGTCCTGGTGCAGGCGGAGATGGACGGCGCGGTGAAGCCGGCGGTGAAGGCGCTGGCAAAGCTCCGGCGCACATCCCTCACCCAGGACCAGATTCCCCGGATTGCGTCCCTGGAACGGTATATCGAGGAGCAGATGTCCGCCATCTCCCAGGCGATCACGGAGCGGTCCTGGGACACACAGCCCAAGATCCCCTGGGAAACCCTGAATGCGCTCTTTCTCCGGAGCATCCAGGCCCCCTGAAACAGAACAATCCAAAAGGGCAGCCGCTTCTTACTGTGAAGCGGCTGCCCTTTACAGTTCTTATGAATTCAATCCTGGAGAGCCATGGCCGGCCGTTTGCTGTCCTCGTCCTCCCGGGAAAGCTCCGTGAGGAGCCGGCAGAAGTCCTGGGGCTGGCAGACGTGGTGGTGGGCCAGGTGATTGCGGCACTCGGTGAGAAAGCAGATCCACTGCCGAAGTCCCTCGTCCGGGACATAGAGGAGAAACTGGGAGCGGTCCTCATTCTTTCGCAGGGCCATCATCCACACCAGCGTGCCCAGCTCCACATCGGAGGCCTTCTGGAGGTTGTCGTCCCGCTGCCAGACGTAGCCGATGCGGTCCTTTGCCGGGTTCCAGTACTCGGTGTGGATGGCATTTTCAATGAGGGGGCCGTATTTGGCCACGATCCGCAGCCGCTCCAGCTCGATGGAGGCGAAGGCAGACTGGAGCTGGGCCTTCCACACCCGCTGAGACAGGTCCTCCGGGTCCGGCTCCGTCCGGGGCCAGGGGAGCAGCCCCTCTGCCCAGAGCCTTGGCATGGCCTCTGCCGGGTCCTCGTTCTGGAAGTTCACCCCTCGGAGGATGCCGGAGATCTGCTCCACGTCCCCGCCGGAGAGCTGCATGGCGGCGTTGGCGGCGTAGGCCTTCCACTCGGGAGGGATGGTCTGAATCTCGTCTGCCACGATGTTGGCGAAGAGCAGGGCGTCTCCAGGCCGGATGTAGTCTGAAAGACGGATGGGCTGCAGCCGGGAGGACAGGTTGCCGGGCAGGGGGTAGTCCGCCGGGAGGGTGATCACAAAGGCGCCGCCGGACTCCATGCTCCGGGACTTGTAGTCTGTTACGAGACGGAGCAGGGCGTTGCAGTCCCCCTGGCCGTCCAGATCCACCCAGACCAGGGTGCCGTTTAAGATGGATTCGTTGCGAAGATAGTTCAGTTGAAATTTGTATTCGGTGGGGCAGATGGGATCCGGTACGCCCCGTAAGCCGGTAATCAGCTCCGGGACCACTTCGTCCAGTTCCAGGCCGTCCGGCAGGGACAGGGCCTGTATCCGGGCGCTGCCGTGCTTGGCGATGAGATCCAGCATCTGCTCCTGCCATGGCAGGGGATGATCCAGCAGGAGAACGGGGCTGATCCCTTTCTCCGTGTTCCGGGCCACCGCCTCCGTGAGGAGGCGGGGCCCGGTGATTCTCTCCCACCAGAACGTAGAGATGTCTGTCATGGGAAAACGCTCCTTGCGCTGTATTGTTGCGGGTGGGGCTCAGATGTTGAGCAGGGTGTCGATCACCTGGTTGTCGTCCCCGATGTAGCTCAGGAAGTCCTGCTGCCGGAAGCGGTACTCGCTGCTGCCCTGCTTCTTCCAGAGGATGCCCATCTTCTCCATCTCGTCCATGAGGGCGGTGAGGGACTGCTCCGGCAGGTTGTTGAGGATGGGGGTCTGGAAGTCCTTGGCGTTGCACTCCAGGAGATCCTTGGGGGAGTAGCCGAAGAGGCTGCTGGCCCCCTGGGTCTGGCCCTCGTAGATCATGTGGGCCAGCAGCAGGGAGATCACCCGGTACTGCTTGTTCAGGGTGATGGTGCTCATCACCCGCGTCCCGATTTCCTTGCGGATGTCTGTCTCCTTGAACACCGCCCGCATCTGCTCATCCGAGACGGTGTACGGCGGGTTCCGCAGGGGATCCCGGTTGTCTCCGTAGTAGATGCCGTAGTCCCGGCACACGGACTGGATCAGGGAGGAGCAGAACATGTGGATCAGGCCCGGATAGCTGTTGGTGTTGGTGAGAATGAGCTCGATCTGGGCGTCCCCGATCTCAAATCCCAGGTAGGACATGGGGATCCGGATGAGCTTGGTGGCGTCTCCGGGGGTGAGGGGCTGGATGCAGAGGGAGGGCCGCATGTGGATGAGGCTGCTGTTGGCCGCCTCGGCGCCGTCCGCCGCCGCCACATCGTGGGTGCCGGCGAAGACGAATTTGATGTGCTGCAGGGTCTGGTCCCGCACGGCGATGAAGGGCCGCAGGGGCTCGTAGTTCTTCTTGCGGAAGTCCTCGAAGAGCCGGTCCACCTCGTCCACGAACACCCGGAGGTTCCGGATGCTCTTGTCCTCATAGGCGGCGATCAGAACGTCGCTCATGTTTTTCAGGGAGGTGCAGGGAGTGCTGATGAGGTGCATCCGCAGCAGCTGCCGGTTCAACTTGTCCAGCAGCGTGTTGGCGCCCTCGTCCTTGATGTCCACGCAGAAGGAGTAGTCCCTGTCCTCGGGGCGGTGGAGGGTCTTGCTCACCCGGTTCAGCAGGGCGGTCTTGCCCAGCTGTCTGCCGCCGAACACCAGGTTGGGGCCGAACTCGCTGCGCAGAGCCTTGATCTCAGACTCCCGGCCGATGAACATCTCCTCCGGCACGGCGCCACTGCCGCTTCCATAGAGGACCTCGAAGGTGTACGGGAGGGTGCAGCGGAGCATGGCCTTCTGCCGCAGCCCCTCGTCCAGGGAGGCCAGATACAGCAGCAGGACCCGGTCGATCAGGAGGAAGGGGACCTGGCCGCTGGTGTCGGACTTGAACTTGCCGGCGAGGCTCTGCCGCTCGCCGGCGGAGAGGGAGCCGTCCATCAGGACAATGGTGGGGCCGTTGCGCCGGACCTTGTGGACCATGGTGTTGATGAGGGTTGCCGCCCCCTTGCACCCGTACAGGCACACCACCCACAGGGGATCGCTGAGGTCCGTGCCGTATTTGTACACCGGGTGGGGGTAGTCTGTGAGGTTGGGAGAGGTGGGCTCTGCGTGGACCTTGAAGAGGTCGTAGCCGTCCCGGTTCTCCGTGTCCGCCGGCTCCACGCTGGTCACCCGGAAGCCCAGTCCGGAGAGCAGCCCCTGGACTTTCAGAAGGTTACCCTTGTCTCCCCGGCCCTGGGGCCAGTTGCCCAGCCAGCGCAGGCCCTTCACCTGTTCGTTGTGGGAGGTCCAGTGGGTGTGCTCCGCTCCCAGATTGGGCAGCTCGGAATCCGCCCACTTGGAGGGGACGGAGGAGCGGTTGTCCCCCTTCTGGCAGCACTGATACAGCGCCTCCGAGGAGGCCAGGAACTGAGACAGGAAGTTCTCGCTGGGGTCCAGGGCGGTCTGGCTCACCGGCAGGCTGCTCTCCCCGTTCTGCAGCAGGTTGATGTAGGTGTCTGCGCTGGTGAAGCAGCGGCTGTCCACCTGCCGCCGGATCACGTCCAGCAGCGGCGCCTGGGCATAGGCCGGGTTCTGCTCCAGCTCCTCCACCCGCTGCCGGTATGTCACGGCGCGGGCCTCGATCTCCTGCTCCTGGTAGTCCCGCATCCGGGCCAGGAACTTGGTGAAGCCGGCGTAGCAGCGGCACCGGGAATAGGCCTGCTGGGCCAGATCCACCACGGAGAAGGCGGTCTCCAGGCTGTGCTCCTCGATCTTGCCGTACGCCCGTTGCAGCCGGGCATCGCTCTTGAAGACGTCCACATCCTGCCGCATGGCGCTCTCCGCATTGGCGATGCCCCGCATCCGGTCCGGGATTGTCTCGCCCAGATAGGACCGCAGTAGGGCGTCTGCGCCATAGTTGCGGTACCAGTTGCTGGTGTACTCCCCGATGGACTCCAGGATAGCCCGGGGATCCGCCGGGTCTGCGGACATGGCCTGGAGCAGGGTGTTCCAGGGCTCCAGGCCGGGCAGCTGATAGAGCTCCGGCAGGAAGGCGGGCTCGCCGGTCTCCTCCAGCAGCATCTCCGGGTTCAGCCACAGGGGATACCAGAAGCTGTACCCCTCTTCCAGGTGTTTGCCGGTGAGGGCCACCTGCATTCTCTCAGCGGTGCGGCGGAGGATGGCGGCCCGGGCGGCGCTGTAGGCATCCTCCGGGGGCTGCTCCTCCAGCTCCTTCAGCAGGTCTGTCAGGGCGGTCTGCAGCTGATTCAGAATCTTGGCGTACTGGTCTCTCCGGATCTCGGCGCCGGCGTGCTCGGCGGCGATCTCCTGCAGCCACTGGTTGATCACGTCCAGCCGCTCAGACACCGCCTTGCGGCAGCACTTGTGGGCGGGGGACTCGTTGATGAGGCTGCGGATCAGGATCTGGGAGTCCTGCTTGCGCACCGTGTCCCAGCTGCGGCGGATGAACTCGTCGATGGCGCTGTTGAGGTTGCGGCTGTCTGTGCCCAGCTCCGCCTCCAGAGACTTGCGGACATCCTCTGCCCGGCTGCGCTGGTTCTCCGCCACCGCCTTCACGGCCTTGCCCAGAATGCTGGTGGGGCCTACCATCAGCTTCAGGCAGGTCTCCAGCCCGTGGATGCTGATGGTGCTGGTGGGGGTGCGGAGCAGGGAGGCGGCCTTCCGGGACACCTCCTGGAGCTGCTTTTCCCGCTCATCGCTGTTCAGCAGACTGGCGATCACCGCCGGGGAGAAGCCCAGGCCGTCCCCCTGGAAGGAGAGGGCCTTCAGGTCCTGACTCAGCAGGTTGGTGAGCCTGGACACCGTGGGGCTGTCCCCGCTGCCCAGGGCCATCTTGGCGTTGTTATAGAGGTCGTGGTCATAGGGGTCTGTGGGGAAGGCCATAGCCCAGAGCAGGTTGGACAGCACCAGGGTCTGCTGCAGTGCCGCCAGATCCGGGTCGTCATCGGGAAGGGCGACCTGCTGGGCGTTGATGGC
>CANQII010000104.1 GCA_947623875.1 uncultured Oscillospiraceae bacterium
GCAGCCGGTTGAAGAGGGACCAGCCGGATTTGTCCTCTTTGGTAGTCTTAGGCTTTGCCATTTTTGTTTCCCCCCATATCGTAGAGCTTGCGGGCCATACTCACCTTATACCAGAAACAGTCCTCCCGGAGCTTGTCCTGGGCCGGCTTCTCCGCGGCGTTATCTGTGCCGAAGCCGTGGTAGCCGTCCGGATACATCTTCAGATCCACCAGTTTTCCGTGTTTCCGGAGCCGCTCTGCGTAGTACTCTCCCTGGGGGTGCAGCGGATCCCGGCCGCAGACGATGATCACCGCCGGCGCCACCTTGCTGAGGGTCTCATCGGAGGCCTTTGCCGCAGGGGAGAGCACCTCGCTGTCTATGGGCATCTTGGGCGGGCAGACTTCGAACATCAGCTTGTACAGGTTGTCCCCATCCGGGAAGTTGATTTTGATGCTCCCCGTGAAATCCAGGAAGGGAACCTCCATGAGCTGTCCGGCGATGGGGACGCCCTGCTGCGCCAGCAGAATGGATGCGCCGGCTGTGATGTGCCCTCCGGCGCTGCCGCCGGAGAGGACGATCTGATCCGGGTTGATGCCGAGCTGGCTGGCATTTGCCCGCAGCCACCGGACGGTGTCTGCGATCTCCTCCTGGGGATAGGGGAAACTCTGCTCATAGAGCCGTTTGTAATTGACGTTTACCACAAACGCCCCCAGCTCTTTGGCCAGCCTTGCGCAGTAGCGGTCGTCATCCACGGCGTCCATGCCCACCCAGGCCCCGCCGTGGATCTGGACGAACACCGGCATGTGCTCCCGTACCGCGGGGTAGTAGAAGATGACCTCTACCGGGGGCTTTCCGTTGCGGGGGATGGAGGCCCGCTCCCCCACCACGGGATCTGTCTTATAGTGCCGATTGACGCGTTTCAGTTTTGCGGTAAAGACCGCCCGTTTCAGAAAGGCAAATGCCATATCCGCTCACCTCAGATCTTACTATTTGTATTTCCGGGACAGACGGGACTCACATTCCGCCCGGGTGATGAAGCCCGCATTGCACTTGGCCATCAGCGCGGCATCCGCATCTTTCAGGTTGTAGAAGGCAAAAAGCAGAATGGCTGAGATGCCGAATCCGATGGCGGGGATCAGATATCCCAGGGCCCACAGGGTGTTCAGGGCCGTCTCGGACTGGGTTACCCCCTGGGCGGCCAGATCTGCAAAGCTCTCCCCCTGTACCTCCTGCCAGCCGAAGAGGGCGAGAATCGCCAGGGTGACGGAACCCACAATCCCGCCGAAGGCCTTGTTGATAAAGGATTGCAGGGCATAGAAAATGCCGGAGCAGTCCTTGCCGGTTTTGTACCGGGTGTAGTCTATGGTGTCTGGCGCGATATAGGTTCTCACTACGGCTATGAGGGCGTTGGGAATAGCGCAGATACCGCCGATGACGATGAAAAATGCCTTGCTGTTCCGCCCAAAGAAGTAGATGATCAGGGAAGCCGCTGCGATCAGCGCATAGATGAAGGCCAGCAGGTTCCGCTTTCCAAACCGGTCTGCCAGTTTGCCGCAGAAGCCGCTGAGGATGATGCCGGGGACAAAACCGATGAGCATCACATAGGAGAAGACCATGGAGTCATGGAAGATGTAGAAGCCCAGGAAGCCCTCCACGGCGGTGCGGGTGCAGAAAATGGTGGAGATGATGACGGAGAGGAAGTAGACGAAAATGTACTTGTTGGTGGTGACGCAGTGGATCATGTCCCGGAAGGTGTACTTCTCCTGAGAGCCCTCCACCTCTACGTTCTTGAGCTCTGTGTTGTGCTCCTTGACCCGGAAGGCCATGGGTATCATGAACACGAGGAAGATCAGGGCACTGGTGATGGCGATAGTCTTGAGCGGGACCCCGACTTTTTCGCTCATGAGGGCAGTGACGATGATGGAAAACCCGACCGCGGCCACCACGGAGATGACGCCCTTGACGGTGAGGATGCTGTTCCGCTCGGAGGGGCTGTCTGTGAGGGTGGTGACCAGAGACTGCATGGGCACCTCGGTGAGGGTGCAGGTGAAGTCGTAGAGCAGATAGGTCACCAGGAACCAGAGAATCTTCACGGCGTCCGGGCTGTTTGCGGGCATCAGGAAGAAGAGGATTGTCGCCACGGGGAAGGTCCAGAAGAACAGACGGTACCACGGCATGTACTTTCCGGTGCCGGACAGCTTCCGGAACACCTTCCACTCGGTGACGTTGAACTTGTCTATGACGAACCCGAACAGGACGTCGTCCACCGCGTCGATCATCTTCACGATCAGAATGGCCCCGGCCAGGGAGGCCATGTTCACCCCTTGGAAGATCAGGAAGGTGGTCATGTAGGTGCCCAGCAGCGATGTGCAGAACAGGCGGGCGCTGTCTCCCAGGTAGTACCAGCCCTTCTCCGCTCGGCTGAGCTGCCAGTCCGGATGCTTGTTTGTCTTGCTTTTTTTCATTGGTTTGCTCACTCCTCTATGTGTTTGCGGATGAATGCCTCATCCGTGGAAAGACCGCTTTGGCGTGGGGGTTCGCTGTCTGTTTGATCGATGCAGCCCTGCAGAAGGCTTGGGCCAGGGGAGAAAACCGGACCGCTGGGAACCAAAGCCTTGTCCAGCTCCTCCGAGATGGGGTTGCATGCTCGCTTGAAATGTGATACTGTGACGCCGCAATAGGGATGGTTGAAAAACCTTCGAGAAATCAACGAGGTGATATTCTTTGACGGAGAAAGTAAAAGCGGCTGCGGGATACTTGTACAACGCAAATTATGATGAAGAGATTTTGGCTGAGATCGGCCGGTGCAATGATTTGTGCTATGAATTCAATCAGCTGAGACCCTCAGACCGGGATGGGCAGCACAATATCTTGAGACAGATTTTCGGCAAAATGGGAGAGCATGTGGATGTGAACCCGCCTTTCTGGTGCGACTACGGGTACAACACCTCTGTAGGGGACTATTTCTTCGCCAATCGGTACTGCCAGATATTAGACGGCGGGAAGGTCACATTTGGAGACCACGTATTCATCGCTCCAAACTGCCTCTTTACCACGGCGGAACATGCCCTGGACCCGGAGCAGCGGAATGCGGGCCTGGAAGTGGCACTGCCCATTACAGTGGGAAACAATGTGTGGATCGGCGCCGGCACGATTGTCCTGGGCGGCGTATCCATCGGAGACAATACAGTTATCGGCGCTGGAAGCGTGGTAACGAAGAGTATCCCAGCCAATGTGGTCGCAGTTGGGGCTCCTTGCCGCGTTCTGCGCGAGATCACAGAAGAAGACAAAAAGCGGTATCCAATCTACATGGGGGAAGCGTGAATCCAGATCGGGTGCTTGTCCCTCTTGCTCTTTTCAGCGCCTCGCTTATGCCTCAATGTGTTCGCGAAGGAATGCCATCATCCGCTGAAAGGCCTCTTTGGCGTGGGGCTCGCTGTCCAACTGGTCCATGTAGCCGTGGGGCAGGTTGGCGCCGGGGAAGAAGACCATGTCGTTGGGGACGCCGATCTCGTCCAGCTTCCGATGCAGATCTCTGGCCTCGGTGATGAAATAGCCGGTGTCGTCATTGGGCTCGTTGGAGGCGTTGATCCAGCTGGGAATATACGTGTCCTGGATGTAGCGCTTGGCGTTGATGAGAGCCAGTTCCCCGCAGTCTCCGTTACCCTTTGCCCCCGTCCAGCAGCCCAGCATGGTGAACATATTTTTGCCGAAGACGCTGGCGTCCAGGGCCGCCTCATCAATGGCCAGCACCTTCAGGTTTTCCTGAGTCAGGATGGGCTGTACCCCCAGACGGGCGGCGTATGCCGGGTTGCAGACGCAGACCCCGTAGATCTCCGTCATATCGGCGCCGGCGCTGCCGCCGCTGAGACAGACGCGGCTCATGTCCAGATGCAGCGCTTCTGCGTGATCCATGAGATACCGGAGCAGGTCATCCATCTGGCGGATCTGGGCGGGAAAACGGTATTGCGGAGCCAGGGCGTAGTTTGCGTTTACCAGGTTGAACCCCTCGGACACGATGCGCTCCAGTTTGCCCACGCCGCCCCCGGCTGCCTGCATCGGGTCTCCGGCGGATTTGTCTCCGAAGAGGAAGCCGCCGCCGTGGAAATAGAGCACCGTGGGCCGCCTGGTGCCGCTGTCGTCCGGATACCAGATGTCCGCATAGCTGTTGGGATAGGACTCGCTGTACCGGATGTCGTTGCGGCACATAAGACCATTGGGGAGAACCGTTTTCCCTGGCGTGTTCCAAGGCTCCCACTGGTTGGGCTTATGGCCCTTATAGAGCTTTGCATATACCGCTTTCTGAATGAACAGGCACTTTAGGTCGTTCCACCGTTTCCCCATAGTCCCCTGCCTCCTTTACCCCTTGGAAGTGTGTCCGGTTTCGTGCTCGCTGTCCAGATAGTACCATCTCTGGCACCAGAAAAATACCCCATTCTTTTAGAAGAAAAACAGGTTGATTTTTAGGCCTGCTTGGAGTATTGTGGAAGATGACGAAGCGAAAGGAGCGCGGGCGAAGATGGACTACGACCGGATTTATCAGGACCTCCTGGAGCTCAACCCGGAAGAACAGAGAGGAAAGCAGTGGTTCCTCGACCATGGCGCGGAGATGCCCTACACCCAGCTGCAGGAGGTATTGCAGCCTTACGACTCCGATGTCCTGCGGGACATTGATTTCTTTCCGGAGGGGAAGAACCTGGAGATCCAGAAGACCCTGCGCTATGTGGACATCCCTGCCCATCGGCATGAGTTTCTGGAGCTGGCGTACATCGCGAAGGGACCCTGTCGCCAGCGGGTAGACCGGCAGATGTTCGAACATCAAACCGGGGACTTTGTGGTGATTCCCCCAGCGATGTTCCACACCCTCTATGTGCCGGAGGAGAGCCTCTGTCTCACCATCAAGATTCGCAGAGAGACCTTTATGTCCCTGTCTGTGCCGAACATGGCCATGTTTGTGCTGCCATTGCTGTTTCCCTGCGGAGAGGACATTTTTGTGCGCCATACGGTACTCTCCCTCTGGGAGCAGCAGACCCAGGCGCTGCCGTACTGCGATGAGATCATGATGCACCTTTTTGCGCTGCTGATGATGTACCTCATGCAGCGCTACCACGATGAAATGCGGCCGCTGCACATGGGCCACATCTCCAACTACAAGACGCTGCAGATGGTGAACTACATCTTTGAGAACTACCAGACCATCACACTGCGCAGCCTTGCCGAGACATTCCACTACAACGAGTCCTATCTCTCCGATCTCATCCGAAAGGGGACGGGCAAGACCTTTACTGAGAACCTCCGGGAATACCGCCTGTATCACGCCGAAGAAATCCTCCGCACCAATCCGAACAGCAAGCTGGCCTCCGTCTGCGAGGCAATCGGGTACGGCGACACCGTCCAATTCATCCGGGATTTCAAAGCGCGATACGGGGTGACACCGGCTAAGTACAAGCAGCGCTTCCAAAACCGGTGAGAGCAGCGGCAGGGGGAGAACGGCACGGGGAAGGGTGTCCCAATACAACTGCAAATGATCAGCGGCCGCCGGTCCCCATGGGGGAGCGGCGGCCGCTTTAGATGAGAGAATCACCGGCAGTGCTGGGGCACCGCGGTATCCCGGGCTCCGGGCTAAAATAGTAGGGGCAGTGTTCTCGCAGGCCCAGAGACAGGGGATGACAAAGATGGCGATGCGCATGTGGTCCGCGTGCAGATTGGCTGCTATTGCAGTGTGCCAGCTAGCCAATTTCCAATATAAGTTTCTGCATCCCGGGCATATCGCGCCTGCTCGGGTGATTGACTGGCAACATTGTCCAGGTTGTCGTATTCCGGGTTATTTTCTTCAATAAACCCATGGATGGAGCCATCGTATTTTTTAACCTGCGTAGAGACGCCTGCGGCCCGCAGAGCGGCTTCATATTCCAAAGAGCTGTCACTGATGGGGTCATTGTCCGCCAGGAGGAAGAGTGCAGGGGGAATAGCAGCCTGTTCCGGCGGCATCGCATCAAGCGCATCTGCGATTCCTCCCGTGAAGGGATAGCAGAGCACCTGGGCGGCCAGCTGCACCCCGTCCTGACTCAGTTGAAGGGTTGCTATAGCGGCGTGATTGCCGCCGGGTACGATCTCCAGTGTTTTCATGTGACCACTCCTCAATCGTTCTTGTGTGCTGCGGACGATGGACTATGGATCGGCATCGTCCCATTGATACGCATTTGGGAGCAGAAAACATGAATCACCGCAAGCGCATTGTCCTGAATTCGGCCCGGGACGTCACCCTCTCTCCCTATCTCGTCACGGAGGAGTGCAAACGCACCTTTCTCATCGCCCCAGGTGGCGCCTATTCCACCTGCGATGAGCGGGAGAGCGTCCCCGTGGCAAAACGGCTAAATGGCCTGGGGTACAACTGTTTCATCTTTCGGTACTCCGTGGGGAAACAGTACAAATGGCCCTATCCACTGGAGGATTTCGAGGCTGCCATGGACTATCTGGTTCGGCACGCAAAGGAGTATCACATCAACCCAGAGCGGATTGTGGTCATGGGCTTCTCTGCCGGCGGCCATGTGGTGGCCGCCGGCGCCGGGCAGGTCCGGCACAGGCCATTTGCTGCGGTGCTGGCGTATGGCCTGGTAGACCGAGAGACGCTCAAGTTTTGTGCCCCGGATGCACCGGGGGCGGACACCTGCATCACGCTGGATACGCCGCCCATGTTTCTGGTGTACTCCCGCAACGATTGGATCGTGCCCATCCACAACGCAGAAAACCTAATGATAGCGCTGCGGGAACACTATGTGGACTATGAGGCCCACGTATACGCCTATGCGATGCACGGCTTCACTGTGGGCAGCGAGGCCGGAGCTAAGGGACCGCTGTTCTGCGGCAGAATAGACGGTTGGGTGGCAGACTGCATGGCATGGTTGGACGAGTTGGAAAGCGGGCGGTATCGCTCCATTCGAGAGAGCGCTCCATACCAGGATCAATATGCACGGCAGCTGTCTACCAGAAACTCCTGTGCTCGCCTGGAGCAGAGCCCGGAGGCCATGGCTCTGCTGAAGCGGAGGTTTCCAGTGCAGTATGCCATCTATGCGGCAGCCAAGGGACAGGTGGGCGGATTTTTGGAGACCGTATCGCTGCGCAACCTGATGGAACTGGTTCGGACCAGCGAAGCTACCTTGCAGAAGATGGATGATGCCTTGGGACGATTGCCGGTGCAGCCGAAAGCGACAGATACCAACGGGGCAGGAGAGGGGAGTAATATAGAGACGGAGTAGTCTCTGTTCCTCAAAGAACTGGGCACAATCTACATCAGGCCATAGATACAACAGGGCCGTCTGTCCCATCGTGGGACAGACGGCCCTGAAGTGTTTGGGACTGTTATGTAACTCTGTGTGAAATACGCCCTTTATGCGGCCTGCTTTGCGGTGTCCGGCCTGGCACTTCCAGTACCAGAGAATCGCCATGATGCCGGTGAGCATTACCGAAGCGGCATCCGCTGCGGTGCGAGTCAGAGCCAGACCGGGAAGCTGGAAGAGAGGTTTCATCAGTTGGAGGGGAGGAATGAGAAGGATGCCCAGCTGCAGGGCCGAGGAGATGGAGACAATGGTTGCGTTGCTGGCGGCTGCGGGAATCTCATCGCAGACTGGCTCCGGCGGGGGATGGACACCCCGCCGGAGGAACTGGCAGATGTGCTGGGCTGGCTCAGCGCCGCCATCTTGAGGTACCTGGAGGAAGTGCAGCGGTAGAACCTGTAAACCCCATAAAGGGAGTATTCTGGGAAAACTGGATTGCAAAAAGAACGATTGCTGCACGAAAGTTGCCGATGTATCTGGTATCGCCCCCTTGCGCACAGGCCCGCAATCGGGTACAATAGGCAGAGCATACACGAAAGGAGAAGCAACCAATTGAAATACCTTGGTTTTCTCAATCAGGTCTGTCAGGAGGCAGAGGGCTGCAGCCGTGAACAACTGATGGCCTTTGTCTGTGAGACGGCTGCCGTGCTGCCGGAGGAGATGCAGGTAGACTTCCTGTCTGCGCTTGCCAAAGCCCGTACCGCTATGCCTTGCGGGCAGAGCGCAAGCGGGAATGTCCCGGAGAAGGCATTGTCCAGCGTTCAGAAAGTACTGGACAAGATTGAGGACGGTACCATTTTCCTCACAGCCGGAGGGACCGAAGACTACCAGGAAAACCGCTGTACCCTGGCGGACGGTCTTGCATACAAAGACGCAGACATGCTGGTAATGCGGCTGGGCGATGCCGTGGCGCTGCACATCCAATGCGTGAACTCCGGGGCGTACGGCGAGGTTCTGTCCCTGGGCAAACAGCTGCTGTCCACCCGGGTGAAGGTGATCCGGGCCTCGTCTGATGAAGAGACTTATCGGGATCTCATTGATATCGGAGACCTGTTCCATACGGGGTGGGATATGAACGCTGTCGTGCTGAATACCCTCGTAGCCGCCTATCGCTGCTCGGAGAACCCCCAGAAGGACATCTATGAGATCCTCTCCAACCCGGGATTGCGAGATACATATACGCTGAAGGACCTGCTCCAATACGCCTGGGGACAGCTGGACTGCTTCCCAGAGTTTCTCCAGGGTTGGATCGCCCTGCTGCGCAAGGAGAAAGGCGCCACGGCCAAGAAGCTGTACCGGGAGGCCGTTGCCATGTGCCCCTCTCAAAAGGAAGAATAGCGGGCAGCCTCGCAAACATCGGGCCAGACAAGATCTCTGGCGCTGCCGGAGTGAGTCTGGGGGGATAGGCAGGCATGATACCGCCTCTGGATCCGCCAATGATGCCTGCTGCGGAAATCATGCCTGCAGACAGCAGGGAAGACAACCTGAACATATAAAACGGACGCCGGTCCCCGCAGGGAGCCGGCGTCCGTTTTATACTGGTCTGGATTTTACTGTGCTTGCGGCTTCTCACTGGCACGGGCAGGAGACCGTGTAGGTTCCGCTGCCATAGGACCGGGTGGAGCTGTCCGGAAGAGTGAGATCACACTGGGTGGAGACCGGCACCTGGACCGTGATGTTGAAGGTGTCCTTCTCGATCCGCCCGGGTGTCCTTTGGGGACGATGTGGTGGAGGAACCCTTTGGCGTCCGCACCCTGGCCTGGGATCCGGACCGTGGCATCACCATCAACGGCAAACGGGTGATCCTCCGGGGCGCCTGCATCCATCACGACAATGGCATTCTGGGAGCGTGCTCTTTCCCGGAGGCGGAGGAGCGCCGGGTTCGCCTGCACAAGGAGAACGGCTACAACGCCCTCCGGTCCTCCCACTATCCCTGCAGCAAGGCCATGCTGGCCGCCTGCGATAAGCTGGGCGTGCTGATGATGGACGAGTACATCGACCACTGGTATATCCACAAGACCAAGTACGACTACGTGCCCTACTTCGAGGAGTGGTGGAAGCAGGATCTCGCGGACATGGTGGACAAGGACTACAACCACCCCTGCGTGGTGCTCTACTCCACCGGCAACGAGGTGGCGGAGACTGCCCAGCCCAAAGGCATCGCCCTCACTGCTGAGATGACGGAGCACCTGCACAAACTGGACGGCACCCGCCCGGTGACCTGCGGCATCAATATCTTTTTCAACTTCCTGAACTCCATCGGCATGGGCGTGTACAGCGATGACAAGGCCGAGAAGGCCGCAGCCAATGCAGAGAAACCCCAGAAGCCCAAGAAGAAAGCCGCCGGCAGTGAGTTCTACAACATGCTGGCGGTGAAGGTGGGAGACAAGTTCATGAAGTGGGGCGCCACCCTGCCTCCCTGCGACTGGAAGACCAAAGATGCTTACGCCGCCATGGACGTGGCCGGATACAACTACGGCCTCTGGCGCTACAAGCACGACCTGAAGAAGTACCCCAACCGGCTGATCCTGGGCAGTGAGACCTTCTGCAAGGACGCCTATGCCTTCTGGGAGATCGCGAAGGACAACCCCCGGATCGTGGGAGACTTTGTCTGGACCGGCATGGACTATCTCGGCGAGACCGGAGACGGCTGCGCCGAGTACTCAGACAACAAGTTTGACGATGAGCCCTGCCGCCGGCTCAACGGCCGCATCGACCTTCTGGGCAAGCGCCGGGCCGAGGCCTGCTACACCCTGGTGGCGCTGGAACAGGCTAAAGGCCCGTTTATCGGGGTAGTCCCGGTGTACCAGACGGAGCACCCGGCCATCACCGGCTGGCAGCTCACCAAGGCTCTGGAGAGCTGGTCCTGGCGGGGCTG
>CANQII010000105.1 GCA_947623875.1 uncultured Oscillospiraceae bacterium
CAGCTGCGTGGCCGTGAAGGACCTGCCCAAGGGCGTCCTCTGCGAGGTAGAGGCCATCGCCGTAGGGTAAGACTGCAGCATTCACTTTGAGATCTGGCCCGCAACCGAGCGTTGCGGGCCAGGTCATATGCATAGGGACACAACACATCGCACGAACCAAGGGAGTGATCCATCATGCCAAACGCTACACTTTCTGTCTCAGAGCAGCTTCGGGAATGCCTCAAACCCGTTCTGCCTGGCACACGGCTTACCAAAGCAGATGTGGAGGCCCTCTGTGCCAAGAAGTACGAGTCCGCACCTGCCGAACTCAATCTGCTGGACTACTGCTACTACCAAACCAACAAGAAGACCAAAGGGCCCCATTTTTTCCTAAGGATCATCAAAAAGGATGAAACATCGGATTTCCTCTATGTGGGTGAGAGTTATATGCCTCCTACGATTGAAGAAGTCCTTGAGGCATATAAGATGCACCTCACAGCAAAGGCAGACAACGTCAACCTGTACGAACACTATAAGTGGGAGTGCATCCAACACTATAAGGAGATCTCTCAGAGCATTTCAGACAGCGCAGCCGATTTTTCCAAGTTCTATGAAGAAGGATATGCCTGGGCCGGAAAGAAGTACTTTTCCAACTACACAAAGCAAATGGATGGGGGAAATCTGCTGTCTTCTGGTAGATACTTTGCTTACGACCGATTCTGCAAGTTGGCTAGATTTGACCCCGAGGCGATGCGTGCACTATACTGGGGAATCTTTGATTCGTCTAAACCTCTTTCCCAGAGATTCAAAGAATTTCGGGCTGGTTGTGAAAACGTTCGCACGCGTTATAACGAAGCCTCACCTATTGACGGAAAAATGACCGGTCACTACCAGGATCTGCATGCCTTTTCTGTGTATCTGACATTTGAACAGCCAGAGAAGTACTACTTATATAGGTGGTCTGTATACCGAGATTTCAAAAAGCTCATGGGCCAGTGGGCAGAACCAGACAATGAACAAGATGCACCAAAGGATACCCTAGGTTTATACACTGACCTCAGCGAAAAGGTTCTACAGGCTATTCTGGCGGATCCAGAGCTCCAGCAGATGAGTCGGGAGCGGTTGGGGCCCGATTGCTACCAGGACGAGCAGTTTCACATTCTTGTACAAGACATCATGTTCTTCGGCAGCTGGACCAATGCTGCTGCCACCATCTACCTGGACAACCTGAAAAGAGGAACTGATGTCCCGCTGAACACCATTCTGTACGGCCCGCCCGGCACCGGGAAGACGTATCACACCGTCCAATATGCCCTCGCCATCGTTGAGGACAAGCCTCTGAAGGCGATCGAGCGCGAACCCTATGACGCTCTTCTGACGCGCTATCAGCGGCACCGGCAGGATGGACGAATCACATTCACCACCTTCCACCAGTCTTTCAGCTATGAGGACTTTGTGGAGGGCATCCGCCCCACGATGACAGCCCCTGAAGGTGGTGCAGCCTCCGATCTCACCTATGAGATCAAGCCCGGCGTCTTCCAGGCCCTCTGCGAGCGTGCCAGGCAGCATGCAGATCAGAAGTACGTCATCGTGATTGACGAGATCAACCGCGGCAATATCTCCAAGATCTTCGGCGAACTCATCACGCTGCTGGAGCTGCCCCGCCGGTGTGGAGAACGGGAGGAGACCCACGTCACACTCCCCTACTCCGGCGAGGACTTCACCGTCCCGAAAAACGTCTACCTGCTGGGAACCATGAACACTGCAGACCGCTCCATCACCGGTATCGACACTGCATTGCGCCGCCGCTTTGACTTTGTGGAGATGATGCCGGATGCCAAAGTTCTGGAGGATATTCAGGTACAGGATCTCTCCATCGCAGCGCTGCTGCAGTGCATCAACCTGCGCATTGAGGCGCTCTACGACAGAGAACACACCATCGGCCATGCGTACTTCCTCCCGCTGCGGGAGAATCCGTCTGTCCGGAACCTGGCGCACATCTTCCAGAACAAGATTCTGCCGCTGCTCCAGGAGTACTTCTATGATGACTATGAGAAGATCTGCCTTGTCCTGGGCATCGACCCCAATCACCTCGGACCCCACCAACTCATCTCCGCCCGGAAGATAGACTGGTCTGGGCTGTTCCCCGGAACTTTGGACATGGAGGAGAGAACGATCTACACCATCCATCCGGAGGCCTTCTACGACCTGGATGCATACCGGTCCATTCTCGGAGGAAGCGGAAGCCATGCGCAGCAGAACGACTCTTACGCTCACTGAGTTTCAGTACATCGCCTGCGCCAAGGAGGATTCGGCGGATGCCTCTTCCCAGTCTGCGACCCCTGAGAACCGCAAGTACCTCCCTGCCAAATCCTTTCAGCGCTTGGAGTCCTTCCTGTTGGAGAACCGGGGAGACAGCGAAAATCCGCTGGAACTGATGGGGCTGTCTGCCCGGAAGGACGTCGGCAAGATCATCACTGCCAAGAACTATGTGGGCGTCATAGACATGGGCGGGGGCCCAATTTTGGAGATTCTCCCGAAGGTCTATTCGGCAGATGGCGCCGATGTGGGGCACCGCGAGGCCAAAGAGCTTGTCTCCCGCATGCTCCGGGTCCTGGTAAAGGCGCCAAACAAGTCGATGCAAACAGCACAGGTGGACACCGCCCGAATGCCCCTGTATGAGTGCTTCATCCGCATGTTTCTGGACGAGGTATCTGAAATCGTGCGAAAGGAACTGCGCCGCGCCTACGTGCAGACCGCATCCAACGAGAACACGGTGCGGGGCAAGATCCTGTTTTCGGAGCATCTGCGGCACAACAGCATCCACAGAGAGCGGACCTACTGTCTTTTCGACAGCTACCACCTGAACCGTCCAGAGAATCGGGTCCTGAAAACCGCGCTGTGCCGTCTCAGCCGGAGAACCACATCTGCCAAGAATAGCGCAGACATCAGCATCCTGCTGAATGCATTCGACGCCGTCCCCCTCTCCCAGGATCCCATCGGCGAGCTCAGCCTCTGTGTCCAGAGCCGCGAGACCAAGGACTACACCGCAGCGCTCCGGTGGTGTCTGGTGTTCTTCCGGGGCGAGAGCTTTTCCCCCTTTGCAGGAGCAGACCAGATTCAAGCGCTGCTCTTCCCCATGGAACAGCTCTATGAGAGCTATGTGGCGGCTCTGTTTCGCCGTGTTCTGCCGCCTGGATACCGGCTCTCTGCGCAGGATCGCTCCTGTTGGCTGTTTCTGGAGCCAAGCCCGCAATTTCCTCTGCGGCCCGATCTCGTCCTCACGCGTCCAGACGGGGCCGTGTTCATATTGGACACGAAGTGGAAGCAGCTGAGCACGGACCAGCAAAACTGGGGCATCTCCAACAGCGACATGTACCAGATGTACGCCTATGGGAGACAGTACAGTGCCCGCCAGGTTATCCTGTTGTATCCCCAGAGTGCCTCCATTTCAGCCAACGAAACAAGGGTATTTCGCTCCTCCGATGGTGTAACGGTACGAACCTATTTTCTGGATCTCTCGGACTTGGCACGCAGCCTCACAGATCTGATCCGTGACCTTGCACAGGTTACCCCACGCGGATAAAGCGGCGGGCACCTCGGTTGCTCTACGTCTGCGAAAGCCACTGCTGGGTCAATTTCCTGATATTTGTAGGAGATATTCCGATATCGGAATATTTCTTAGATGGCGACATTATCCGTGTTTTGGAGTCCTTGCACCCTCCAGATCCCGCTATACAAGCCACTCTCCCCACACAGGGCAGGTAATTTGTGAGAAATTCCGGCATATTACCCCATTGAAAACCGTCCCTTTCCAGTGTAAAATGCATAACACTGCACCGCTTTAAAGCGTTAGAACCATATCAAAGGGGAGAGGTTTCATGGTTTCCGAAGAGATGCGCAAACTGGGTGCCACCGGTAATCCCATGCGCGTGCTGTTCGAATACGGAAAGAAACGCGCCGCCGTCATCGGCGCAGAAAATGTCATCGATCTGGCTCTGGGCAATCCCAGTGTTCCGCCGCCCCCGCAGGTAAACGAGACCATCATGAAGATCCTGTCCGGCGAGCTCTCGGATGCCGTTCACGCATATACCAGCGCCCCCGGCGACATGGCTCTCCGGGGCAAAATCGCCGCCTCCCTGAGCCGTCGCTTCCACACGGACGCCCGGGCGGAGGACATGTTCCTCACCTGCGGCGCGGCCCCTGCCCTCTGCGCCTGCTTCAAGGGCCTGGGCTTGCCGGGCGATAAGTTTATCGTCATCGCCCCGTACTTCACCGAGTACAAGATCTTCATCCACGGCGCAGACTGCGAGATCATTGAGGTGCCTGCCGCCAAGGACACCTTCCATCTGGACATTGACGCCATTGAGGCCGCGCTCACCCCCGAGGTGAAGGGCGTGGTGATCAATTCCCCCAACAACCCCTGCGGCGTGGTCTATCCCCAGGAGAACATCGACGCCCTGGGCGAGATGCTCCGCCGGAAGAGTCAGGAGTTCGGCAACCCCATCTACCTGATCTCCGATGAACCGTACCGGGAAGTGGTCTACGATGGCATCACCCCGCCGTGGGTACCCCACAGCTACGCCAACACCGTGGTCTGCTACTCCTACGCCAAGTCCATCTCCCTGCCGGGTGAGCGCGTGGGCTATGTGTACGTCCCCCAGTCCATGGAGGACCATGACACCGTGTTCCAGGCCATTGCCGGCGCTGCCCGTGCCGTAGGCCACATCAACGCCCCCGCCCTCTTCCAGTATGTGGCCGCCGAGTGCGATGGCCTTACCAGCGACCTCACCGCATACACCACCAACCGGAACCTGCTGTACAACTCCCTCACCGCCATGGGCTTTACCTGCGTGAAACCCATGGGCACCTTCTACATGATGGTGAAGTCCCCGGAGCCGGACGCGGCGGAGTTCTCCCGGAAGGCCAAGGAAGAGCTGGACCTGCTGTTCCCGGACACCAGCAGCTTCTCCTGCCCCGGCTATGTGCGCATCGCGTTCTGCGTGCCAGTGGAGCGGGTTCAGAAGGCCATCCCCCGCTTCCAGAAGCTGGCGGAGATGTACGGCCTCCGACCTAAGGCGGCGGAGTAACCCAGGCCATCTCGATCTAACAAGCAAAGGGCTTTCACGGTCTCCTCTCCGGAGGTCCGTGAAAGCCCTTTTTCATCTCAGTTGCTCAGAGCGCTATCTCTGCCCTATTTCGCATGGGCGTCTTCCCAGGCCTGCTGCGCCTCTCTGCCGCAGGCGTTGGCCTCGGTGGGGTCTGCCGGCACATGAAACTCCTGGAACCGCCAGCCGTCCTCGGTGCGCACCATGGTGATGGGAAAGTCCACCGTCCAGTCCGGGGCGGTCTCCACCCGGGCATCCCGCTCCTCCAGGATCTCCTCCCCGATGGGCCAGATGTAGGAGTAGTGGCCGGTAACGGTGAAGGAGATCTTGTCCTCGGTCTTTTCCAGGAGGGAATAGGTGTCCGGGAACCGGGGATTGTAGAAACTATCCCCGTACTGGGAGCCCAAGGTGTAGGTGTAGCCGTCGTGCTCTACGTAGGTGGGCACGGTATTCCGCGATGCGAACCAGTCCTCTGTGAAAGACTGGGCTATGGCGGCCTGCAGGTCTGCCCACTTGGCATAGAGGCCATTGGCGGCGTCATAGGTCCAGTCCCCCTGGGTGTACTCCTGCTCCGGGGCCTCCTCGGTGCCGCCGGGCAGGTCTCGAATCTGGGCGGCGTCTCCGCCGAAGAGCAGCAGGCCCAGGTCTTGCGCCTGGAGATACTGTTCCGCCTGTTCCCGGTCCAGCACGCCCTCCAGATGCTCTGCCAGGATGTCCGCCCGGTCTATCTCCTCCCAGTGGTTCTGCGCCCACCGGAGGCAGTGGGTCTCCGGCCAGGTAGACTGTCCTGGGGATATGGACACCACACACTCTCCGTCTGCCATACCGAAGCCCTGCCACTCTCCGCCCACATAGAAGCGGGCGCCCTCCTGTACCGGATACGAGAGCGGTCCGATCCAGTCTCCTTTGCGGAGGTAGTACTGGTCTTCATACTGCAGGAGGCGCAGGTTCTCGCTGCTGTACAGTTCTGTCATGGAGGACTCGGGGTAGTAGGGGACATGGGCGTCCATGCCCATGGAGTAGGCATCGGCGGGATCATCCGGGACGTGGAACTCGGAAAAGCGCCAGCCGTCCTCCGTGCGCACCATGGTGACGGGATAGGTGATGGTGTACTCCGGGGCAGCCGCCAGTCTGGCATCCCGGTCCTCCTGGGTCTCCCCCTCTTTCAGGAAGGGCTCGGAGTAGTAGCCGGTGACGGTAAATACGATCTTGTCCTCGGTCTTCTCCACGAGACGGTAGGTATCATGGAAGCGGGGGTTATAATCGCTGTCCCCGAACTGCGAGCCCAGGGTGTAGGTGTAGCCGTTGTGCTCGATATAGGTGGGAGGATACTCCGAGTTGTCCCCGTTCCGCTGGGCCCACCAGTCTGCCGTGAAGAACTTGGCAATGTCCTTCTGCAGGTCCGCCCACTTGGCGTAGTAGCCGTTGGCGGCGTCATAGGTCCAGTCCCCCTGGGTGTAGTGCTGCTCCGGGGCCTGGTTGGCGTCCGCGTTGAGACCGTGGACCTTGGAGGCGTCTCCGCCGAAGAGCAGCAGGGCCAGGTCCTGGGCCTTCCGGTACTGCTCCGTCTGCTCCCAGTCCAGGATGCCGTCCAGGTAGGGCAGCAGGATGTCTGTGTGGTCCACCTCCGCCCACTGGGTGCCGTCCCAGCGGAAGCAGGGATTCTTGTCCCAGTTGTCTGCCGGCAGGATGCCTAACACCGCCTCGTCCTCGGTCAGGCCAAAGCCCTGCCAGGCGGTTACAAAGTAGTAGATGGTGTCTGCCTGATACGGATAGAGAATGGCGCTGAAGTGATCCCCCTTGCGGAGATAGAGCAAATCCCCATCGGTGAGAAGGCGCATGTCTTCGTAGCTGTAGAGTTCTGTCAGGTCCGCCTCAGAAGGCTCGCCGGGGTTCTCCGCCGGGGCATCCGTCTCGGCAGGCGGCTCTGTGGGGGCCGGCGTTGCCGGTGCAGTGGCCATCGGCGTCTCAGCCGGTGTCGGCGTTGCAGTGGGTGCCGCCGGACTGTTGCAGGCTGCGAGCAGGAGGCACAAGAGTGCCGCTACGGCAAGGATTGCAATTCTGGTCTTCATGACTCACATCTCCTGTTCCTTTTCAGTTTGTGCTGGGGGCCGGGCTGCAACATCTCTCTGTACCATGCAGATCTGCTGCCCCTGCATTTCGTCCCTATTTTAACATTTCCTATGGAATGCCGTCAAGGAAGGGAAAGAAAGTGCAAGATACATGCAATACAACCGTTACATTGGGCCCCAAAAGTTAATCTTTTGCAAAAGCCTTCCTGTCTTGATGCTGGGAGGCACCTTCAAAACCACGTTTTTCGGTGCCCTGCCGGATCGCTCTTGCACCCCGCCAAAGGCTGTGATATTATACCAGTACTGGACACAGACGGCAGCCGCAGGCTGCCGTCCCAAGAGGAGGAAAGCGATATGCTCGCAGTGATCAAAGGGGCGGGAGACCTGGCCACTGGCACCGCCATGCGGCTGCACCGGGCGGGCTTTGATCTGGTGCTCACAGACCTGCCCCATCCCACCGCCATTCGCCGGACGGTGTGTTTTTCCCAGGCGATTCTCTTCGGCACCTGGACGGTGGAGGACGTCACCGCACGGTATGCCAAGGGGCCGAAGGATGTGCCTGCCATCCTGGCTGCGGGGGAGATCCCGGTGCTGGCAGACCCGGAGGCCGCCTGCATCCAGGCCCTCCACCCGGATGTGGTGGCAGACCTCATCCTGGCCAAGCGGAATCTGGGCACCAAGATCACGGATGCCCCGGTGGTGATCGCCGCCGGTCCCGGATTCACCGCCGGCGTGGACTGCCACGCAGTGGTGGAGACCATGCGGGGCCACACCCTGGGCCGGGTGATCACCCAGGGCTCTGCCCTGCCCAACACCAACATCCCAGGCCTCATCGGCGGGTTTGCCGGGGAGCGGGTACTGCGAGCGCCGGCAGACGGGATCTTCCGCCAGCTCCGGGAGATCGGCGACCAAGTGGAGGCGGGCGATGCCGCCGGCACCGTGGAAGGCCAGCCGGTGATCTGCCAGATCAGCGGCGTGCTCCGGGGCATTCTGGCAGACGGCACCCCGGTACACAAGGGGATGAAGTCCGGGGACGTGGACCCCCGTTGCGATCCCTCGTACTGCCGTCTGGTCTCCGACAAGGCCCTGGCGGTGGGCGGCGGCGTGCTGGAGGCCGCCCTGCAGCTCACCGGCATTCTCCGCAGGAAAGGAGCCGCCCTATGAATCAGACCTTTCGAGACATCCTGCAGTCCATCCGGGACACCGGGGAGGCTTCCCTCACCCGGACCATCGGAGGCAACACCTATGTGCGGAAGTTCGCCCGCAGTCCCCGGCTGATCCTCCTGGGCGCCGGTCATGTGTCTCAGGCACTGGCCGCCTGCGCCGCAAAGGTGGAGTTTGCAATCACCGTGGTGGACGACCGCCCTTTCTTCGCCTGCAAGAGCAACTTCCCGGACGCCTCTGAGATCCTCTGTGGGGACTTTGAGACTGTGATCCGGGACCAGCTGCAGGTCTCCCCCAAGGACTACATCTGCATCCTCACCCGGGGCCACCGGTGGGACGGGATCTGCCTCCGGACCCTCCTCCAGGGGGAGATGCCCTGCTACCTTGGCATGATGGGCTCCCGCCGGCGGGTTACCGGCCTGCTGGCCCAGCTCCAGCAGGAGGGCTTCCCCCAGGAGAAACTCAGCCAGGTTCACACTCCCATCGGCATCCCCATCGGCTCCGTCTCCCCGGCGGAGATCGCGGTGTCCATCACCGCCCAGCTGATTCAGGTGCGCAGCGGTCTGCCGAAAGCCCCCAATGTGCTGCCCCGCACCGAGGTACAGGAGGGCGTGCTGCAGTTTGCCGCCGAGGACCCCGCCCCCAAGGCCATGCTGCTGGTGCTGGAGACCAAGGGCTCCACCCCAGCGAAACCCGGCGCCCTGATGGTGGTAGACAAGGCCGGCAACACCAGAGGAACGGTAGGCGGCGGGTGCGCGGAGGGCGAGGCCCTTCTGGCGGCCCGGCGGCTTCTGGGCACCGGCACCAGTGAGGTGCTGGACGTGAATCTCACCGCCGATCTGGAGGACGAGGAGGGCATGGTCTGCGGCGGCACCATGCGGCTGCTGCTGGAGGATCTGCCCCAGACGGAGTAGCGGGTTTTTGCGGCTCCATGCGTCTTGCAAAACCGATGCATCGCCCGGGGAATCCGGCTTTCAAAATGGGCTGATCTTCCATTTTTCATGCAAATTGTGCAGACCTGTTTCCTGCGGTTGACGTCCTCCCCAAAGTCCGGTATAATAGGCGCAGCAATTTCAAACTTCCCGGTCCCACCGCCGGATCACACCACCGGAACCGCATCTGCTGTGCGGTTCAGAAAGGGGCGTAAGCACCAAATGGAACAAAATACAAAGAAGGAACTCTATGAGCTGGGCTTTCACTTCAAAGAGGTAGAGCTCTGGAATACATTGGAGGACAAGCAGGTGTTTGCCGTGCGTCTCCCCAACGGGAGCGACGGTTACTGCAGCGTCATGGGCATGCTGGGACTGAATCTCTGTCTCGCCATGTACCTGGGTAAGGAGGGCTTCTCTGGATACTGGAAGATGAGCCAGCCCTACAAAGAGCAACTGTACACCCTGTTTTTGAGTCTGGAGCGGCAGGGCGTGTTCTGCTCCTACGACAACAAGGAGGATGTCTCCCCGGAGGACATCAAAGAGGCGCAGAAGTGGGCCAGAGCGCTGCACAAAAAGCTCACCCGGCCATACCCCTATCTCCACTTCGAGCGCGCCGTGATCAGCCGGCGGATGGAGCCGATCCAGGACGAGCAGGAGGCCCAGTATATGAAGCTGGCACTCCAGGCGGGTCTCTTCCTCTCCGATCTCTTTGAGAACGGCGAAGATCCCTACGATCTGGTTCCGGTCATCACCTCCCCTACGGATGAGATCCCCCTTCTGATTCCAGACAAAAGAAAGCGGGGCGGCTTCCGGATTGAGAAGACCCGGCTGCCTGGCTTCTTCGAACCGGAGCACAAGTCTCCCGCCCCTCTGGACGAGTTCACCCTGGC
>CANQII010000106.1 GCA_947623875.1 uncultured Oscillospiraceae bacterium
GCCACAATGCCGCCGAAGCGGTGGGGCTTGTCGTCCCCGTCGTAGACCTCCTCGTCCGTCTGATTGCGGACATTCCGGCGGCTGTTCTGGCTGTTCCGATACTGCTGCCGGTCTCTGGGGGGCTGCTGGGGAGGCGTGTCCTCTTTCTTCCGGTCGTAGGCCGGGACGGTGCCGCCTCTCTGCTGGTTGCTGTTGTTGGTTCCCTGGCCTCCCGCCACCTGGGCGCCGGGGTTCTTCCGAAACTGCTTTAGATCTGCCAGCATCTCCTCTGCGGTGGCGTAGCGCTGCTCCGGGTCCGGGGCCATGGCCTTCAGCACGATGCGCTCCAGGGCCTCCGGGATCTGGGGATTCAGCTCCCGGGGAGAGATGGGAATGGAGTTGATGTGCTGGATGGCCACAAACACCGGGGTGTCTCCCTCAAAGGGCAGCCGGCCGGTGAGCATCTCGTAGAGCACCACGCCGGCGGAGTAGAGGTCTGAGCGGCAGTCTACCACGCTGCCCTTGGCCTGCTCCGGGGAGATGTAGTGCACCGAGCCCAGGGCCTCGCTGGACATGGTGTTCTGGGTCACCGAGGTGATCTGGGCGATGCCGAAGTCCGTCACCTTCACGCTGCCGTCCCGCAGCACCATGATGTTGTGGGGCTTGATGTCCCGGTGGATGATCCCCTTGCTGTGGGCGTGGCCCAGGGCCCGGAGAATCTGGGTGATAAAGTGTACGGAGTCCCGCCAGTTCAGCGGGGTGCCCCGTTTGGTCATATACTGCTTTAAGGTGAGCCCGTCCACCAGCTCCATGACGATGTAGTCCAGCCCGTCGGAGTGGCTCACGTCGTAGACCGAGACGATGTTTACGTGAGACAGCTGTGCCACGGCCTGAGACTCATCGTGGAAGCGGCGACGGATGTCCTGGTCCTGGGCCATCTCCGGCTTCAGGATTTTCACGGCCACCAGACGGTTCAGCCGATAGTCCCGCGCCTTATAGACCACGGCCATCCCGCCGGTGCCGATGCACTCCAGGATTTCGTATCGGTTGTCGAGTATTTTACCTATGTATTGATCCATGGTAAAAATCCCCTTTCGTTGATCAGATCTCAGCCAGTACTACCGTCACGTTGTCCGGTGCACCGCGCTCCAGAGTCATGTCCATCAACCGGTGTCCCAAACGTTCCAGATCCGGCTCCTTGCGGGACTCCTCCGCAATGGTTTCGTTAGACAGCACATTGGTCAGGCCATCGCTGCAGAGCAGCAGACGGTCTCCCTGCCCCAGCTCTACCCGCAGAATGTCGCAGTCCACGTCCAGGTCCACCCCAACTGCCCGGGTGATCAGGTTCTTTTTCGGGTGGTGCTGAGCCTCCTCCGGGGTGATCTCCCCCCGGTCCACCAGCAGCTGGACCAGGGAGTGGTCCACCGTCACCTGGCGGATCCTGCCGTTAGACAGGAGGTAGCAGCGGCTGTCTCCCACGTTCACCACATGGGCCACATCCGGCAGCACCAGGGCGGCCACCAGGGTGGTGCCCATGCCGTCATAGGCCCAGTTGTCCCGGGCCAGGTCGTACACCCGCATGTTGGCGATGCGGCATGCCCTGGCCAGGTCCTCTTCCCGCTCGTCCGCCTTGGCTGGGATCCCCTCCGAGAAGGAGTCCTCCAGTGCATGGTAGAAGGCGCTCACCGCGGTGGTGCTGGCTACGCTGCCGGCCTGGGCGCCGCCCATTCCGTCGCAAACCACCAGCACCGCACCGAGACCGGGGATCTCCCGATAATCAAAGGTGTCCTGATTGTCTTTTCGTACCCGGCCCACATCGGTACATCCGAAGAATCGCATGGGTCAATCACCCTTTCGTTCATCAGCTTCCATCTGTTTTCTGCGAAGCTGCCCGCAGGAAGCATCGATATCGCTGCCCAGCCGTCTGCGCACCGTCACGGTGACGCCTCTCTGCTCCAGCCGCTGCTGGAACTGCCGCACCCGCCTGCTGGGCAACAGCGGGGACTCGGTCACATGGTTCAGAGGGATCAGGTTGACGTGGCCGCTCTGGCCTTTCAGCAGCGCCGCCAGGCGGTCTGCCTGCCAGTCGCTGTCGTTCACCCCGTCAATCATGGCGTACTCGTAGGAGATCCTGCGGCCTGTGGCGGCGAAGTACCGCCGGCAGGTGTCCATCAGGGCCTCCACTCCCACCGCCCGATTCACCGGCATCAATTTGCTGCGGGTTTCATCGTCCGGGGCGTGGAGGGATACGCTCAACGTCAATTGTAACTCTAAAGTGGCCAACTTGTCAATTTGTTTTATCAGTCCGCAGGTGGACAGGGAGATATGGCGCATACCGATGTGCAATCCTTCCGGGTGATTCACCAATTGCAGAAAGCGATATACGTTGTCCCAGTTGTCCAGAGGCTCTCCGATGCCCATCATCACGATGTTGGAGATCTTCTCGCCGCTGTCCTTCTGGGTGAAGATCACCTGGTCCAGGATCTCCCCGGCGGTGAGGTTGCGCACCCGGCCCGCCACGGTGGACGCGCAGAAGACGCAGCCCATATTGCACCCCACCTGGCTGCTCACACAGACAGTATTGCCATGTTGGTAGTGCATTAAAACCGTTTCGATGCAATTTCCGTCCCAAAGTTTCCAGAGGTACTTGATGGTGCCGTCCAGTTTGGAGACCTGCTTCCGCTCCACCGTGGGCACGGTGAGCCGGCATTCCGCCGCCAGCCGCTCCCGCAGGGCTTTCGGCAGGTTGGTCATCTCATCGTAGCTGGTAACCCCCTGCTGCAGCCAGCGGAACACCTGGTCTGCCCGGAAGGAAGGCTGTCCCCATTCCTTCAGCAGGGCCGCCAGTTCCTCCGGCAGCAGGGACTTCAACTCCGTCACGGCTCATCACCTCTCTCGTCTCATCCTGGCAGTATAGAATCCGTCTGTGCCGTGGCGGTGGGGCCAGAATGTGATGCGCCCGGGCTGTTCTCCCAGGCCAGGCAGGTCAAAGGACTCCAGGGCAAACTGGGGATGGTCCGCCAGAAAGCCGTCCACCACGGCGTCGTTCTCCCGGGGCAGCACCGTGCAGGTGGCGTAGACCAGCACCCCGCCGGGCCTTACGTATGTGGAGCAGTTTTCCAGAATTCCCCGCTGCACCTTTGGCAGATCTTCCAGGGGCGCCGGGTCCTTGTACCGGATGTCCGGCTTCTTTCGTATGACGCCCAATCCCGAGCACGGGGCATCCACCAGAACGGCGTCAAAGCGGTCCACCCAGTCCGCCCGGGGCTTGGACCCGTTCTGCAGGGTGGGATGGATGATGTCCATGCCCATCCGGTCCGCTCCCGCCTGGATCTTCTGCAGCTTTTTGGGGTGGATGTCGCAGGAGAGGATCTCCCCTTCGTTGTGCATGTCCGCCGCGGCGGCAAAGGACTTGCCTCCGGGAGCGGCGCAGGCGTCCAGAACGGTCTGCCCCGGCTGCAGGCCCAGGGCGGTCACCGCCATGCGGGCGGCGGGATCCTGCACCCAGAAGGCGCCCTCCTGGAAGAGGTCCAGCTGCTCCAGGCTGCCGGCGCCGGTGAGCATTCCGCAGCCGGGACACCAGGGATGAGGCGTCAGGGTGATGCCGGCTTTCTCCAGGCGAGACTGCAGGGATGGAAAGTCTGTCTTTATGGGATTTACCATGGCGCAGACCGGGGGCTGCCCGTTGTCTGCCGCCAGAAGCTGCTCTGCCTCCTGGAGGCCCAGCAGAGACACAAAGGTCTCGGTGAGCCACCGGGGGTGGCTGTACTGGAGGGAGAGCTGCTGGATGGGGTCTTTGTCCGTGGGCGGCTGCAGGGGCATGGCCCGCTGCAGACCTCTCAGCACCCCGTTTACAAATCCCGGATCTGCCGGGCGGCGGCTCAGCTGCTTTGTGAGCTTCACTGCCTCATCCACCGCAGACCAGACAGGGATCCGGTCCAGAAACAGCATCTGATAGGCTGCTGTGCGGAGAATCGCCCGAACCGAGGGATCCAGGCTGTCCAGCGGCCGCTTGGAGAAGGCCGCCAGATGGGCGTCCAGCCGCATGCGGTTCTGCTGTACCCCGTAGCAGAGCTGGGTGGCCAGCGCCGCCTCCAGGCGACTTGGCCGCTCCTGCTGCAGGGCACGGCTGAGCACCTCATCGCACCAGGCCCCCTTCTCGCAGGACACCAGCACCGAGACGGCGATCTGCCGGCCGGAGATCTCCCTCATGCCAGCGTCCCCTGCAGCGGGTGGCCCAGCAGGAAGGCGGCGGCCGCCATAGGCTTCTTGCCGTCCGGCTGGAGCTCCAGAATCTCCAGGACGGACCCGTCTCCGCAGGCCACCAGAAGGCCCTTCTTATCCGCCTGTACCACCGTGCCGGCGGGCCCATTGGCGTGCCGGTCCTTGCAGGCGGTTTTCAAAATCTTGCAGTGCACCCCGTCCAGCACCGCCGTGGCGGAGGGCCAAGGGGCAAGTCCTCTCACTTTACAGTGTATCTCCCAGGCGGACTTGCTCCAGTCTATGGGGCTCAGGGCTTTCGTGAGCATGGAGGCGTAGCAGGATTGGCTGTCCTCCTGGGGGGTTCTAGGGGCGGTGCCGTTTTCCAGAGAAGGCAGGGTGTCCACCAGAAGTTTGGCTCCGATCACCGCCAGTCTGTCCTGCAGTTCCCCGGCGGTCTCGTTGGGGTCTATGGGGGTCTCCGCCTGGGTGATGATGTCCCCGGTGTCCAGGCCCTCTGCCATGTGCATCATGGTGACGCCGGTCTTCGGCTCCCCGTTCAGCACGCACCACTGGATGGGTGCGGCCCCCCGGTACTTCGGCAGCAGAGACGCGTGGACGTTCACGCAGCCGTATTGCGGCAGTCCCAGGATGGCCGGCGGCAGGATCTTGCCGTATGCCGCCACGGCGATCAGGTCCGGCTGCAGCTGCTGGAGGATCTCCAGGGCGGCGCCGTCTTTCAGGGTAGCGGGCTGGTACACCGGGATGCCGGCGGCCAGAGCGGCCTCCTTCACCGGCGGCGGCTGCAGGATCTGCTTGCGGCCCACCGGCTTATCCGGCTGGGTGAAGACCCCAACCACCGTGTGGCCGCTGTCCAGTAAGGCCTGGAGGGAGGGCACGGCGAAGGCGGGGGTTCCCATGAAGACGATTCTCATTTGCGGCGCTTTCCTTTCTTTTTGCTGTGCAGTTGCTCCCTGGCACGCTGCTGTTTGCGGGCTTGCGCCTCTGCCTCCTCTTTCTCCTGCCGCTCCCGGTCCATCTCCTCGCCGGTGATGAGCCGGTCTGTGTGCTCTACAAACAGGTGTCCGTCCAGATGTTCCAGCTCATGGCAGATGCAACGGGCGGTGGTCCCGTGGCCGGTGAACTCGAAGTATTCCCCGTTCCGGTCTTGGGCCCGGACGGAGGCCTCGGTGGGACGCTCCACCAACCCGTACATGTTGGGGACGCTGAGGCAGCCCTCGTAGTCCACATCGGAGCCGGATGTGGCGGTGATCTCCGGGTTTACCAGCTCCACCATCTGCTCCTCTTCGTCCAGCAGGACCACAACACGCCGGAGGATCCCCACCTGAGGGGCCGCCAGGCCATAGCCGTCGTTTTTGGTGAGGGTCTGCCGCATGTCATCCAACAGGATGTGCAGCTTATCGTTGAACTCCGTCACAGGGCGGCATACCTTGTTCAAAATGGGATTTCCTCTGGTTACGATGGTTCTCTCTGCCATATGTGCATTCTCCTTCATCAGTCCAGTGGGTTGATGTCGGCGAAGACGGCAACCCCCCGGTTCGCCCGGTCTGCCTGGGCCTGCTGCAGCAGGGACGCCACCAGACGGCGAATCTCTTTTTTGTTTTGGGTATTCAGGATCAGCCGGTAGCGATAGCGGTTGTTCACCTTGGCAATCGCCTCCGGGGCCGGTCCCAGCAGCCGGTATGGGAAATTGGCATACTGCGGCTGCCGCAGAATGGCACCCAGGCTGTCCCGCATGTGCATGCAGGTCTTCTGGACGGCCTCCTCGTTCTCTCCGGAGACGGAGAACACGAAGAAGTCGTTGAACGGCGGAAAGTCCCGCATCCGGCGCAGGGCGATCTCCTGCTCATAGAAGGCGTCGTAGTCCTGCCGGGCGGCACATTGGATCACGTTGTTCTCCGGGGTAAAGGTCTGGATCACTGCGCCGCCGGCCTTGCCGCCCCGGCCGGCACGGCCGCACACCTGGGTGAGCAGAGAGAAGGTGCGCTCCCCCGCCCGGACGCTGCCGCTGTACAGGGACTGGTCTGCGGACACCGCCCCCACCAGGGTGACGTTTTCAAAGTCCAGCCCCTTGGCCACCATCTGGGTGCCGATGAGAATGGGGATGTTCTGCCGGCGGAATTTCTCCAGGATCGCCTCGTGGGTGTGGGTGGCGGACACGGTGTCTGCGTCCATCCGCAGCACCTCGGCGTTGGGAAAGGTCTCCCGCAGTTCCTCCTCCAGCTGCTGGGTGCCGGTGCCGGAGAACACCCAGGTGCCCCCGCAGTGGGGACAGCGGTGGGGAATCGGCTCGGAGTAGCCGCAGTAGTGGCACATCAGCCGCTGGTTGGCGGAGTGATAGGTGAGGTGCACCGAGCACCGGGGGCAGGATGGCACGTCCCCGCACTCCCCGCAGGTGGCCATCTTGTATGCGCCCCGGCGGTTCAGAAAGAGGATGGACTGCTCCCCTCGGACCATGGCCTCCTCCAGCTTGGCCTGCAGCGGTCCGCTGATGGCCTTCAGGTTGCCCATCCGGAGCTCTTTTTTCATGTCCACGATGGTTACCGGCGGAAGGGGCTTTTCGTTGTATCGCTTCGTCAGGGTGAAGAGCAGATAGTCCCCCGCCTTGGCGTGGTACATGCTCTCCACTGAGGGGGTGGCGGAGCCCAGAAGCAGCATAGCTCCCTCTTTGTGGCAGCGGTACCGGGCCACATCCCGGGCGTGATACCGGGGATTCTGCTCAGACTTGTATGTGGGCTCCTGCTCCTCGTCCAGGATGATGATGCCGAGATTCTGGATGGGGGCGAACACCGCCGAGCGGGTGCCGATGGCCACCCGGGCGTCCCCCCTGCGGCACCGGCGCCACTCGTCGCAGCGCTGTCCCGGAGACAGAGAGCTGTGGAGGATGGCCACCTGTTTGCCAAAGTGGGAGGTGAAGATCCGCATCACCTGGGGGGTGAGGGCGATCTCCGGCACCAGAATCAGGGCGTTTTTTCCCTGAGCCAGAAGGGTGTGAATCAGCTGCAAATAGACCTGGGTCTTGCCGCTGCCGGTGACGCCGTACAGCAGCGCCGTTCTGGGATGGGGCTGATGCAGCTCGGCCAGGATGCCATCGTAGGCCCTCTGCTGCTCCCCGTTCAGCACAATGGGGGCGGCGTCTGCGGTCTCCGGGATGGGCGGGCGGCGGTATACCACGTTGCGGGTGAGGGTGATGAGCCCCTGCTGCTCCAGGGCACGCAAGGTCTGCAGAGAGGCGCCGGTGAAGTAGCAGAGCTCCTTGGCGGAGACCCGGCCCACGGTGCAGAGGGCCTCGGCTGCGGCGTACTGCATGGGGGCCTTCTTCCGCCGGGGCTCCACCGCTTCCATGATCTCATCGGCAGGCAGTTTCATCTCCGCCACCAGTTCTGTCTTGTCCCCAATCCCCCGCTGGGTGCTGGTCTCCTGGACCAGAATCCCCTTCTCCCGGAGGTTGCGGATCACCGGCAGCGGATTGGCCTCCCCAAAGGCGATGCGGATATCTGCCAGTTCGGAGCCGCCGGTGGCGTACAGCATATCCAGCAGCTTCACCGCGGCGGCGGAGCGGCCGGCGGCTTCATAGGCCGCCTCTCGGCTCACCTCCGGGGATATGGACCAGCGGTCCTCCAGAGAATACCAGAGACCGGCGGGCAGCATCACCCGAAAGGCGTCGTATACGGTGCAAAAATACTGCTCCCGAATCCACAGGGCCAGCGGGATGAAAGCGTCCCCCAGCAGCGGCTCCTCGTCCAGCAGCGCCAGAATGCTCTTCAGCCTGGGGCTGTCTTCGCCGGTGCCCACGGAGAGGATGATCCCGCTGCTGGTGCGGTTGCCGCCGCCGAAGGGTACGGCGCAGCGCATGCCGGGCAGCACCTGCCCTGCCAGTGCGGCTGGGATCTTGTAATCAAACGGGCGGTCTATGGCATAGGGGGCCGCAGCCACCACAATTTTTGCGATATCTGCCACAGTACCGTCTCCTTACAAACGGCAAGCGGGCATCTCCCCGCTTGCCGTAATCTCTCTATTCTTCAGGGTCCTCGTTTTTGTCTTCTACGTCTTCTACGTCTTCCACTTTCAGCACGCCGTCTGCAACTTCTTTGATCGCCAGAGAGACGGCCTTCTCCTCCAGCGGCACCCCTTCCAACTCTGCCTCATTGGACAGCTTTCTGGCGCGGGCCGCCACCAGATTCACCAGCTGATAGCGGCTGGGCACTTTGTCCAACAGATCCCGGATGGCTGGGTAAAGTAACATAGTAATACTCTCCTTGCTAGAATCAAATTCAGGGCTTGGTTTCTTCACTGGGGGCAGATGCAGTGAGGGCGGCTTCCGTCTCCGCCTGGAAGATCCGCTCTGCCAGAGGCATACGGCGTGCTGTGCGCATGCTGTATACGTGCAAAATGGAGAGGATCTCCTGCACCGTGTGGCTTACCTCGCTGTTTACTACCAGATAATCATAGATGTTGCAGCTGCGGCACTCCTCTTTCGCCCGCTCCAGGCGTTGGGCGATGACCTCCTCATCGTCCGTTCCCCGGGCTCTCAGGCGCCGGGCCAGCTCCTCCAGGGAGGGCGGCAGCACGAAAATGGATACCGCATCGGGGCAGCGCTCCCGGACTTTGATGGCGCCCTGCACGTCGATGTCCAACAGCACATCGTCCCCCTGGTCCAGGTGGTCCCGGATCACCTTCCAGGATGTGCCGTAGTTGTGGCCTACGTACTCAGCGTGCTCCAGCAGTTCCTCCGCATCCACCATCCGCTGAAACTCCGCCGGAGAGACGAAGTTGTAGTTCACGCCGTCCTGCTCCCCGGTGCGGGGGGCTCGAGTGGTGTAGGACACGGAGAAATGGATGTCTTTGCGGATCAAGAGCAGTTCGCGGATGACGGTGCTCTTTCCCACGCCGGAGGGACCGGAGAGCACGATCAAATCCCCTTTTTGCTTCTTACATGCCGTCATGGAGCGGCCTCCTCTTTCGTTAGTCTTTGCTGTCTTTGGCTTGCTCGAACCGCTGCCCGATCTCCTCACAGGTGAGGGCGGACCACACCACATGGCCACTGTCCAGCACCAGCACAGATTGGGTTTTGCGGCCGAAACTGGCGTCAATCAGGACACCGCGCTCCCGGGCCTCCTGGCCCAGGCGTTTGATGGGGGCGGATTCCGGGCTGACGATGGCCAGAACCCGCATGGGAGAGATCAGATTCCCAAATCCGATGTTTACCAGCTTCATGGCCTACTCCAGATTCTGAATCTGCTCGCGGATCTTCTCCAGCTCCGCCTTGATGTCCAGCACCACCCGGGTGATGTCCAGGTCTGTGCACTTGGAGCCGATGGTGTTGGCCTCCCGGTTGAACTCCTGGAGCAGGAAGTCCAGTTTGCGGCCCACTGCCCCGTCTCCATTGAGCAGTTCCCGGAGCTGTGCGATGTGGCTGTGGAGCCGTACGGTCTCCTCGTCCACCGCCACCTTGTCCGCGTAGATGGCGGCCTCGGTGACGATGCGGTTCTGGTCGATTTGGGTGTTCTGGAGCACCTCCTGGAGCCGGGCGTAGAGCCTGGCCCGGTACTCCGCCACCGTCTGGGGGGAGCGCTCCTCCACCTTCTGCACCAGTTTCTCCACGGTGGCGGCCCGCTGCAGCACGTCCTCTTTCAGCTTGGCCCCCTCCCGCTCCCGCATGGCGGTGAAGTCTGCCACAGCAAGCTCCGTCACGGTGAGAAGGCGCTGCCGGACCACATCCAGGTCGTCCTCCTGCTTCTCCACGGTGAGCACATCCGGGAAGCGGGCGATGTCCACGGTGGACACCCTGAGGGCCACCAGCTCGGGATCCAGCCCAGAGATGGTCTTCAGCGCCTGGAGGTAGCCCCGGGCCAGAGGCTCATTCACCTTTACCACCGTGGCGGTGTC
>CANQII010000107.1 GCA_947623875.1 uncultured Oscillospiraceae bacterium
CAAGATTTTCGAGATGCCTTGCAACCATATTTTGGTATTTCATTAAATGACACCGAATCATCTGAAAACAATTTTAACGATAAACTTCGGTCCCCTTTTTTCCCGCTAAAAGGATAATAATCATCTCTTTCATCCGCCATCTTATCTTCTATTGAGACTGGCGGTTTCATTATGAGCGGGCAAAGATAAGTTAGAAAATCTTGCTTGTTTAATCCTGGCTCTCCACAGTAATTGTACATCATCGTCAAAAAATCGCCAAAGAGCATCCTTTCGCCTCCAAATTTAAAACGTGCAAAGTACTTCTAACTTTGCTATATCTTTTGATCAAATTTTCTTTTCATTTTATCTTGTGAAAAGAGTTCGATTCTTATTACCATCTCAGGAAGTTGACAACAGCACTTGCTGATCCCGGAAGGGTAAAACTGTGGAGATTGCTGCCAGCAAAACGGCTAGTCTCTCCGCCAGTGGTCAGTTGGACGACTGCGACCACTTATTGCTTTCGTTAGCCACATCTTTCCACTTTGTTCGATTCTGTCCGATTCTGTCCGATTCTGTCCGGTTCTGTCCGGTGGGCGGATACAGCTTTATGCTATCATACACCTGCAATGAACAGCACCGATCAAATTCATCTTAAATTTCCACTAGAGCCTTTTTCTTCTTCCTCACCTCTATAGTATCTCCGCCGAGAGTACCCCTGTCATACCTACAAGTCGAACGAATGATCAGCCAACTCTAAGCCAATTCTCTGCCTATGCCTGTCGAAAGGGAAAGCATCAGCTAATATCGGTTTTATTATTTTACACTATAGTCAAGTAGTTTTCAAGCATTTTATCTTAGGAATTTTCCAAAAACCGTTTCTGCTGAACAATGAGCAACGCGATCTTAGAACTACAATAATTTAAATTGCAATCCTGATATGCGTTATCATCCTACAACATTCAGCTAATTTTCACGCAAAGCATGGCGGATGTGCATTTGTTCTATTAGGTAAAGGTTGTGAATATCTATGGAAAGTATGTCTTACCTAATTAATAATGCTCAACCCTGCTTCACTGGAGGTAATCTTGGAAACGATTCTCTGATATACTTCGAAATTACGAAGAATAATGTCCCCATCAATTCCGCAATCATTTTCCTCCGGTTGTTTGCAGTTACAACAGTATTAAGAGCACTATATTCAGTGAATTGGTCGAAGCGCTTGATAGTACGGATTAGAGCTGGGCCTTCATTTCAACAGTAATCCGTTAAAATGCTTCACAGAACTATCCCAAGTCGACAACAGATGAGGTTCTCAATGATGTATTGCTTTATCAATCTTTAACATTAAGAAAGGTGAATAGCATGTCAAAAGTTAATAGCAGCAGAACCGGATGTAAAGATGTATTTCATGCCTTTTTAGTTGAAAATGCAACATATGACAGTGCACTTGAAATTCCCTGCATGGATACCGAAACAAAAAAACCACGAAATCTAATCCCGTTTTCCAAAGCATTACACAGCAAAGATTATAACTCCTGGATACATTTCTACGAAGATGATGTAGTTATTGAACGAATTTGGAACCGTATTCAGACTTATCTACCAATTCTCAAGAGATTCGAAGGCGTTATTTCCCCTGATTTTAGCGTATATCGTGATATGCCTCTAGTAATGCAATTCTGGAATATTTATCGTAGCCGTGCGGTTGGTCATTGGTTGCAGGAAAACGGCATACCAGTCATTCCAAATATTCGCTTTGGTGACTACCGTACGTATGAGGCTTCATGTGCAGGTATCAAAAGGCATGGCGTTATTTCAATAGGTTCTCATGGATGTATCAAGATACGAACAGAACGCGAGTATTTTAAGGCAGGTTTAAGATATGTAGTCAAAGCCTTAGAGCCATCAGCGTTAATTATCTATGGTACTGCTCCAGATGAAGTGTTTGCTCCGTACAAGCGCATGGGAATTGACATAGTTCAATTCGACAGTTACATTATGCAAATTAGAAAGGAGAACAAGTAGTGGGTGAAGGTTATTTTGGTGGCTTTGGGCACACTCTAGGAAGCAACGCCACTATCTTCGATATGCCAAATTACAGCAGCGCTGTTACTCCATTGGAGAAGTTCACCAAATACTCGTTGGACTACAATAACAAAAATGCTGTTGGAAAACCTGTTGCATATGAAAGAGGATTAGGCTATACTATAGAAAACGCTGCCGAATTGGTACAGCAAATTCATGACTCTGTTACATCAGGTGTAGTAAAGCCGTACGATGTATCAGAATCTGAATTTGGCACCAAATATAAGTTCCGTATTCCTGTTAACGGCCCAAACGGCAATACAAAAAACGTTATCGCAGTCTATCAAATTGACAAAGGTAGCAAAACGCCTCGTTTAATTACGAATTACTTGGAGGGAAAATAACGTGATTAGGGAAAATGTTCGGGTCAAAACTCTAATAGATAAAGACGGGCACAAGGCGGGTACTCTGGGTGTTGTTGTTAGTCTTTATTCTACTGGTCCAGCCTGTGAGGTCGAATTATGGGACAAATTCAATTATCCAGTTGATGTTGTTACATATCTATTTACCGAATTGGAGATAGTCGAGCAATAAGCAGATCTCCTAACTTTATGGACTACGCAGAGTTGTAGCGCCGGGTCCCTGGCAGAATCGAAAACGCCACTCTCCTCCTCCGGCATCCGAGGAAGGCGTTGAAAAAGAGGCCCCCCGTCCCGGGAGGCCTCTTTCACACTGTTCTCAGACAGACACAGGAAGGCGTCTTTGGCCCTCCCCGCTCACTTCTTGTCCAGCTTCACGGTCTGCTTCATGGCCACAGAGCAGGCCAGGTCGCCCAGGACGTTGCAGCAGGTGGCGCCCATGTCGCAGAGGGTGTTGATGCTGATGTACACGCCCATCACGCCGCTGGGCAGTCCGGCGATGGTGGCCAGCGCTGCAAAGGAGGCGATGGCGCCGCCGGGGACGCCCGGGGTGCCGATGCTGAGCAGGGTGTTGCTCAGCAGCACGATCACCATCATGCTGAAGCTCACCTCTACGCCGCAGGCGTTGGCAAAGAAGACGATCATGAAGGACATGAGGATGGACACGGCGTCCATGTTGATGGTGGCACCCAGGGGCAGGGCCAGAGAGGAGATCTCATTGGGGACCTCCAGCTCATCCGCGCAGCGCTTGCTGATGGGCAGTGTGGCGCTGGAGGAGCAGGTGCCGAAGGCATTCAGGGCAGCGGGCATGATGGCCATGAAGAACTTCCGAACGCTGCACTTGCCGATGAGCTTTACCATGCCGCCGTACACGAGGAAGGCATACAGGTACATGGTGACATACAGGGCGATCAGCACGCCGGCCAGAGCCACAATGGTCTCGGTGCCGTTGGAGTACACCACACCGGCGATGGAACAGAAGACGCCCACCGGGGTGAAGTTCATGACAACCGAGATGATCTTGATGGAGATGTCGTTGATGGACTCCACCACTGCCACAAAGGGCTTTGCCTTCTCCTTCATGGTGAGGCAGGTGATGCCTACGATGATGGCAAATACCAGCACCTGCAGCATGTTGCCGTTGGTGAAGGCTGCCACCGGGTTGGAGGGAATCAGGTTGCGGACGGTGTCCAGAAGGCTGGTGAACTGGGTGGCCTCTACGCCGCCTTCAATCATCTCGATCACAACGCCCTTGCCCAGGCCCAGAGCCCGGGGCAGGAACAGACCGAGGAGGCTGGCCAGCAGCGTGGTGCAGACGTAGTAGATCACGGTCTGTACGCCAATGCGGCCGGTGGCAGACACACTGCCGATGTCCTTGATGCCCACGATCAGGGAGCAGAAGACCAGGGGATAGATCATCATCTGCAGGGCGTTCATGTAGATGCCGCTGATGAGCTGGATCACAGGCAGCAGGAACTCATACCGTCCGGGCATCAGCAGGCCGAATACGATGCCCAGGATCAGGCCGATGAAGATGAACAGGGTGATATTCAGGCTGGATGCCTTTTTCGCGCTGGATGCTTTACTCATATATGTGGATACCTCCATTGTCCGGCAGAAAGATGGTGCCCTTCCTCGGGCGCAGATGCGCGGGAATCGCCGGTTCAAGCAGGAAAAATACCACTTTATCGGGGTAAAGTCAATCAATTTCCTATTATTTTGATAGGTTTCTCAGAAAACAGGGAAGATCTTGCGGCATAAGGGCCCGATTTTGTGAATATACACGGCACGGAAATCATTTTTTAGGATACGCCTCCTGGCGCATCTGAAAGAGAGGACAATTAGGAATGGCAAAGAAAGCAAACAAGTTCCAGGGCTATGGACTGGCTACCCAGGCAGTCCATACCGGCACGGATTACGATGAGGGGACAGGCGCGGTGAGAAGGCCGCTTCACATGGCCAACAGCTACAAGCTGCCGGATGATCTCTCTCAGGTCAACTACTCGTCCACGGATCTTTTGATGTATTCCCGCAACGGCAATCCCAACCAGCACTGGCTGGAGGAGAAAATCGCGGCATTGCACGAAGCAGACGATGCCATTGTGCTGGCCAGCGGCGTTGCGGCGCTCCACGCGCTTTTCTGGGCCCTCCTGAAAACCGGTGATCGCGTCGTCTATCCCAAGGTGAGCTACATGGCGGTATACAGACTGTTCCACGAGCTGTTCAACCGCAAATTTGGGGTGGAAACCGTCATGGTGGATATGACCGACCTGGAAGCGGTCCGAAAGGCGATTACCCCTGGAACACGGCTTGTCCATATCGAGACGCCGGACAATCCCACCGTCGGCGTAACCGATATCGAGGCAATTGCTAAACTCGCCCACGAAAACGGAGCGGTGCTCTCCGTGGACAACACCTTTGCCTCGCCATACAACCAGAAGCCGCTGCAGCTCGGCGCAGACTTTGTGGTGGAGGCCCTTACCAAGTTCATCAACGGCCATGGGGACGCCCAAGGCGGTGCCATCCTCTCCAACGACCTGGAGACAATGGATCGGATCCGCTATGAGGCCCAGGTAAACGTGGGCTCTGTGATCAGTCCGTTCAACGCCTGGCAGATCTTCCGCGGGTCTGTAACCTTCCCGCTCCGAATGAAGCGGATCAACGAGTCCACACAGAGGATTGCCGAGTGGCTCGAGGGGCGGGAGAACGTCACCTTCGTATCATATCCAGGTCTCCCCAGCAACCCGGGATACGAGCTTGCCAAACGCCAGATGCAAAACGGCTACGGTGGCGTGATCTCCTTCGGCCTGGATACAGACGATAAGACCGTGGAGCGGTTTTGCGCCGCATTAAAGGTCGTCACCTTTGCCGTGTCTCTCGGCCATGATGAGAGCCTGATCTTCCCACAGCCCAGCTACGATGAGCGGATCCATCTCTACCCGGAACCCTTCCGAAAGGGCTTTATCCGCTTCAGCGTCGGTCTGGAAGAGCCGGAGGATATCATAGCCGATTTGGATCAGGCTTTGCGGGCGGTTGGGCTATAGCAGCAGTCTGCATTCGTTCTGCTTGCAGCGGGATACCATTGTTCAGAGGCAGCAATTCACTGTTGTCCTTCGGGGATCGCTGGAGTACAATGCCTTGGAAAAAAAGCAAGCATTGAGGTGAACACTATGCAGGCCTATTATCCTGCGGAAGAAGAGACTCCCCCCTGCGGCCAGCAGTCTCCTTCCCCGCCGCCAACGATTGTGAAACTGCAGCTCATGCTGGTGTGGGGCTGCTGGCCGGTGTGGATGTATGACCCGGTCGATGGCTTCATCGACAATGATCTCCCGCATGACCTTCCCTCCTATGCAGAACTGGTAACCACCTTTACAGCCCTCCAAACCAGATACAACGCACTCTATATCAACACGCCCCACGAGTTCTCCTGGATTGGCTTTCACTCGCAAGAGGAAGAGGACCAGTTCAAGAAAGACTGGTACGCAGCTGTGTCCTGGCTGAAAGAGGCTGCTGGTGAGAAGTACATTGTAGTAGACGAGGTAGACTTCCGTCCAGAGGAAGAGACAGAGGTCTGAACCGCACCCGTTCCAACGCCCTTCTGCTGCAGACACAGTATGTTCAGACAGAATGCTCCGATATCAGACACAGAGCAAGATACGAGGAGGGCAACCATGATCGTAAAGCTGAGACTCCTTCTGGATTACAGTTGCTGGCCAGTGTGGATGTACGAAGACAGCGGCGACATCATAGACACCCTTCTCCCAGATGATTTGAGGCAGTCTCATCCGGAGTTGGAATCCCTCTTCAACAACCTCCAAGACCGATACGATGCCCTCTATCTGAACACGCCCCAAGAGTTCTCCTGGATTGGCTTCCAGTCTCAAGAGGACGAAGCACAGTTCAAGCGAGACTGGTACAAAGCCGTGGCCCAACTGAAGGAGGCAGCAGCCGGAAAGTACATCGTGGTGGACGATACCCGTCTCGCCTTCCCGGAGTGGTAAGCCCCGGGTACTGGCACCCCCGCACAGCATGCAATGGGTGCGCATGCCTCAAGATGGAACGTTCTTCTTGTGTACAGTTCGGTTGTAAAGGGAATTTCCTTTGCAGCCCTAGCACCTTTTTGTAGCGGCAAAACGGGGGGCATTGAACCCAAACAGACCCCAACCTCTTCGCCAACTTGATCCGTTCTTCCTCAGAATCATTCAACCCCCGCTGCCGAACAATACATTTCTCTCCTCCTTGGGACACAAGGTGCCTGGAAACGCCTGTTTCCAGGCACTTTTTGCCCCTACAAGGTCGTTTTGTGGAAAACAGACCTTCTGTACCACAGGGACCTGCCTGTCGTATCCAGGCGGCTTTTGTCCCATTCTGTCTGCTCTTGTCGATTCCAGATAGTAATATTAGCTCCTTATGCCCACCAGATAATACAGGTTGGATTCAGCAATGTGATCTCACGCCCCCGCCACAGCCCCGCTGCACAGTCTCAAGTCCTGGCTGTGCAGCTTTTCCACAACACCGCAGTGTTTCGCCAGACTGCCCGCCTCCCTGCTGTTTGCAAGACGAAAGTGGAAAACGGATTCAAAATGCGGGCAATTCTCTGTTGTTTTATCCCAGAATCTGCGGTACAATAGATAATAGCAAACAAGGGACCGAGTTCTAGGGGGGAAACAGGATGCGGCATATCGCCATTGTAGAGGATGAGAGAGAGTGCTCCAGGCAGATCGAGGAGTACCTGTCCCGGTATGCCCGGGAAACCGGGGAGAAATTTGAGCACCGCACCTTCGACGACGGCAAGGACATCGTCCGGGACTACCCGGAGAACCTGGACATCATCTTCATGGACATCCAGATGGCGGAGATGGACGGCATGTCCACCGCAGAGGAGATCCGGAAAAAAGACAGCTCGGTGGTGATCATCTTCATCACCGGTCTCGCCTCCTATGCCGTCCGGGGTTATGCGGTGGACGCCATGGGGTATCTCGTGAAGCCGGTGTCCTATGCGGTGTTCTCCCAATGTCTGGACCGTGTACTCTCCAAGCTGCAGAAGCGGAAGAGCCGCAACATCCTAGTGAACGGGCGGAATGAGACAATCAAGGTTAACAGCGCAGACATCCTGTATGTAGAGGTGGAGGACCACAGCCTGATCTACCACACCCTGCAGGGGGATATCCGGGCTGCCGGCGCCATCCGGGATGCAGAGGAGTCCCTGTCCGGGATCTCCTTCTTCCGCTGCAATAAGGGGTATCTGGTGAACCTGGCCTACGTGGACCAGATCATTGAGGACAACGCCGTGGTCCACGGGGTGCGTCTCCAGGTGAGCCGGTCCAAGAAAAAGGCCTTCCTGGACGCCCTGAACCGGTATATCAACGAGGCAGACTGATGAGCAGCGAACTGCAGAATATCCCGCCGCTCTGGACGGCGGTCTTCCACTGGCTGGCCCTGCTGCTGTACATCAGTCTTCTGCCCCGCAAGCGGACGGTACCCCAGATGATCCTGGTAGCGGCAGTTCTCCTGGCCATCATGTTCCCCTACATGGTACTCATCGCCCCCATAGACGGCACTCTCTTCAATTTGGGCATGGCCTTATTTGCAGGACTCACCTTTCTTCCCTTTCTCCTGCTCACCTCCGGCGGCCTCACCAACCATGTCTATTACTGCGCCCGGGCCTTCATCCTGGCGGGCTTCACCGTCTCCCTGGCCTGGCAGCTCTATAGCTACTACAGCCGCTCCATAGAACTGTTGGCCCACCCTGTCGCGGAAGGGATCTTCATGCTGGTAATGGCCGCAGCCATCTACGCCATCATGTTCGGCCTGGAGGAGATCCACCGCAAAGAGATGCAGGAGCTGGTGGTCTCCCAGGGGGCCTGCGTGGGCGCCACGGTGATCGCCGTCATCAACTACATCCTCAGCAGCCTGAGCTACACCGCCATAGACAGCCCCTTCACCACCCACATCGAGGCGGAGGCCTTCAACATCCGCACCCTGGTGTATCTGGGCGGAGTGGCCATGCTGTATGCGTACCACCTGCAGCTCTGCAACGCATACACCCGCCAGGAGCTCCGCTCTCTGGAGAGCGTACTGGAGATGCAGTACTTCAACTATCAGCGGAGCCAGGACTCCATCGACATGGTGAACCGCAAGTATCACGATCTGAAGCACCAGATCACGGTGCTGCGCTCCGAGATCGCAGAGGCCCAGAAGCTGGAGTGCCTGGACCAGATCGAGCATGAGATCCGCATGTACGAGACCCAGAACCAGACGGGAAACAAGGTGTTGGACGCCATCGTCACCAGCAAGAGCGCGTACTGTCTGGAGCACGGCATCGTCTTCACCTGTGTGGCGGACGGCGCAGCCCTGGACTTTCTCACCCCGGAAGAGGTGAGCGCCCTCTTTGGGAACGCCATGGACAACGCCATCGAGGCGGTGTGGCGTCTCGAAGACCCGGACCAGCGGATCATCAACCTGTCTGTGTCTCAAAAGAAGGGCTTTCTCCGGATCCGGGTGGAGAACCGCTGTATCCCGGACCTGGTGGTGAAGAAAGGGCTGCCCGCCACCAGTAAGGAGGACACGGGGCTCCACGGCTACGGCCTGAAGAGCATCAAGGCCACAGCGGAGAAGTACGGCGGGTCTGTAACCTGCAGCGCAGAGGACGGCTGGTTCACCCTGGGCATCCTGATCCCCCGCCCGGCGCCCCTGCAGCAGGCAGGCACCGTCTAGCCCAGCATCCCAGGGAATCCAAGGAAATTGGAAACCGGATTTTCGGCATGTTGCCGAAAATCCGGTTTTCTTTTTTGTGCACTTTCACGGCGTCGAAACGGATTCCGGGCCTAATTCAACGGATTCCGAAAAAGCGCTGGACAATGAAACTGGTTTCTGATATAGTTTCGCCAAATTTCCGGGGAGACAACGCTTTTCCTTGTGCGATATTGCAGGAAGCCAATCTGCCAAATGAGCCGTCCCCGCTTCAGCCAGAACCGCGAGAAAACGGCTTGCAGACCCGGACACAGGATCATCCATTGTGGATTTTTCCCTGCGGCTTCTGCCGCAGGGTGAATCAAAAGAAAGAAAGGAAGAAGGAAGAGAAATGGCAAAAGAAAACCAGGGGATCTGGGGCAACCCGTTGCTCAGCTCCAAGGTAAAATCCCCCAACGTAAAGCCGCCGGAGATGCTGATCGGCTATCTGGTAGGCCCATTCGGCGCACTGCTGTCTTCAGGAATCTTTACAAGCTTCCTGAACAAATACTTCACAGACGTGCTGCTGCTGGACACCGCATTCCTGTCCGGCCTGCAGCTGGTCTCCACCATCTTCATCGTGGCGGCCAACCTGATCGTGGGCCAGCTCATCGAGCGCACCCACACCATGGCAGGCAAGGCCCGTCCGTGGATCCTGCTCTCCGCCCTGACGCTCTCCATCGCCAGTTTGCTGATGTTCGTGGTCCCCTTCCAGGGCGCGGCCAAGCTGGTCTGGATCGCCATCGCATTTAACCTCTACTACGCCGTAGCATACCCCATCTACAACACCGCCAACTCCACCATGGTCCCCGTCTCCACCCGGGACAGCGGCC
>CANQII010000108.1 GCA_947623875.1 uncultured Oscillospiraceae bacterium
TCACCCCGGCTGGGATCTCTTCGACTGGGTCTCTCTGGACACCGGCGAGACGGTCTTCCGGTACTGCCCCAAGATCCCAGGGGAATAAATACATCTACACCGAACTTCCTTCATAGCCCAGGGCCCGTCCGGACACGCGATGCGTGCCGGACGGGCCCTGGGCATTCTTGCTTTTTTCGTTTTCGCCCTTGGATTTTCGGGTCTCTGCGGGCTGTTCAGCCGACATGGGCCTGGCGCTGGGCAGACACCTTGCGAAGGGGGATCCCCTTGGCATCGTTTGAGATATCCTCCTGGCGCAGCTGCCGGTATGTGCCGGCGATGAGAACGAGGGCGATGAGAAAGGTGAGCAGATCCGAGAGGGGCATGGAGTACAGTACCCCGTCCAGGCCGAAGAACATCGGCAGGAGCACGGTGAGACCCACGCCGAAGAGAATCTCCCGGATCATGGAGAGAATCGTGGAGGGGATCGCCTTGCCCATGGCCTGGAGGAAGATGAAGCAGGCCTTGTTCACGCAGGCGAAGATCACCATGCAGAGGTAGATGCGGAAGGACTTCACGGCGAAGGCGGTGTAATAGGCGCTCTCGTTGGCGGCCCCGAAGAGGATGACGAGCTGGTGAGGCAGGAATTCCACAATGAGCAGGGCTGCAGCGCCTACTGTGGCCTCAGCGATGAGGAGCTTGGTGAAGAGGTCTCGGACTCTGTGCCTCTTGTTGGCACCCATATTGAACCCCACAATGGGGATGCAGCCGGCGGCCATGCCCACCACGATGGAGATCACGATCTGGAAGAACTTCATCACGATGCCCACCACCGCCATGGGGATCTGGGCGTACTGGGTCTGACCGAAGATGGGATCCAGCGCTCCGTACTGGCGGATCATGTTGTTCACTGCGGCCATGGAGGCCACGAGAGAGATCTGAGAGAGGAAACTGGTGAGGCCCAGCAGCATGCACTGGCGGCAGAGGGGGAAATCCAACCGGAAATCCGCCTTCCCGGGCTGTACCAGCTTCATGTGGAGGAGATACCAGACCGCCAACACTGCGGTTGCGATCTGGCCCAACACGGTGGCCACGGCAGCCCCCATCATGCCCCAGCGGCAGCCGTAGATGAAGACGGGGTCCAGGATGATGTTGATCACCGCCCCGGCCAAAGTGGAGGCCATGGCGAACCGGGGGCTGCCGTCTGCCCGGATGACGGGGTTCATGGCCTGTCCGAACATATAGAAGGGAATGCCCAGGGTGATATAGAAGAAGTACTCCTTGGCGTGATGAAAGGTCTCCTCATTCACCGTGCCGCCGAACATGGCGATGATATTGTCTGCGAAGAGAAGATAAAGGGCGGTGAGCACCAGGCTGGAGAGCAGAACCAATACCACGGCGTTGCCCACGCTCTTTTTGGCGCTCTGGGGCTGCCCTCTCCCCAGAGACAGGCTCACATAGGCGCAGCAGCCGTCTCCGATCATCACGCCGATGGCGAGGGCGATCACGGTGAGGGGAAAGACCACGGTGTTGGCCGCATTGCCATAGGAGCCCAGATAGGAGGCGTTGGCGATGAAGATCTGGTCTACGATATTGTACAGGGCTCCCACCAGAAGGGAGATGATGCAGGGGACGGCGTACTGGCGCATCAGACTGCCCACCGATGCCTCCCCCAGAAATGTGTTCGGTTTTTGCTCGTTCATGCTGATTTCGTCCTTTCCTAACAAAAATACAGTGCATGGCCCTGGCAGCTGGATTTATGCCTGAGGCCACACACTGTATCGTTTTGCGCTATTTGGTTGCTGGGATCAGTCCAGGTAGCTCCCCACCGGGCTGTTGTTGTACTGCTTGATGACCTTCACGATGACGGAGTCATCCGGCTGGGTCTCTTCGCTGAGGATCTTGTATTTCGTGCGGTTTCTGTCCATGGAGGCCTTGTAGTGCTGGACCTCATCCTGTACCAGTTTGGCGGCGTAGCTGTGCTCCAGGTCTTCCTTCAGGGTGAAATGTAAGGTCTGGCAGATACAGGCGGATTGGATGCGCTTCATGTTTCTGGTTCCTCCTCTATGCAAAAAGAACGCGGGCAACAACCGGATTTACGCCGATGATCGCCACACGTTGTGTCTGCATTATAGCCCCAAACCGGCCGGATTTCAAATGGGCAGACTTCCCAAAAGTATAGAGGCCCCTGTCTGCGCGATCTGCACAAACCGAGACGGGAGAGAAAAGGACCCATGCCGCCCGCAGCGCGGGACGGCATGGGCCTTGAATTCTGTTGGACTGATGTTGCCTGTTACTCTGCGGCGCCGGCCACGGCCACGCCCTGGATGGACACCGCCAGAGGGCCATCGTAGTTGGCGGCGCGGTACCGCTCCTGGGAGAACACCAGGTGCTTCTGGGCGTCCAGAATGCTGCCGTTGATGCTGCCCCCGGTGACTGGGCGCACGGTCTCCCCATCGTTGAGGTAGGCCAGGCGGATCTCACCGCCGAAGTGACCGGTGAAGTCGTCCATCTGGAAGTCTGAGAAAGAGACCACATGGAGACTGGGCTGCTTCTTCATGTCCGCCAGGGACACGCTCCCGGAGGGTACCTGCATGACGGAGTAGCTGCCGGTGGGCTCTATGCCCAGGTAGTACGCAAAGCGGGCGCCGCCGTGGATGGTGCGGAGCACGCCGCTCTCCATGAGCGGACGGTCCTGGAGGGGGATGCCCTCGCCATCGTAAGGATCGGCGGAGGTGAGGGTGATGGAGACGGCGTCCCCTTCAATGTCCTCGCCCTGGACCTTGTCTCCCACAGACCACCTGGAGTACTTCTGGTACACCATGTTGGAGCTGGCTCGATAGAGGTAGTATGTGAGCACTTCCCGGACCTCATCTCCGGAGAGGATCACGTTGTATGTGCCGGCTTTCGGGGGAACGGCGGCGCTGGCCCGATCTACGGTCTGGGTGAGGGCCTCCTCCACTTCCCGGCGGAGGGTGTCCCAGTCCGGCTCCCGGAGGCGGAAGGTGTGGTAGGTCTCCACATCCGCCGGCGCCAGGCACTGGGTGACGTACTCGCCCTGGACGTCCATGGTCTCCCAGCTGACATCCGTGCCAGAGGAGTTCAATACCCGCTGCACGGTGCGGTTGGCGAAGATCTCCACGGTGTTCAGAAAGGCGTTCTCCCGGGTGTCTGCCCCGAAGATGGTGTCTGCCGCCGCCCGGAGGTTCTCCTCCAGGGAGGCATTGGCAAAGCCGCTGGTGCTGTGCTGCAGGGACCCCTTGGGGCCGTGATAGAGCTCATAGGCGGGGTTCCAGGCCACGGTGGTGCGGCTCCAGGCCTCGGCCAGGGTGTGCTCCAGTTCCGCATCGGTGAGACCGGGACGGATGGGGACCGTGAAGGTGCCGAGAACCGCTTTGCCGTCCTTCTCCATGGGACGGAACAGCCGTACCGTGATGTCCTGGGTGTTGGTCTTCCGCTTCAGGTCCAGCCTCTTGCGGATGAAGAAGGCCTCTGCGCTCTCCTTAACCGTCTCTTCTACGGCCCAGACGGGGATCTGCAGGGCTTCCAGTGTGTGCAGAATCTTTGTGATCATAGCGCTGTCCCTCCTCAACCCAGCCGGATCTTGGCCTTGATGTACGGGCCGCCGTCTGATACCTTGACCCATTCCTTCCACCCCTTGCCGCACATGCCGCTGCCGGAGAGCACCGTCTCCTCCGAGACCATGGAGATGGACTTCAGCAGGTCCGGCACATAGCCGGTGAGGACGATGGGGTTGTAGATGCGGCCGGTGAGCTTGCCGTTCTCGATCTCCCGGGCCACGTCCACCATGCACTGGATGCCCCAGTTCTTGGGGTCCTCCATGCCGCTGGAGGGCTGCTCCAAGAGGTATCCGTGCTCGATGGAGGCGATCATGTCCTCCAATTTGTCTTTGCCCGGCTCAAACCAGGTGTTTGTCATACGGGTGTAGGCCTTGCGGCGGAAGCTCTGCCGGCGGCCGTTTCCGGTGGGCTCGGTGCCCAATACCATGGCGGACTGCCAGTCTGAGATGCCGGTCTGCAGGATGCCGTCCTTGATGATCACGGTGTCTTTCGCCATAGTGCCCTCGTCATCGAAGAAATAGGAGCCGGTCTGGGCGGCGGCGCTGGCGCTGTCCCGCATGGTGATGAGGGGCGAGGCCACCGGCTTGCCCACATACTGCTCTGCCAGGGCGCGTTTCTTCACGAACATGTCCATCTCCACGCCGTGGCCGAAGGCCTCGTGGACGATCATGCCGGTTACCGCCGGGGTGCAGATGCAGTCGTAGGTACCGGGGGTGATAGCCTCTGCCTGCAGCAGATCCAGGGCGGTGCGGGTGACACTGTCTGCATGGCCCTCCAGCTGATCCAGCAGTTCCAGGCCGCCGAGACAGGAGACGGACTCGTGGGCGCTTTTCACCTCTTCGCCGCGACTGGCCATCACCGTAAGGCCGCCCTCTGCCCAGAGGACATTCTGGGTGAGGTCCTTCTTGGGGGAGAGGAAGAGCTTGGAGAGCCTGGTCCAGCTGATCCGGACGGAGCAGTCCAGGATCCGCTCATCTTTGGCCAGAACTTGGTCCCGGAGGGCGGTGAGCTTGCCTAGGACCACATCGTCTCCCACAGACAGGGGATCCACCTCGTAGTCTGTGCTGCCGGAGAACACCGTCTCCTCCTCCTGGGGGATGGGGTATTCCGGCTCGGTGGTGTGCTCCGGCATCAGCTGGCTGGACATGGCCGCAGCAGCCTTGATCTCCTCCAGAATGGAGGGGAGCAGGTCCTCGCCGGTGCGGTTAAAGGAGTACTCTGTCCAGTGGGCGCCGTCCGACACCTTTACCACGCAGCCCCGATCGGCAAAGAGGCCGCTTGCCGAGAGGTTGGAGAGACGGCGGTTCACGGAGTATGCGGCCTGCTGCCCGTCCTGGGCCAACAGGGAGGCGTAGGGAAATTGTTTCAGGAGTTCCGCCAACAGTTTCTGAAAGAACGGCTTGTTCTCCTGCAGCCAGGGGCTGTCCTGTACTTTCATAGGTTGCTATTCCTCCATTTGGGGCGCCATTGCGCCGTTTTCGATACCGGGGAGTAGGATAAAGGTTGGCGGGGGAATTGTCAAGAGGGGAGAAGGGGGGCGAGATGGAACTGCTGGTTAAAACGTGGCGGACACCTTTTGAAGTTGGTGAGCGGTGTGATCTGAGGCTGGGTCTCAATGCAGATCAGACGGCGAAAATACGGGAAAACCTTGATGAGACAACGGTTTTCCGAAATGCTGCTTCCAAACACTCTGGAAGAATGTGGATTTCACTGCCGGCTGAAAACGGGACTATTGAGGGTTTGCGACAGGCCGGGTCTCAATGGAGAAAAAACGGGATAACAGGCGGGAACCCTGATGAGGCAAGGGTTTGTCTGGCTTCTACTGCAAAACTTTCTGGTTGAAAATGGAATATCTGAAAAGCGGGGCAGAGAATGCGAAAAGTGGCAAGTCTACAGCGGACAAACATCTGTCCCTGAGATACGCACGAAAAGCTGCCCAAATCGACACGCCAGGGGACGGAACGAACACCCCTGAGACCGGAATCGGCAAAAGCTCTTGCACCGGAATCTTTGTCGCGCTAAAGTGTGGGCAGGTGAGGGAAGACCTCATCCACAAGACGATTGGAGGAAAGTGTTATGAAATCCAGATTTCTTGCTCTGCTGCTGGTTCTGACCATGACAGCGACAATGCTCACCGGCTGTGATCTCTTCACATCCGGTTCCAACGAGAATAGTGGAAACGAAGAAAGCGGCAGCAACGGTGCTATAACCCTTACAGACAAGTATACATTCAACGATCCCGAGGGACTGGAATATGATAAGCGGTATGTGAGCTACTTCGGCCCCGACACCCTTGTTGTCTCCAGCGCAGTATCTGCCGGCTACGGTATGAAGGAGACCTATTCCATCCTCTATGCTGATGCCAATGACGCCCCGCTGAAGCAGGTTGACTTCATCATCTGCAACAGCGAAGACGATGCCAGCAAAGTGGCAGAGTTCTACCTGGCACAGGGACAGACCCTCACTGCCGTAGAGGGCGACCCCTGCGTGCTCACCGCCACCACCGAGGGCGAAGTACTGGCAGCTACCCTCGCCAGCCTGCAGTCCATGGGCGGTCTTTCCGAGGCCACAGCGAGCGCTTTCGTGGAGTGGAATAATGCCAACTCCGGCGGCGTGCTGAAGTGATGGCACGGGGATGAAAACTGGCAAACAGAGCGGACATCGCCCCGGCATCTGGAAGGGTTTCTTCCAGATGCTGCGGGAGATCCGCATTCCTTGGCCGTGGATTGCACTGGCCTTCGTGGTGGAGATGGGATATAACCAGGTGCTGCTGCATCTGCCCACCACTACGGCTGAGATGATGAGCGGCAGTCTGGAGAACTCCGCTGTGATCCATGCGGTGATCTTCTACCTGAGCTACGGCGTTGTGGTGACGGCGGAGATGTTCCTTCTGGGCTTTGTATGCCGCATGACGATCCGCAATGCCAGAGAGCAGATCTGGGGTAAAATGCTGCGGGTGCGGATGGACTACTACGACAGTCACACCCCCACAGCCCTCACCTCTGCCATTACCAACGATCTTGACGCATCCATCGGTACCCTTACCCGTCTGGGCATCATTGTCCTGCCATCCCTGTACTATCTGATCGAGGCAATTCGGACCATTGGCAAGTACGATTTCCTTCTGGTCCTGTCTGTTCTCATCCCCATCCCGTTGCGCTATCTGTACTCTTTCATCCTGGGCCGGCTGAATTTCAAGACCCAGGCTGCCATCTACGGGCGGATCGGCACCCTCACCGGTTATCTCGCTGAGCGGGTGCGCAATATCCCTCTGATCAAGCAGTTCGGCACAGAGGAACAGGAGCTGAAAAACGGGGAGACCGCATCCAATGACCTCTTCCAGGCCAACATGAATGCCACCAAGCTGCAGTGCGGCGCCACCGGCGCCATGACCCTGATCAACGTGCTGGGCCAGATCACTGTGATCCTCTTCGGTGTCCTTCTCCTGCGGAGCGGGCGCATTGACATGACCCAGTGGATCGCCTTCTTCCTCTTCTCCAGCACCATCACCAGCAGGATCATCGAGGTACTCTCGTACTGGGAGAGCATCAAAACCATCCAGGGCCAGGTGGCCCGAGTGATCGAGATTCTAGAGGCACCCCAGGAGAGTACAGCTGGGCAGGGTGCAGGCGCTGCTTCTGCCCAGACCGGGCACGCAGCCCCGGCAGTGGAATTCAACCACGTCACGCTGCACTACGGGGACAAGCTGGCGCTGCAGGATGTCTCCTTCCAGGTCCCTGCCGGACAGATTACTGCCCTGGTGGGCCTCACCGGCTCTGGAAAGACCTCCTCCCTGAACCTGCTGGAGCGCTTCTACGAGGCGGACGGCGGCGCCGTAACCCTGGATGGAGTGGATGTCCGGAAAATAGCCCTGGGCGACCTTCGCAGCCGGTTCTCCTACGTGCAGCAGGACGCCGGTGTGTTCAGCGGAACCATCCGGGAGGCCCTTACATACGGTATCCGCCGGACTGTCTCTGATCAGGAGCTGCAAGAGGCCGCCCAGAGTGCCGGCGCATGGGAATTCATCCAGCGGATGCCGCAAGGCCTGGACACCGTCCTGGCGGCCAATGGAGACTCTCTCTCCGGCGGCCAGAGACAGCGGCTGGTGATTGCCCGGGAATTTTTGAAGAACGCGGACATCCTGCTCCTGGATGAACCCACGTCCGCGCTGGACGCCCAGACCGCAAAAGCCGTATCGGAGACGATTGTCCGCCTCTTCCGAGGCAAGACGGTGCTCCTGGTGACCCATGACATGTCCCTGCTCCCGGGGATGGAAAACATCGTCGTGCTCTCCGCCGGCGGCGTGGTGGGCAACGGGAGCTATACCAACCTGATGGAGCACTGCCCGCTCTTTGCAGAGATGGTGCACAGCCAACAGGGAGAGGAGGTCCGGAACGCATGCGCAACCTGAGACGCCGTGTCCAGCAGTATCTGCACATCTTCCAAGGGGTGTCCATCCCCTGGGTGATGCTGATGGTGGTGCTCCTGCTGAACATCGTGAATACCTATCTGGACCTGCTCACCGTTACTCTCACCGCTAACATCATAGACGGCTCCCAGCAGGCCATCAACCTGCAGCAGCTCGTCCAGTACATTGTGGTGATGGTGTCCACCGCCGCCATGAGCATGGTGATGGGGTACACCCAGAACTGGACCTATGAGAAGATCAACACCCGGGTCCGGGTGAAGATGTGGAACAAGCTGATGCGACTGCCCACCCGCTATTATGACCGCGAGGGCGGCGATGAACTGGTGAGCCGGGTCACCACGGACTGCAGCCAGGTGAGCGTCTATTTCCAGATCGCCATCAACCTGGTTACCGCTGTCTATGCGGCGGTGGTAGCCATCCGGCAGATGCTGGACTACAGCCCCGTGCTCACAAAATACGCCATGGTGATTATCTTCCCGCTGATCGTGATTTCAGGTGTTCTGGGCTGCGTGAACCGCATCGCCGGACAGAAAACCCAGGCCACTTTCGCCGGTACCACGGGTTTCCTGGTGGAACGCACCCGAAACCTGCGGCTGGTAAAGGCGTCCCGGACGGAGGACTATGAGGAGAAGCGGGGGAAGGACCACTTCCAGAAGCAATTCCGGGCTAGCTGGTGGGCCGTAGGCGTAAACAGCAGTTCGGTGCTGCTCATCGAATTGGTGAACGTACTGTCCATCGCCGTAACCTTCTTTGTGGGGCGCAATCTCGTCAATGCCGGGGAGATCACCGTGGCCAAACTCCTGGGTTTTTACACCATCTCCGGAATGATGGGAGTGCGGTTCATCACCCTGATGCAATCGTACAGCACGGTCAAGAACGCCAACGGCCGGTTGGAGAAGATCTCCGAGGTGCTGGACACCGCAGACGAGCCACGGGACGGCGTAGAGTTTGACGTCTTTGATGCCGATCTGGTGGGCGAGGACATCGCCTTCGCATACGGCGGGGAACAAAATGCCCTGGACCATGTGAGCTTCCGTATCCCCAAGGGCGAGATCACCGCCATTGTGGGCTCCAACGGCGCCGGCAAATCCACCCTCTTCAAGCTATTTGAGCGCATGTACGACCCGGACAGCGGCGTGCTGTATTTCGGCGAGGACGATGTCCGGAAGTTCAACCTGGACTCCTGGCGGCGCTCTTTCGGCATTGTGGGGCAGGATAAGCCCCTGCTCTCTGGCACCGTCCGGGAGAACATCCTGTATGGGGTGAAGCGGAAGGTCTCCGAGGAGGAGTTTATCCGCATCACCAAACTGGCCAATGTCTACGACTTCGTCATGGCAACTCCCGGCGGCTTCGATGCCCCGGTGGGCATGGGCGGCGGCAACTTCTCCGGCGGCCAGCGCCAGTGCATCGCCATTGCCCGGGCCATGATGCGAAACCCGGACTACCTGCTGCTGGACGAGGCCACCGCCAGCCTGGACGCCAAGAGCGAACAGCTGGTGAGTGAGGCCCTCACCAACCTGATGAAGGGACGCACCACCATCATGATCGCCCACAGCTATCCCGCCACTCGGGGCGCCACCCATGTGATCGTCATGAAAGACGGCAAGGTGGAGGCCGAGGGCAGCCCGGAGGAAATGCTGGAGAACAACGAGTACTACCGGTCTTTTGCCGCCAAGGCATCCTAGTGCAGAGGAGAGATGTGTATCATGAAATCCACTGTTACCCACCTTTTTGATTACAAATCTGCCCCAATCCCGGAGGAGCTTCGCCGCTG
>CANQII010000109.1 GCA_947623875.1 uncultured Oscillospiraceae bacterium
CACGGCGTCACCATGGCGGCCTGCATCAACTCCTCCATGAGCATCGAGGAGCGGCAGCAGACCATCTCCAAGGTCCAATCCGGCGACATCTCCCTGCTGTATCTGGCCCCGGAGATGCTGCTCACCACCAACCTGCAGACCTTCCTGGCGGGAAGAGCCCTGGGCCTGGTGGTGGTGGACGAGGCCCACACCGTGACCAGCTGGGGCCGGGATTTCCGCTCCGATTACTGGTTCCTGGGAGACTTTCTGGCCAAGACCGTCCGGGACGGGTTCAGCTTCCCGGTGCTCTGCCTCACCGCCACCGCGGTGTACTCCGGCAAGGACGACGTGGTGAACGACACCATCCGGGAGCTGGGGTTGGACAAGACCATCCTCCACCTGGGCAACGTCCGCCGGGACAACATCGATTTTGACATCTGTCTCCGCACCCATGAGGGGGACACCGCCCTGGAGACGGAGAAGATGGAGCTCACTCTGCAGCGGATGCGGGACTGCATCGGCAAAGGGGAGAAGGCCCTGGCGTATTTCCCCTACACCACCCAGGTGGACCAGATCTACCTGCAGCTGAAGCCAACCGAGCGGGAGAAGATCCGCCGGTATCACGGCAAGGTCCCCACCGCAGAGCGGCGCCTCACCGAGACAGACTACAAGGCCGGCAATGCCATGGGCCTATTTTGCACCAAGGCCTTCGGTATGGGCGTGGACGTCTCGGATATCACCCATGTGATCCACTTCGCCCCCTCTGGCGGCCTCTCAGACTATATCCAGGAGATCGGCAGAGCGGCCCGGAACCCCAACATCCAGGGCACCGCCCACATCGACTTCTTCCAGGGGGACACCCGGTACATGGCGTCCCTGTACGGCATGTCTGAGATGCGGCAGTATCAACTCCGGGAGATGATGAAGAAGCTCTGCGACATCTTCACCACCAAGAAGCGCCGGAACTTCCTGGTCTCCCCGGACACCTTCGGGTACCTCTTCCAGGACGCGGACCTGGAGAACCGCACGAAATCCGGTCTGATGCTGCTGGCCAAGGACCTGAACTACAAGTACACCTTCCCGGTGCTGGTGGTGCGGCCCAGGACCATGCTCTCCCGGAACTACGTGAACGTGCCGGCGGAGATGGAGGGCATCTTCCTGAAGAAGTACGGGGCCTTCGCCCGCTTCCAGGAGAACGCCACCCGCCGGGTGGTGTCCACCTCCCAGCAGCAGACCGGACGGGCCTCCAACCTCACCGTGTACAGCATGGGCAAGACATATCTGCTGGACATGGAGGGCATCTGGGAGAAGTACTACACCAATATGTCCTTCGGCATGTTCAAGAAGGCCTTCTTTGAGGAGTCCTACAAGGTGAAGAACAGCGACTACCGCATCTCCCCCCGGGTGCGGGTGTCCATCCGGTATCAGGAGGACTTCGCCACGGTAAAGGCCCGGGTGACGGAGGTGCTGAACGGCCTCACCGAGGTGCTCCGCAACCACAAGAACAGCAAGGTCAAGCAGTTCACCATTCACGACCTGGAGAACGAGCTCACCGAGGCCATGGGCGGGGAAAAGGTGGTCTCCCACGACAAGTTCCTCCTTCTGGCGGACATCTTCACCGAGACCGTGGATGAGAACGCCGCCTTTACCCGGGACCGGAGCCAGGTGCGGGTGATGCGCAAGCACCGGAACAAGGGCTCCGATGAACCCATGTACTACGTGAGCAGCGTGGCCTACGCCCAACTCCCCAGCTACTTCAGCCGGCAGCTGGACCAGTGTGCCCCCAACGACGAGGCGGACTCCTTCTTCAGCTTCTACCCCCTCACCCAGAATCGGCAGGTGGAGATCGGCCATCTGCTGCGCCTCTTGGAACTCTTAAACCTGGCCTCTTATGAGATCCGGGGCGGGGAACGGGCGGAGATCTTTGTCCGCATCAACGACCCCGCCAAGCTGAAGCGGCTGGCGGCCTCCGGCAAGTACACCAACGGGGTGCTGCAGACCATCCAGGACCGGCACCGCTGGAGCTCCAAGCTGCTCCAGGCCTTCTTCAAGGCGCAGCTCTCCACCGCAGACCGGTGGGAGCTGGTGGAGCAGTACTTCCTGGGCAACGAGGACTATGTCCGGGATGTGCTGCACCTGGAGGACTGAGTCCACCACTCCATGCAGACAGGAAACGGGCGGCAGCCGGAGGGATCCGGCTGCCGCCCGTGATGTATTTTGCTTATGGTCTGGGCGGATGCATGCCCATCGGCGGGTGCGGGGGTCTTGGATGGGGCTGCTCTTCCTTTTGTTCCTGTTCTTGGGACACATAGTGCTGGGCCTGGAGGGTGAAGAGATTCCAGTACTTGCCCTTGGCGGCCATGAGCGCGGCGTGATTGCCCTGCTCCACGATCTGTCCGTTCTCCAATACCAGAATGTTGTCTGCGATGGTGGCGCTGGAGAGCCGATGGGAGATAAAGATGCTGGTCTTGTTCTCCCGGAGGGTGTTGAACTGCTGAAAGATCATCTGCTCTGCCACCGGGTCCAGGGAGGCGGTGGGCTCGTCCAGAATGAGAACGTCCGAGTCTCCGTAGAAGGCCCGGGCGATGGCCAGCTTCTGCCACTGTCCAATGGAGAGCTCCGCGCCCTGTTCCTCGAACACCCGCATCAGCGGGGTGTTGTACTGGTCCGGCAGGGTGCGGATGAAATCCTCCGCGCCGCTCTGCTCCGCCGCATACTGGATCCGGCTTTGAGACAGGGGACTCTCCACGTCCCCGAAGGTGATGTTCTCTCCTGCGGATACGGCGTACTTGCCGAAGTCCTGGAAGATGATGCCGAAGATGCGGTACAGTTGCTCGGGATCGTACTCCCGGATGTCTCTGCCATCCAGGAGGATCCGGCCGGAGGTGGGGTCGTAAAGACGGGTGAGGAGTTTCACGAGAGTGGTCTTGCCGGCGCCGTTGAGACCCACAATCACCACGGTCTCGCCAGGGTGGATGGTGAGGTTCACATGCTGCAGCACATCCCGGCTGCCGCCGGCATACCGGAAGGACACGTCCTCGAAGACGATGGTGTGGCCGGCGTGGCGCTGTACCGGAGCGGGGTGGTCTGTGAGGGGGACCACCGTGGGCTTCTGGGCCAGAAAGTCCATCAGGTTGTTGATAAAGAGGGTGCCCTCGTAGATAGATGCGGTGACGCTGATCAGGGTGGACACCCCGGCGCCGATGGCGGTGATGGCCCCGGTGTACAGGGAGAAGTCTCCCACATCGAACTGGCCGTGGTACACCCCCTGGGCCAGATACAGGTACATCAGGCAGAAGATGATGCTGGTGAGAAGGGATGCCCCCACAGACCAGAGACACTCCCGGAGCTGCAGCTGCTTCAGGCCCTTGAAGTAGTCCTCAAAGGTGGCCTGGTACTTGTCCCGGAACACATCTCCCAGGTGGAACATGCGGATCTCCTTCACCAGGTCCTTGTTCACCAGGGTGTTGGCGTAGTAGTCCATCTGGCGGCGGCTTTTGGACCGGCGGAACATGTAGTTGACGTGCTTGCGGCGGAAGACGAAGTTGATCACCGCCGAGGGGATGGAAGTGAGGACGATGCAGAAGGGCATCCAGCCGCTCACGGAGAACAGCAGGACGATGTAGCTCACGATGGTGATCACGGTGCTGAGCACCCGGAAGGTGGCGCTGATCACCTGGATGGGCCGGTTGCCCGCCTCCCGGTTGGCGTTCTCCATCCGGGCGTAGAAGTCCGGGGTGTCGAAAGCGGTGAGGTCTATGGTCTTGGCCTTCTCCATGATGAGCAGCTTCACATGGTTGGATACCAGCTCCCCGGAGATGCTGATGTACATGTCGTAGACGCGGTTCACTGCCCCAACCACCGCCTGCAGCAAAAACTGGTATGCCACCAGGGTGGCGATCACGGTGAAGGCCAGATTCGCCCCGGCGTACACCTCCGCCAGGTGGTTCAGCAGGGCAGCGCCGATCATGGACAGCACCGGCGGATTCAGGCCGTTGAAGAGAGCCATCAGCAGCATGGTGAGGAGCATGCTCTTCTTGGTGTCCCAGACCAGACGGAAGATGTAGAAGAGGCGGAAGAAAAAGGTGGTGATGAGGACATAGAGGTAGTGGGGAACCTCTCCCAGAGACTTGGGCGGCGGAACCCGAAACCGGTCGTTGATGGGATTTGCCCCGCGCATGCCGTTCATGGTGATGCCAGCTTTCCTATTGAATTTGGCTTGCTTGGAAATGGCGGAACCGCTCCCGGAAGGGCAGAGAGCGGTTTCCTATGGGAATCAGGTCTCTGCAGTTTGGTTCCCGTCCGGCGGATCCTGGTATAGACGGGAGAAGTCCACGTTGTCTAACAACCCCAGCCGCCCAGAAGATTCTGGCAGACACAGTCTCATCCTGGGATACATGTAGTCCCTGGCACTTAGCAGGCGATCCAGTTCGCTGCCGAGTACCCCGCCGTCTGCCAATACCAGCACGTCTTCGCCCTTTCCCGCAGCGGAAAGCATAGTTTTGTAGAGGGTGGATTTCCCGGATGCTGTGACGCGGGCGCTCTCCTTGCCATCCAGAAACTTCGGAGAGAAGGGTGTCCCGGAGATTCTGCCCTCCGTTACGATGCAGTTGGGCTGACATGGGCGATGATCCTCTTGGTATAGAGGCTCCAGGGAGTGCATGGCCCCAGAGGTCTTCATGGCATAGACCCCTCTTACGCTGTACGGGATGCGCTCCATGGGCTCTCTGCTCAGAAAGACGAAATAGTTGTCTGCGTGCATGGCGGCCTCGGCGAAGGCAGCGCTGGTCACAAAGTCTTCGGTGTCGTCGAAGAAGAGAATGGCATCATGTGTCGTCTGGATCCAGGAGGACCAGTCCTCACCCAAAGCGGACGCCGGAAGACACTCTGCCGGGCAGGAGACCTGGACGATGCCCTTCCGGGACATCTCCAACAGGCGATAGAGGAAGGTCTTTCCGGTTGCGCTGTCTCCCCGAATGCATGTGTATTTTTGCCGGATGGTAAAGTCGTACTGCAACCGCTTGGTTGTGATTTGTACGCGGTAGGTTCCTTCCATACTGCTACTCCATCTTCAACACGTAATCGTTGTATGCGGCCATATAGTCTACCATGCTGTCTATTCTCATCCCATTGAAATCACACACGGCGTTGATGTCTGCCACGTCCTTCTCTGCAGGCGGATGGAAGCGGAAGATGCGCCGAAACACAACGGTGATGTCGTGCATCTTCCCAATCCGAATCATCCAGGCGCCGCAGTTGTCCCTAATGGCAGTCCCGTTGAACTCGTGTTCCGGCTCCTTCAGCATCAGGATCAGCGTCTTGGCGCCGTTGGAGAGGTCTCTGGGTCCGATGAAGTCCAGGACCGGACTGTCTATCACAGAATCCGAGACCACGGTGGAACGATCGATGTCCTGCACAATCTGCTGGACCAGGGGATCGCGAAACCATTCACGCTCGTAATTGAGGCCGAAATAGTCGCCGGAGTAGATCAATGTGTTTGGCGAGCGCTCAAAACGGATGTGGATCATTTTACCCCTCCGAAAGATCATGCAATTGCAGTGGAGACTGGCTGCGTCAGCGGCTTGCTTTTCTGGTGTTAAGAATAGCGCAGCGGGAATGGATCGTCAAGCGGCTGCAATAGGCAGGGAAGATCAGCAACGAGATCCGTAGCGGACCTCATCGATCAGGGCCTGCACGTCCTCTTCCGATTGGAGGCCCATGGCCTCGGCGGCGCCGGCAAAGGCGGCCTGGGCCCGCTGGAGGGCTCCCGCAGACACATTCCGCAGGAGTACCTCGCCTGCATCGTTCCGAATGAACTGGACCTTGTCCCCGGGCTTGATGTGCAGCAAGGTGCGCACTTCCGGTGGCAGGGTGATCTGGTGGTTGGCATCAAGTGTGGCGGTGTACATGGGTTCGGCCCTCCTGTTGCACAGAGAAATGGTGTGGTTGAACTTTGCTTCCCTTGATTATGTATGAGCGCAAATTAAGCTGATGTAATCTTGAATTGCAGAATTGAGCAGTGCCATATCAAGACGTTGGTCAAGCTGCAGGGGCTTGTCTTCCTTTACAGCGCTCATCAATTGACCTTGCACAACTTTCAGTTTTTGGCGGATCTGCGTTTCCCCAATCAGATCCAACATGGTAATACCATCCAGCAGAATGGCGCGAAATAGCGTGTTCATAGACAAGCGGAAATCCATTGCGGATCTTTCCTGTGCGCAGAAAGCTGCAATGTCGTTCGCCAAAGATTGTAGGACAGCGATGGAGTGTTGGATCAAACCTTCCGCTTTAACCGTTTCAGATGCGGTCTTGTGCAAGACACCCACCGTTACGATTGCATCCACCCGCTGCAACAGTTCTTGTTCTGAAAGCAGCAGCGTATCAGGCTCAGCAGACCGTTCCCACTTGTTGTTGAGCATACAGAATCTGCCGTCTTGCATCCCTGTGTAGATCACAGCGTGCTTGTTCCCCGTGCTCACATGAATGCCCAACATTGCATACTGCAAATGGCGAAGAGAATTGCACAGTTGTGCTCGATTCACTTCTTGTTCCGTCAAGGTATAGCCGATGGGCTTCAAGTAGAGGTTGAACCATTTGGCGCCCTGCAGCATTGGACCCGCAAGATAGCATCCATCTTCGCAGTCAAAGAAAAGCGGCAATCCCATTTCCAGAGCAATTGTTCTGTCCTCGGTGTCTATCCCATAAAACGACAAGAGATTGGCCAGCCCTGCATAAGAGCACGAAGAATTGAAAGTCATGTACTTCAAGTTGCATTTCCTCCTTTGCAACTTTACGCATTCTATCAGAACAGCGGGGAAAGGTCAACAGGAGAACCAAAAACAATTCTGCCGAGAAAACCGTGCTTTTGAGATAGATAACGCCGTGAAACCGCACCTGTTGGCCATCTGTTTGTATCGCCAAGAAAAACGATGTAATACAAATGATTAGAAAAGTAAGACAAATTGCACCGCACTATCACGCCAGGGCAGTTCCAGCTTCCAGAGCGAGGCACCTCCGTGCGATCCAGAGAGGGTGAAGCAGCCAGACCAATCACCGCAAGAAAATCTGATTTCCCCGTTGACGCCCTCCCCGGACTATGGTACTTTTTCACTGACTCACAGAGCCCTATGGCACAGGAGTGCTGCAGGGCATCCCATTCATGTGATGAACAGAGAGGAAGACTGATAGCAATGGCACGATTTTATGCGGGTACGGATCCCGCCGTCACCCAGCGGGAAGTGCGCAACCGGGAGCGGTCCCGGAAGGTGGCGGCCCAGGGCATGGTGCTGCTCCAGAACGATGGTGTTCTCCCGCTGGAAAGCCCAGGGAAGATCGCCCTGTACGGCTGGGGCGCCCGGCACACGGTACGGGGCGGCACCGGCTCTGGCGATGTGAACAGCCGGGACACGGTGAACGTGGAGCAGGGACTGGAAGCGGCCGGGTTTGAAGTAGTCTCAAAGCCCTGGCTGGACAAACTGGATGCGGTGATCGCGGCCTCGGAGGCAGAGCGGGAGAAGCAATTGGCAGACGCCATTCCCCAGGGGATCGAAGCCGCCCTTGGGGCGCTGTTCGGCAATCTCCAGCCGGAGGAGCCGGAGATCACCCCGGAGGACATCTCTTTGGACACAGACACCGCGCTCTACGTGATTGCCCGGAACTCCGGGGAGGGGAGAGACCGCCGGGTGGAGCCGGGAGACTATCTCCTGAAGCCCCGGGAAGAGGAGAACCTCAAACTATTGGCCCAGTCCTATGCCAAACTGGTGGTGATCCTGAATGTGGGCGGGGTGATGGACACCCGCTTCCTCCGGGAACTGCCGGGCGTAAACGCCATCCTGCTGATGAGTCAGGCGGGGAGCATGGGCGGCAGCGCCCTTGCCGATGTGGTAACCGGAAAGGTGAATCCCTCCGGAAAGCTCACCACCACCTGGGCAGAGCAATACGAGGACTACCCCTGCTCTGATACCTTCGCCCACCGCAACGGAGACCTGGACGATGAGGCCTACTCCGAGGGCATCTATGTGGGGTACCGCTACTTCGACACCTTTAACGTCACACCTGCCTATCCTTTCGGGTACGGCCTCTCCTATACCACCTTCGAGCAGAAGATCACTGGCATCACATACCACAAAGGGCAGGTCTCTGTCCTGGTGAAGGTCACCAACACCGGCAAGAAGTACGCCGGCAGGGAAGTGGTGCAGGTGTACAGCTCCGCGCCGGCAGGAAAGCTGGAGAAGCCCTATCAGCAGCTGGTGGCCTTCGCCAAGACCAGGGAACTGGCACCTTCCCAGTCTGCGCTTCTGGAGATCCCATTCCCGCTGGAGCGAATCGCCTCCTATGACGAGGAGACCAGCAGCTATGTGCTGGAGCCGGGAGACTACATCGTGCGGGCGGGGTCCAACTCCCGGGACACCGCCGTGGCTGGGATACTGCACCTGGATGAGCCGGTCTGCACGGCAGTGCTCTCCCGCCAGATGACACCGGACGGCCCTCTGGAGGAGATCTCCTCGAAAGGAGTCTCTCCCTGGACCGGCAGCCCGAAGGGGAAAGACTGGGATCGGGAGGACTGCATCACCGTTGCCGCCGACACCATTCCCCAGCGTAAGGCGGTCTATCGGGGCGCCAATCCCATTCTGCCGGCGCCGGATACCGCAGATGTGATCACCGCAGACGATGTGCTCTCAGGGAAGCACACCTTGGAGGAACTGGTGGGACAGCTCACGCCCCAGGAACTGATGGAGCTCTGCGACGGCGCTGCGCTGGATAGGGATTGGGACCGCCACCCCGTGTCTCCCAATGCCACCATGTGTCCCGGTGCCGCCGGTGCCACCACGGCACAGCTGCTGGATTCGCGGAACATCCGGGACCTGATGCTGGCAGACGGCCCCGCCGGTCTCCGGCTGGAGCCTCAGTTCCTGACAGACAAGGATGGCAATGTCTATCGCACCCCTACCGATTCCTTCCAGAGACTGATGGAGCACTTCTTTGGGAAAGAGAAGAAGGATCCCCCGGCTGACGCAGTCCGCCATTACCAGTACACCACCGCCATTCCCATCGCCACGCTGCTGGCCCAGACCTGGGATGTGGACGCCATCCGGGAGGCCGGCGCCATCGTAGGGGAGGAGATGGAGGTGTTCGGGGTGGACCTGTGGCTGGCGCCCGGCATGAACATCCACCGCAATCCCCTCTGCGGGCGGAACTTCGAGTACTACTCTGAGGACCCCGTATTGGCAGGCATCTGCGCTGCGGCGGACACCCAGGGGGTGCAGCAGTTCCCCGGCCGGGGCACCACCATCAAGCACTTCGCCATGAACAGCCAGGAGGACAACCGGCAGCATGTGAACGCCCGGGCCAGTGAGCGGGCCATACGGGAGATCTACCTGAAGGGCTTTGAACTGGCGGTTACCCTTGCCCAGCCCAAAGCCATCATGTCCTCATACAACCTGGTGAACGGCACCCACACCGCCAACCGCTACGACCTGCTCACCGCTATCGCCCGGGACGAGTGGGGCTTCCAGGGCCTCATCATGACGGACTGGGGCACCACCGGGAAGGAGAAGAAGCCCCTGAAGTACGGCAGTTCCAACGCGGCTGCCTGCGTGAAGGCGGGGAACGACCTCACCATGCCCGGCTGCCCGGAGGATGTGGAGGAGATGCGGCTGGCCCTGGAGGGGAAAGACGAAGCCAATGCCATCACCCTGGGGGATCTCCAGGCCTGCGCCATGCGGGTGCTGAAGACCGTGCTCCAGAGCGCCTCCTA
>CANQII010000110.1 GCA_947623875.1 uncultured Oscillospiraceae bacterium
AGCCGCGCTATCTCTACCCGCAGCGGGATCTGCCGGTATGATTGATACATGCCCAGAGCGGCGAAGACGAAGAGCTGGATGATGGTATAGGCGGCGCCCAGGCCGCAGTATGTGGACAGACCTACGGAGATCACCCCGGGGAAGAAGGTGAACCGCAGCCAAAAACCGATGGGGAAGGATAGAAACAGGATGAGAATATCGCTGGCGAGGTTCAGCTGATTCAGCAGCTTCTGATTTTCCTTGATCATGACTACCAACTTTCTCTCTATGCGGCCTCTCCGGAGGGCGCATCTCTGTACCGATGTTCCAGAAGGGCGGCGGAACACCGCTGCAATGGGGATGGCAGCAGGCCCGCAGCCGTACGGCACATTCTATCACCTTTCGCAGGGCTTTTCAACAGCCGGGCACCGGTAACGTCTGGAATTCGCCCGAAGCGGCGGGAAAATTTACAATTCTGTCTCCATGGTTTGCGGCATCAGACAAGCTGTTTTGGACGGGGATATGACGCACAAAGTGCCCGCCCCTGCGGCGGCAGGGGCGGGCAGAATCGTGGAAATGCAGTTGGTGCAATGCGGCGCTCAGAGGCGCTTCACCCACTCCAGGGCTTTCTGAAGGTCCTGCGCGGCGGGGGAGAATCCGCTGGTGTTCTCCTTGCCCCGGAGCAGCAGAATGGGCTGGATGCCTGTCGCCTGGGCACCCAGCACATCGGAACGATAGGAGTCTCCGATGTGTACCGCCTCATCCGGGGTGCAGCCCGCCTGCCGGAGGCATGTGGCGAAGAGCTCTTTGTGGGGCTTGTATGCCCTGGCGTCGTCTGCACTGGTGAAGCCGGCGCAGGGAAGCCCGTTCTTCTGCAGAGCCTGCTCCATGTACTTCCGACCATTGTTGGTTACGAGATAGATGGGCAGGGGACACTCTTTGAAGAAGTCCATGGTGTCCGGAAACAGCGGTGCGTTCACCCAGAAGCCCCGGACCAAGGTCATGAGCTCCTCTGTGGAGGCCTGCAGGTCTATATCTCTCTTCATGTCTTCGATGAGCTGGGTGGAGATCTCATCCTCGGTGCGGTAGCTCTCCAAGAAGCTGGTCTCCTCCATCGTCTTGCGGGTGCCCCAGATGTAGTCTATCACTTCCTGGGGATCGTGGATCCGGCTGTTCTTGCAGATGATCCGCACCATCTCTTTCATCTCCGGGCCGCCTTCTTTTGCGGCGGTGCCCATATAGTCCATGAATACGACTTTTCGCATGCGTTGTACTTCCTCTCCGACTGTAGCGAGAATGGCAGTCTGTTTTGCAAAATGGCCTTTGCCCTCTTGCATCCCATACCGCAGCGCTATATAATGCGCCTGTCTCCGCTTTGCATTCGCCCTATCCTATCACAGAGACGGGCAAATGCAAGGGGAAACGGTGAAAAAGTACGAGAGGATTTGCCCCGGCCTGCAGTTTTCTTCGGAGAGAATTGCACGGCAGCGAGAATCCGTGTTGGTTCTCGGACGGCAGACGGGGCATGCCGTTGACGCGGCCAACCGGGCCGGAATCGCATTTTGGGAGGAACTATACATGAGCAAAATCGTATCATCGATAGAGGAATTGATCGGGTCCACGCCGCTGATGGAACTGACGCGGCTGGAGCAGGAAAACAACCTGCCGTGCCGGATCCTGGCCAAGCTGGAGGCCTGGAACCCCGCCGGCAGTGCCAAGGACCGGGTGGCCAAGTCCATGTTGGACGATGCTGCGGCCAAGGGCCTGCTGCCCAAGGATGCCGTGATCATCGAGCCCACCTCGGGCAACACCGGTATCGGTCTCGCCTCCCTGGCGGCACACCGGGGCTATCGGATGATCCTTGTGATGCCGGATACCATGAGCAAGGAGCGCTGTCTGCTGATGCAGGCATACGGGGCAGAGGTGGTGCTCACAGATGGCGCCAAGGGGATGGCTGGATCTGTGGAGAAGGCCAAGGAACTGGCGGCGGAGATCCCCAACAGCTTCATTCCGGATCAGTTTGGCAACCCGGCCAATGCGGCAGCCCACCGGGAGACCACCGGCCCTGAGATCTGGGATGCCACAGACGGCAAGGTGGACATCTTCGTGGCAGGCGTGGGCACCGGCGGTACAATCACCGGTGTGGGCGAATATCTAAAGAGCATGAATCCGGCTGTGCAGGTAGTGGGCGTGGAGCCGGCTACCTCTGCGGTGCTGTCTGGCAAACCAGCTGGGAAGCACGGACTGCAGGGGATCGGCGCCGGATTTGTCCCCGACGTGCTCAACACCGAGATCTACGACAGCATCATTCCCGTAACCGATGAGGACGCCTATGCGGCGGCCCGTTGGGTGGCGCGGCATGAGGGCTTCCTGCTGGGTATCTCCGCAGGCGCTGCTCTGTGGGCGGCTTGCTGGCTGGCAAAGCAGCCGGAGAATGCCGGAAAGACCATCGTAACCCTGTTCCCAGACGGCGGAGACAAGTACCTGTCTACGCCGCTCTATGCAGAGATGTGACGAATTAGACAGAGACGGAGCCAGTGCCCGGATGGGAGGAGAGAACCTATCCGGCCACTGGCTTTTGTACAGAGGTTTGTGTCCGAGTGGCTCTCAAAGGGGAACCAGGAGGCATTGCATTGAAAAATGGGATGGCGCGTTAAACAATATATTACAGTCTGAATGCACTAAAGTGCATAACATGCGTATAAATAACTTAATTGTTAAAGCAAAATGACGAAATTAATCAAAAGCTGTTGAAATAGAAAATCTATAAGCTATAATACAAAGAGTGTAGTTCCTGTTTGCACTGCAGGTGAAGGAGGGCACTGCGTTATGGAACGAAAGCAACAGGTGAAAGATGGGCAGTGATGGGGAGAGAATCCGATCCATTCTCAGCAAGGATGCTGCGAGAGGCGGAGAAACAGATGGATGCTGCGTTCGCCGCTAAGGTCCGCACGGTGCTCAACGATATGCGTGCGCATGGCCTGTAGGGGGACGACATCGAGAGAATCAGAGACATCTCGCTGGGCAAAGAACGGCTTGCCTGGGATGACACCTGATGGCCGCTGCACTGCTATCCCCGCGCAGTGGGCAGACAGAGTAATCCCTTGCATCCTAACAATGTCCCTGCTACGGCATCGTTGCAATGCCTGAGAACGGAAAAGCATGTTCTTGCAAGCTGCGGAACGCCTAAAACAGATTCTGAGACAGAAGAGGACTTTGCTCGATCCGATGGGAACAGGGGAGTAATCCTGGAACTGGTAGCGAGGGAACGTGACAGAGCAGTTTACGATACTGGGGCGCAGATAGATCCTATAAAAGCTCCAATGGGGCGTGCGGTCCTTCATATGGATACATTGGGTGTTACCGCTCTGAAAGCACAGGAAGACCCTGCTAACAATCCTGAAGTGTGGATCATTTTTATCTGCAAGACAGATGCAACACACACGGGGAAGCTGCTGTGTCACGAGAAAATGGGACAAGTGTTTGGAAGCAATCGGTATCTGCACCATATTGTCTACTTAAATTGTGCATACAAGAAAGATCCAACAGCTGGCCCTGATACTGAAGTAGGGGAAGAACGGGAAAAGATATTGCTTGAGATGATCCACGACTTTTGTGAGAGTGACCCAGAGAAAATGGCGCATCGGACATTCAAACAGCGTGGAGAGGAATTATGGGCATCTAAAGGAGAGGAGTGGTCTGTTTTGGAAAACGAGTATGTGGAGTATTTTAAGATACGGGAGAAACGTATTGCGGAACGAGTACGAAACGAGGAAGAGGCTGCGTTCGCTGCTCGGACCAACAAGGCAGTTGGCAGGATGCGTAAGATGATCAAGCGTGGCATGACGCCCAAAGATATCGATGAAATCGAACAGATTTTGTCGAACACATGGGTTGCCAACAGACAGCCTCAGTACGACAAACCCAGCAGCGGGCTTGCTGCAACAGCTGGACGCACAACAGACAGAGGACAGGTGCCAGAACGGGAGAGATCCCGTCCTGGCGCTTGTTTTTCTCGCGCTGCAGCGTTGGATGGGTCGCGCCGTAGAGAAAATGGATCGTTGCGCTGCCAGCCAAGGAAGTACATCAACGGAATATTGTAGGACAAACCGTAAGAATACTGGCTCAAAGTGAAGAATGATCAGGCGAATTGCCGCAAAAATGAGTTGGGGTGCACAGCATGTGAAACACTGCGCCCGAAACAGAACCTGAGGAGAACAACACCGGCCAGGCATCGTATAGCCTGGCCGGTGAATGCTCATGTGGCTTTTGATGGGTAAGCGGCTCAGCCCGCCATCTTTGCCTGCTCCAGATAGGCGAGGATCTCGCCGGCGCCCACATAGAGCTGGACGCCATCGGCGGTATCCACTGCCAGAGTGGGGGCCTGCAGGATGCCGTAGGCGCGGCAGAGGTCCGGCTGCTCCTCGGCGGAGACGGTCTCATAGGGGATGCCGGCCTCCTCCAGCTTCCTCTTTACCAGCACGCAGTTGGGGCATCTGGCGGTGGTGAAGAGCTTTCGAGACAGGGAAGCTGCTGCCGGCTTGGGAGTCTCTGTGGCTGCAGTGGGGGTATCGCTGGGCTGAGAGGCGGCGGGGAAGGCGGCGCCGTGCACCTGGTAGGTCTTGCGCTGGATGAACTCCTGGGCTTTGCCGTCGTTCCAGTTCTGCACGGGGCGGTAATAGCCGGTGATGCGGCTGTACACCTCTGTCTTCTGGCCGCAGATGGGGCAGACCTTCTGCTCGCCCACCAGATACCCGTGGTCTTTGCAGACGGAGTAGGTGGGAGAGAGGGTGTAGTACGGGAGCTTGTAATTCTCGGCGATGGAGCGCACCAGCTTGGCTGCGGTTCTCCAGTCCGAGAGCCGCTCGCCCAGGAAGGCGTGGAACACGGTGCCGGAGGTGTAGAGGGTCTGCAGCTGATCCTGGATGTCCAGGGCGGTGAAGATGTCCTCGGTGTAGCCCACCGGCAGGTGGGAACTGTTGGTGTAGTAGGGGGTGCCGCCGGGCTCTGCTGCGGTCTTGATGTCCGGATAGCGCTCTACATCGTGCTTGGCAAGGCGGTATGCGGTGGACTCCGCCGGGGTTGCCTCCAGGTTGTACAGGTCTCCATACTGCTCCTGGTAGTCTGAGAGCCGCTCCCGCATGTGGTTCAGCACCTTCTTGGCGAACACCTGGGTCTCCTCATGGGTGAGGTCCTTCTGCAGCCAGTTGGCGTTGAGACCGGCCTCGTTCATGCCCACAAGGCCAATGGTGGAGAAGTGGTGATCGAAAGAGCCCAGATAGTGCTTGGTGTACGGGTACAAACCGGCGTCCAGCAGTTCCCCGATCACCGTCCGCTTGATCTTCAGAGAGCGGGCGGAGAGATCCATGAGCTTGTCCAACCGCTTGAAGAAGTCCGCCTCGTCCTTGGCGAGGTAGGCGATCCGGGGCAGGTTGATGGTTACCACGCCCACAGAGCCGGTGCTCTCGCCGCTGCCGAAGAAGCCGCCGTTTTTCTTGCGCAGCTCCCGGAGATCCAGGCGCAGCCGGCAGCACATGCTGCGGATATCGCTGGGCTCCATGTCGCTGTTGATGTAGTTGGAGAAGTAGGGGGTGCCGTACTTGGCCGCCATCTCGAAGAGCAGCTTGTTGTTCTCCGTCTCAGACCAGTCGAAGTCGCGGGTGATGGAGTAGGTGGGGATGGGATACTGGAAGCCCCGGCCCTGGGCGTCTCCCTCTACCATCACCTCGATGAAGGCGCGGTTCACCATGTCCATCTCGGGCTTGCAGTCCCCGTAGGTGAAGGGCATCTCTTTGCCCCCTACAATCGCCGGTAGGTTCGCCAGATCGGAGGGCACCGTCCAGTCCAGGGTGATGTTGGAGAACGGCGCCTGGGTGCCCCAGCGGGACGGGGTGTTCACGCCGTAGATGAAGGACTCAATGCTCTTCTTCACCTGGTCGTAGGTGAGGTGATCCGCCTTCACAAAGGGGGCGAGATAGGTGTCGAAGGAGGAGAAGGCCTGTGCGCCCGCCCACTCGTTCTGCATGATGCCCAGGAAGTTCACCATCTGGTTGCAGAGGGTGTTCAGGTGCTTTGCCGGGGCAGAGGTGATCTTGCCGGGGATGCCGCCGAGACCCTCCTGGATGAGCTGCTTGAGAGACCAGCCGGCGCAGTACCCGGTGAGCATGGAGAGGTCATGGAGGTGGATGTCCGCATTCCGGTGGGCGTCTGCGATCTCATCGTCGTAGATCTCACTGAGCCAGTAGTTGGCGGTGATGGCGCCGGAGTTGGAGAGAATCAGGCCGCCCACAGAGTAGGTCACGGTGGAGTTCTCCTTCACCCGCCAGTCTGAGACCCGCAGGTAGTTGTCCACCGTCTTCTTGTAGTCCAGCAGTGTGCTCTGGGTCTGGCGCAGTTTCTCCCGCTGCCGGCGGTACAGGATGTACGCCTTGGCCACGTCTGCATATCCGGACTGGGACAGCACCCGCTCCACGCTGTCCTGGATCTCCTCCACAGTGATGCGGCCGTCCTGGATCTTGCTGTCGAAATCCGCGGTCACCCGCAGGGCCAGCAGTTCCAGCACCTCGGTGTGCTGGTGCTTGTCCGTGGCGTCAAAGGCCTTGCGGATGGCATCGATGATCTTGTGAAGCTCGAACTCCACGCACTTGCCGTCCCGCTTCACAACCGTGTAATTGCTCATATTCGTATTCTCCGTTTCTCGATTGCTCGTTTTCTCGTTCAGTTTGCGTTGCGCAAAGCAGCATCTGGCCAGAAGCGCTGCACTTTTGCCAGGATCTGCTGCAGTTCTGTGGGGGAAAAGGCGGACAGTCCGCCTGGTGCGATGATGCGGCCCTCATCCTGGTAGGACTGGAGATACCAGGGGACCGGCTTGCGGAGCTTCTCCTGCAGCCATTGGGCCAGATCCCGGAGGGATTCCTGGGTGTGGATGCCCTGGACCACCGTGGTGCGAAGCTCAAAGGGGATGCCGGAGGCCTGCAGGGTCTGTAGGCTCTCCTCTACCAATGGTACAGCTGCGTTGTTGGGAAGGCCGGTGGCTGCTCCGTACCCATCTGGGGCGTTCTTGATGTCCATGGCTACGTAGTCTACGAGATTCTGCTCCAGAAGATCCTGCAGGCGTTTCGGGAAGCTGCCGTTGGTGTCCAGTTTGATGGAGAGACCCAGTGCCCGGACCTCCTCCAGGAAGGCCGGCAGATCCGGCTGCAGCAGCGGCTCTCCGCCGGTTACCACCACGCCCTCCAGCAGGTGCCGGCGCTGGGTGAGGTATCGGAGGACATCCGCCTCTGTGCAGGGGTCTGTATGGCCGTCTGGGAGTACCAGATCCGCGTTGTAGCAGAAGGGACAGCGGAAGCTGCAGCCCTTGGTGAAGACGATGCAGGCCACCTTGCCGGGGTAGTCCAAAAGGGTGAGTTTTTGAAAGCCGCCGATCTGCATGGGGGAACCTCCGGTCTTGGCCTGGATGGCGCTGCCAGGGGAAAGCGGCAGCACAAGATATAGTAGTCCAAACGGGCGCCCGTGTCAATATGTAGTTTTGCCGTGACGCAGATTTTTCCATCTTTTTTCTTGTTGAATTCGATGTCCTGCCCCAGCCGGGAGAAAAAAGGCCCCGCACCGGCGCTGCCGGTGCGGGGCCCAAAAGCCGTGGTCTTTTGTCTTTCCGCCCTACAGGTCTGGGGAGCAGAAGCAGCCGTCTTGGTACAGGCTGACGTCGATGCTGAGAACCAGCCGCTTTGCCGCTGCATGCTTGGTGAGGAAGTCGCCTTTAAAGTACCGCCAGTTCGTGTCTGCAAACACCTCTGCCACCTTCACAAGGTCTTTGGTGCGGACGTAGTACATCTGGCGCTCTGCGGTGTCCTCTGTACTCCCCTCAACGGGGAATGGGGTGCCATACCTCCAGCCCTTCTGATAGTCCGGCCAGCAGCGGATGCCAACGCCCTCATCCGCAGGAAGGGCGATAACAACAGTGGTGCCCTTCTGCAGGGTGAGCACCGGCTCCTTGTCTCCGGGCTTGGCGTAGTATCGCACATCGCAGGGCAGCTGTACGGTGTTCACCATGTCCGGATAGGCCCCCAAAGCGTAGTTGCGGAAATAGTACCCGTACTCCCCGAAGTTCATCTCGTCCAGCGGGATGTTCTTCGAGTAGGGCTCTTCCCATTTGTTGGGGCGGAACTTGTACGGGCTGTATGGGCGGACGTGCTGCCAGACGATGGTGCCAACAATGGCCGCCACGGCCAGCAGAATGGCCAGGACGAGCAGGATAACCTTCTTGCTGCGCTTGCGGGCAGGTACCGCATGGATGGGAATCTCGGGATTCATAGTTGTCTCCTTCTGCTCAAATCAGCCGCCGATGAAAAGGAACGCCAAAGGTGCCAAAAGCGCAAGACAGAGGCCGTGATTGCCTCCGTGAAACGTATCACCATCGTAGAACAGGGGGAGGAGAAAGTCAAGTGCTGATTTCACAAAAATCCGATGCCAGCCAAAGTGTACCCTTCGGGCGATGTTTTTCCATAGCTCCTCTGTCTTGCCCACGGGATGGATCTGTGCTAGAATGCGGTACAGCGAGGCCGCACAGGCGGCACAGTCTGCAAGGGAGGATCGCCATGGAACCGCTGGAGCTGATCGCAAGGCAGCAGCCGGGACAGGTGGCTGCGGAGAACTTTGAAGAGGTGAGGCGGAGCCTGGCGGAACTTCTGGACCGGTATAGGAATCTGGTGTACACCGAAGACTCCCTGAAGGCCGCCCAGGCAGACAAGAGAGAACTGGACCGGCTGCGTAAGCAGATCAAAGATCAGTGCGAAGCGGTGAAGAAAGCCTATCTCGCGCCCTATGAGGCCTTCGAGAAGCAGGTGAAGGTGCTGCTGAAGATGGTGGACCAGCCCCTCGCCGTGGTGAAGGACTACCTCAAGGTGATGGACCAGCGGGAGAAGGAGAACAAGAAAGAGAAAATTCGGACATACTACATCGCCCACTGCGCCCCGTTGGGGGATGCGGCGGAGATGATCTGGGACAGTCCCAACTTCTTCAATCCCCGCTGGCTGAACAAGACCATGAGCGACCGGGAATGGCAGGAGGACATGGCGCAGAAGATTCAGAAGGCGGCGTCCTTTCTGCAGGACACCCGCAATCTGGAGACCACCCCTGTTCCCAGCGCACCCAAGCCATCGGCGCGGATTCCCTTCCTGCCTGCCGCAGCGCCAGGATCCCAGACGCTCCGCCTCACCGGCACCGGCCAGCAGCTGGTACAGGCCCAGGCGCTGCTGGAGTCCATTGGGGTCACGGTGGAGGTGCTGGAGGACAACCAGGACTGGGGCTTCCCGGAGCGGCTGCACCCGGACTTCACCGCCTATACCGCCATCTCCGTGAAAACCACTGGGCCGGATGCGGCGGGCAATGCGGAGATCGTGGAGATCAGCGCCGTGCGGGTGCGGGGCGGCGTGATCCAGGAAAAGCGCAGGTCCCAGCTGCGGCCGAGACGGAGAATGCATCCCAAGTATGCCGCAGACCTGGGGATCACAGACGAGATGCTCGCTGAAATGCCCACCATAGAGGAGAAGATCGGACCGCTGCTGGAGTTCATCGGGGAGGACACTCTCGTGGGATACAACATCGCCGGCAGAGACCTCTTCTACATCGGCGAGGCGGCGGCCCGGGTGGGGCGCACCATGGACAATCCCTTCTTCGATATCGCCCGCTATCTGAAGCGCACCGGACAGAGCGTCCCCGGCGGCTTACAGGCTCT